>NZ_JABFAN010000019.1:426580-460028 GCF_017168155.1 Dietzia sp. KRD202 | reverse complement strand
AAACTGGCTGTTCAAACAAAAACGCGACCCCCACGACAGGGATGTGAAAGGGTCGCAACCAAACAAAAAATTTGGCACTATCACAAACAAAACACACTGTTGAGTTCTCAAACAACACCCACACACCACTGACCAGCCATCCGAAGACAACCAGCTCGCGGGGCAGTCACTGCAATCCGCCACCCGCTCGGGGCAACTTCTCCAGCGTAGGTGACCCGCCCGCCCCAGTCAAACCAGGAGAACCGGACACCCACACTTTCCCACCACCCGAACCAGGCCCTCGCCTCTCGGCTCCGGCCCGCTCCCTGGCGGCTCCGATAAAGTTACACGGGAGTGTCGACGAAACCAAATCGGGCCTGTTTCCGCAGGTAGGTCGCTTTTTCACTGCATCGAGCCGCGTCGGTCCGTCCGGGGCGCCGTTGGGATCGCGCTACTGCCGCCACTGCGGGCTCTCGAGTAAGACCCGCTGTATCGCCCGCCGAGTCCATCGGCGTGTCGCCTGCCCTGCGGATGTCACGATGTACGCCCGACCGGGCGGTGGCCGGCGGTTTCTAAAGAACCCAGCCCGCCCGGTGGAATACGGCTCGTTCGGCGGAGGGGCGATGCTGGCCCCTTCCAACGGACCCTTCACCGTCGTCCTGCTGCGTGGATACTGGAGGGCTCTCGTCGGAACGGCCTCGCTAGGTGAACAAGCCAGCCGAGATGACCACACTGGGCCCCGCGCCCAAGGAGGAGTCCCAATCGGGAACCGGTGTAATCCGTGGCGCCCGACCCCCCGCTCGGGACGGGGTGTCAAAGGCGGACGCGTAACGCCACCTACGTAGCGGGCGGCTACTGACCCCACCCCCACTGGTCGCGGGTCTGTGCGGTCGTGGTGTCGCGACACCTCCCGCCCGGGTGGGAGTGTTCGCCGAGCGGTCGGATCTCGGCATGGTGGACGAAGTTCGATATCCGCGACCGGCGAGACCGTCTCGGCGACGCTGTGTCCCCAGTCGCACTGCGCCCTCTTCGAGGCGGCGGGGTTCGACCTTCGCTCGTGACGGTGGGCCTCGAGCTGCCAGCGCCGTTTCGTTGCACCGGTGTCGAACGGGTATGGCCGACATCGTCGATGACGAGCGACGTGCGGGGCCGTAGCTCACTCACCTCGGATTCGAGATGGCTCTCGGTCTGCGTCGCAGGAAACCCGGACTGCCATACGTCCGCGGTGTCGAACTGCACTGGGTAGCCACCGGCGTTAGTAGTGCCCCATAGAGTGGTGTAACTCGGTGGCCGAGATCGTCTGCGATTCCGTGTTGTGTACGGATGTAGAGCGGCCACCGTGTGATCCTTCGAGTCAACCTTCTACCGAATCCTCGAACGGAGTGACGCCTCGAGCACCTCCGCGGAATCGCCCTGGGCTTCCGCAACCTCAAGCACTACATATTGCGGTCGCTCATCCACTCCGGACAGCTCCAGAACCGGATCAACGCACTCTAAATCCGGAAGGGCCGGTTTACCGCCGCCCGCTTCATCGCTCTCACGCGAGCAAGACTATGTAGCAATCCGCAAGGCGACCAAGTACGCGTCCCTTTCCTCCGGTCTTACGCGGGTAATCAATAGGTCGGGGTGACCGGTGCGTGCGATCCGGGAAGTCAGCTAGGGGGCGACGACGGCGACGTTGACGCACTCAGAGCTGGCCGCAGTGCCCGTGAGAGGACACGTCGACACTCTCTCAATGCGGTAGTTGCTGCCCCGCTTGGGCCACCTGCCGATAGGCCCTTTCCGAGGCACCGGTCAGCAGCTCAATGAGTTCCGACCAGGTGGTCTCCTCTTTCACCGTCGAGTACCGGTACCGGAATTGTTCGCCGTACTGCAGCCAATCGCGCTTGCCCGAGTATGGCTCCAGCAGTTCACCGAACTCCTCGAACCCGTCGTCAAAGGAGAAGTATCCCTCGTTCTCATCCTCAAGGATCTGACCTCGTTGGCTGGGATCGATCCTCTTCCACTCCTTGTCGCCGATGATGCCGACCAAACGCAGTTGTCGCCCCTCGAGCTGCCATCCGAGCTGCCGCGTGACCCGCCCGGATTTGTACTCAATGAAGTGCTGGACAATCCCTGCTTTGCTGCGAGTAGACATTCCCGCATCGACCCGGGCGCCATCCGCTCTCTCCCCCGCAGCATTGAGCCGCTCTCGTATGCCCTCCGCACACCGTGTCATCTGGAGCTTCTTCACCACGCTTGCGAGCCTCGACTTCTCTAGCGACTCCTGCAGCGTTGCCTCCAGCCAGAACGGCGAATTCACATCGCGCTGGGGGTCGTACACGGCCGCGAGATCGACCAGGTTCGCAACCATTTCCGCGTACCGCGTCACCACGTCGCGATCGCTACCCTCCAGGGCGTTGATCGTCTCCTGCAATGCTGGCAACAGTTCGCGGTAGGTGACGCACCTCCAGCGCCCCGAACCGACACGGGAAGTCTCGAAGACCGGCGGTATGAGCGTGAGGAGTATCCACTGGGCATTGTCTCCAAAGCCCTGCTTCTCCAGCCTCTCGGAGTACCGCGCCAACTGTTCCGCGTCGGGGAGCGCCATGACCTTGTTCTCCAAGAACAAATGGCGCTCTGCGCTTTTCACATATAGGTCTACCTTCTGATACTCGCGGAAGGCGGCGTCCGGCGTCTCCAAGCCGAACAGCTCCCAGATCGCGGCGGAGGCGTCCGGAGCATTGGTGGCCAACCAGTAAAGCATGTTGCTATGGAATAACTCCTGGCCCGCCGTGGACAGCTGGTACATCAGATCCTTGCCCAAGGCGGCGATCACCTCGGGCCCTGACCTCACACCGTGATCAGTCGCTGCGTCGACGCTCGCTATGTCACTCATGTGGCAAGTACATCATCAGCAAAGGCGGAGCGACGCGAGAAACAGGTCACCAGGTCTCCGGTGACGCCTAACAGCTAGCGGTGCCCGAGCTCTGCCCTCGCATCCGGCCGTCACCGCCCCCCGCGCAGCTCGTGATACTCCTCGGTGGTCATCTGCACGAGCCTCGAGCACCGGCCGTCCACGTTGTCCACGTAGCCGATCGACCGCACGTAGGGCGCGATCACCTGCACCTTCTGCAGCGGGGTGACGATCAGCAGCTGGATGCCGAGTTTGGCGAACAGCTCCAGCGCGTAGCGGGTCGAGGAGTCGGAGCCGCGGCCAAAGGCCTCGTCGATCACGGCGAAGCGGAAGTCGCGGGCCTTGTCGGCCCCCCATTCCAGCCCGAACTGGTACGCCAGCGACGCGGCCAGGATGGTGTAGGCCAGCTTCTCCTTCTGCCCGCCGGACTTGCCGTCGGAGTCCCGGTAGTGCTCCCATTCCTGATCGGTCTCGCGGTCCCGCTCGGAGGCGGAGAAGGTGTACCAGTTGCGCACGTCGGTGACGCGCGAGCGCCAGGCGCGGTCCCCGTCGCTGTGGCCCTCGCGGCCCCGCAGCCGCTCGAGGATGGCCCGGACCTGCTCGTACCGCTCCTCGGAGTACTGCCCCTCGCCGCCGAACGCCTGGTCGGTGACTCCCCGTAGGTCGGCGCGGAACTGGCGGACCTCCTGGTTGACCGTGTTCTCCCGGTCCAGGCGCACGTACCGGCCGGGGTTGAAGTCGATCGCCCCCAGCGCCTCGTTGGTCTTCTCGATCTTCTGACCGATGTCGTCGGCCTGGCGCAGCAGCCAGTTGTGGAAGCCGGCCAGCTCGCGGATCGTGTTCTTGCGCAGTTGCTCCTCGAACTCGCCTACGAACCGCGGGAGGTCGTCGTCGGCCAGGCGGGCGTGGAACCGCACGAACTCGTCCCGCGCGGCGATCGAGGCGTCCATCTCCTTGGTCTGGTCCGGCCACCGCCGGCAGATCTCGGCCATGGCCTGCTGGATGCGGGTGGTCAGGCCGTTGAGCTCCCGCTGGGCCCGCTCCACGTCGGCGTCCACGGCGTCGCCCAGCGCCTGCTCGGCGGTGTGGGCCTCGTCCGCCGTCTGGGCGTACTCGGCGCCCTTGTCCTCGGTGTAGCCCAGGCGCTCGCGCAGCTGCGGGTACACCTCCCGGGCGGCGTAGAGCAGCTCGTCGTCGAGCTCGGCTAGGGCGCGCTGGTCACGCGCCATCTGCCGGGTCTCGTGGTCGATGCTGCTCTGCCAGCGGCTGCGGTGATCGGCCAGCTCCCGCTCGTCCTCCGCCAGCGCGGCCCTACGGCTGTCGAGGTCGGCCAGCCGCCGGTCGATCTCGGCCATCTCGCTGCTGCCCTCGACCAGTCGGCGCCGCTCCGCCTCGGCGGACTCGGCGCGCTCCTTGGCCCCGGCCCAGTCCAGGTCCCGCCACGTGGTGTACTCCGCCAGGCGGATCAGCGCGGTGCGCGCCTCCCCCAGCGTGGCCTGGTCGCGCACGGCGGCGTCGAGCCGGGTGGCCCGCTCGGCGACCTCGCCCTCCAGCTGGGCGCGGCGGGCCCGCAGCGCGGTCACCTTGTCCTCGGTCCGCCAACCCAGCACCCAGCCGCGGGCGTCGGTGGCCGACTGCCGGTCGTCCTTGACGTGCCAGCCGCGGGACCGGATCTGCCCCTGGATGGTCACGGCGCGATCGGCGGCGCGGAACTCCTCCATGGTGTCCGCGCACCGGTGGTCGGCGCGGGCGTAGAGCTCCTTGGCCAGGTAGGCCCGCAGCGGGGAGTCGGCGATCTCGATGGTGTCGGCCAGCAGCAACCCCGCCGCCTGCGGCCGCTGCAGCGGCACGTGCCGCTCGGGCACCCGCTCGTAGACCAGCCGGACGCCCACCTCGCGCCCGTCGGAGCGGCGGGCGGTGAGCCGGCGCGAGTTCACCCACTCGGACACGCCCGCGTACAGGCTCTCCGGCACCAGCAGGGACAGGGCGAACCCGCGCAGCACCCGCTCGGCCGCGCCGCGCCACTGCGCGTGCTCCTGGGCCACGTCCATCAGCTCACCGGCGAAGGGCAGGTCGGCGGCGTCCACGCCGAGCCCGGTGCATAGCTGGTCGCGGACCTGCAGCTGCTCGGCGGGGATGTTGCTCGAGCGCCCGGACACGCTCTCCAGTTCCTGGGTCACCTCGCGCAGCAGCCGCCGGCGCTGGCCGTGGTCCATGACCAGGGCGTCGTGCCGGGTCTTGAGGTCGGCGGCCAGGGCGTCGAGCTCGGCCTGGCGGGCGGTGACGTGCTCGGCAAGGCGGGTGAACCCCGCCTCGTCGGTCACCGGATCCAGTCCGGCGCGGTGGAGGGCGTCGGTGAACCGATCCCGACGACGACGACGCTCCTCGAACTGCTCCCGCGCAGCGGTGGCATCACGCTCGAGGTCACCCACGCGATTGCCGCCGGATTCGGCGCGCACGGTGACCAGGCTGTCGCGCTCGGTGGCCAGCTCCTGCGTCCGCTCGCGCATGCGGCCCAGCTCGGCGACGGCGGTGGCGACCTCGTGGCCCAGGGTGTCGATCTCGGACTGGCGCAGGCTCAGCCGCAGTTCGGCGTAGTAGGGCCGGATCGCCATCCGCTCGTCGCGCAGCCGCTCGCGGCGCCGCAGGGCCGCGTCGTAGGTCTCGATCTGCTCGACCAGCGGCTCCAGCGCGTCGAGCTGGGTGCGGGCGCGCTTGACGGCGTCGTGGGCGCGGGTGAGGTCCTCGAAGTGCCGCAGGATCCCCTCGATCCGGGCGGAGGCGTCGGCGGGTTCGAGCATGTGGGTGCGGACGAACTCATTGAGGTCGCCCACCGACTTCATGGAGATGGTCTGGTGGAACAGCTCCATGGCCTGCTCGGACCGGATCCCCAGCAGCCGGCGCATCGCGCGGCCGTAGGTCGGGAAGTCCTTCTCCACCGCGGCGCCGGAGTCCTTGAGCCGGGTGAGCAGCGTGGACAGGTCGGTGCCGAAGTCGGTGAAGTCGCCCTCGATCGACAGCGCCCGGTCGGCGGTGACGAACCGGCGCCACGGCTGGCCGGTGGCGTCCTGCTGCTGGAAGACCTGCGCGAGGGTCACCTCGTCGCCGTAGCCCTCGTTGCGGAACACGCCCAGGATCACCGAGTACGAGCGCGCGTCCCGCAGCCCCACGGGCCGGACGGTGCCGGTGGCCTCGTTGCGCTCGGTCTTGTGGTGGCCCTCGACGTAGGACCGCAGCGTGCGCTCCTTGCGGGCGGCACCGGCGGCCTTGTTGTAGTCGATCCGGTGCGAGGGCAGCATCAGCGTGCTCACCGCGTCCACGAGGGTGGACTTGCCGCTGCCGATGTCGCCGGTGAGCAGGAGCGTCTCCCCCGCGGAGTCCAGGTGCCACACCCGGGAGTCGAAAGTGCCCCAGTTGAGGACCTCCAGCCGGGCCAGTCGGAACCCGGGGCGGCTGCCCGCTCCCAGCTCCACGGAGGAGAACAGTCCGCTGGTGGTGGCGCTCGTCAGGCTGCTAGTCATGCTGTGCCCCCGCTTCGGCGTACTCGGCGAGCTTGGCCGAGAAATCGGACAGGGTCTCGGCGTCGACGTACGCCTTGAGGATCCGGCGGACCTCCCACGTGCCCTTGCGGTCCTTGAGCTGGCGCAGGAACCCCATCCCGACCAGCCGGTTGATGGAGGCGTCCACCTGATGGGCCTCGCGGGCCTCGTCGGTGCTGCGCGCCAGGAAGAGTTGGATCATCTCCACGATCTCGTCGTGGGTGAGCACCAACTGCCCGGGATCGCCGGCGGACTCGAACTCGGCGAGCCGCTTGCGCAGCAGGACCAGCAGCAGGCTGTCGGCGTAGGTCAGGCTGCGGCGACGGATCACCCGGGGAAGCGCGTCCTCGCCCTCCGGGGTGTCGGCGGTGCGCAGGTAGGCGTAGCCCTCGTCGTCGTCGATCACCACCTCCAGGCCGACCACGGCGAAGTGGTCGCGGACAGCGCCCTGGTGGCGGACGAGGTCGTCCCAGGCGTCGGTCTCCTGGTAGACCACGCCCTGCATGAGGCGGATGGCGCTGACGGCCACCGCTCGTTCGGGGGCGGCGCGGTCGGGTCCAGCACTGTCGGATGCGCTGCAGTCGGGGGCGGCGCGGTGTGCCTCGCTCATCGGCGCCTGACCTCCAACCGCGGCATCACTGCACGCATGGACCTGCCGGCCTCGTGGTACTGGATCACGGTCTCCTCGTGCTCGTTGGTGGTCACCTCGAGGTCGTCGTCCTTGAGCGCCAGGTAGCCGACGATCTCGGCCGCCCCGTGCTGCAGGGGGTACATGGTGACGATGTCCTCCAGGCGGGCGGTGCCGCGGACCGGGATCAGCGCCCGGATGCGGGAGGCCAGGCGGGCGGGGTCGACGACGACCTGGTCGGTCAGCACCGAGGTGTCGACCTCCTCGGTGTCCACAGGATCGAGCAGGCTGTTGACCTCCGCGGCGGGCCGGGCGGTGAACAGCGGACGATCCGTGGGCAGCGCCACATCGATGCTGGTCTCCTCCAGCTCCAGGCCGAGGTCCGGGAGCTCGCCCTCGCGGACCTGCAGCGCCGAGGTCTCGATCTGGCGCACCAGGTCCAGCACCCGGCGGTTCTCCAGCCACACCTGGTCGTCGGTGAAGCGGCGTAGCTGCTCGGAGATGTTGCGGACCGTCTGCTGGGTGCGCTCCGCGGCCTCCGCCCAGCCGTGGTGCACGGTGCGCAGGCGCCGGTCCGCGCCGAGCTCGTCAATGCCGGTGAGGCGCTCGAGCAGCATGGACAGCTCCTCCTGGCCCGAGGTGGACAGCAGCAGGTCGTAGAAGTCCTGGAAGCTGCGGCCCTGGTCGGAGGAGTCGATCATGCTGCGGCCGTGGACGAGCTCGGCCAGCAGCTCGCCCTTGCTGCCCTGCCACGTGGCGATGCGTTCGCGCGCCGAGCGGTCCAGGGCGCGGAAGTTCTCCTCCACCTGGCGGAAGTCGGCCAGCAGCTCGCGGGCCGTGGTGGCGAACTGCTGGTAGCGCTCGCGGACCGCGGTGCGGTCCAGCAGGCCGGAGTCCGGATCCTGGCGGAGCTGGTCGATCTCCCGCTCGATGTCCTGCTTGCGGCGCTCGAGCTGGTCCAGGCGCTTGGCCGGATCGGACTCGGTGCCCTGGGCGATCTGGCGCAGCAGGTCCACCGCGGTCTGCAGGCGCGATTCGGTGCCCACGAAGGAGGTCTCGGCAAGGCCCTGCACCCACGCGTAGGCCTTCTCCAGGGCCGGGGTTGCGTCGTAGTGGATCTCGTCGGCACCCAAGGGGTAGAAGCGGCGCAAGAAGCCCGCCTCCGGGCCGGCCCAGTCCGCCAGATACTCGGCGGCCATGCGCAGGAAGCGCGGGTTCTGCGGATCCTGGGCGTTGATGGCGTAGAGCTGGTCGTCCAGCGCCGCCACCAGCTCGCCCTCTGAGCTGGCCCCGCGCCCCTCCTCCACAAAGAACCGGCCCAGCACCGTGAGCAGCAGCGGCGCGTGCGTGGCGCGCAGCATCCGCCAGGCGGGATGCCGCTCGCGCAGCGCCTCGATCTGCGCGTACTCCACGTGGGGCTCCTTGCGGGTAGATGGAATCGGCTGCGTCAGTCGTGGCGTGGAGGGCGGGTGGGCCCTGACGCGCCGGGGAGACAGCCTATGCCGGAGACCTCCACTCCTCGGAATCGAGAGTGACGCGCGAAGGCCCGATAATCGCAATGAGCAGCAATTATCGACCCACTCAGAGGTCGGGGCACTCGCCTATTCGAAGCGGAGGAGGCTGCGGGGCGGCGGCCGACAGGACCGGCAGACGTCGTTCCGGACGGGAGCCTGTCAACTTCACCCGCGCCCGAGAATCCGTCGAAACTTTTCCAGTCAATCGATTGGCTAGGTGTGTGATCGGATCCGTAGCCAATCCCGAAAAGGTGATCCGCCCACAGCCCATTCGCCCTCCGCAAGCCCCCTCAACGGGCCCGACGCAAAGCAAACCCCCATCAAGGGGCACATCGCGAAGGCCACCGCCCCTCTGGCGACCCTCGCCATCTTTGCCGGATGCTCCAGCAGCACGAGTCAGGTTGAGGCCAACGCGGACGGGCAGACTCCCCTGAAGGTCGGATACCAGGAGCAGGCAATCCTGAGACTGTTGGACTGGGTCGCCCCAGATCAGAGCCTGTTCGAGAACCGCAATCTCGATTTGAAACTCATCCCCAATCCCAGTGGCCAGAACGCGGTCGCCGCCGGCCTGCGTGGGGAGATCGCCGTCATGTACGGTCCCCGGAGCATCATCGTCACAGCATTGGAGCAGAGCGGGTGCTTCAAGGTCCTTACCTCAGGGCACCGCAACATCATCAACTTCGTCGCCCTGCCCACCCTGGACCTTTCTAGAAAGAAGTCCGACTCGTTCCCGGGCGGCCTCGCCGACCTGGCCGGTAAGAACGTCGGACTACCCAACCTCGGCAGCGCGACCGACCGGAACGCCCGCCGGTACAAGACAGAACAGATCGACCTGAACTCCTCACGCAGGTAGTCCGGACGCAACGAGGTCGAACGCGAGACCGCGGACTGGGTGAGGTGGTTCAACGGCAAGCGGTTACATTCCGCGATCGGCTACCGGCCACCTGTCGGTTATGAGGAGATGTACCGGTTCCAACTATGCGACCGGCCATCAGGCCGCCTAATTTAGCAAGACCCTCCAACGGAGCCAAGGAGGTTCAGTCCAGCGGCACCGTTCGGCGCTCCAGATCAGATCTCTTCCACCCGTGCAGCAGTCTCCGGTCAGTAGGAAGTAGGTCTTCCGAAATCTGAATCAGGACACCTGATCTGTTCGTTCTTCTATGGAGACGATGGTCCGTGCCTAATGTGAGGGTCAGGATGGAAATTCAGACGGCCCCAATCGCAATCGCCCAGGTCAATCCCACGCCAGCGGCAACACCACCACGCGAACAGCCGCATCTCCTCGTGACTCACTGCACATCAATCCGCACCCAGCTGGCAAGACGAGATTCAGCAAGAGAGGTGGAAAACCCTGCCAATGTTGGGCATCGAACCTCGCGCGGCTATGGCGCGCCTCTGGCCGTGTCGTAGGGCCCTGCTATACCTGGGTCGACCAACAGGTGCAAAGGAGCCCCTTACCATGAACCCTGACCTCACTTGCCGCGATGCTCGCCCGCTCGTCTGGGCGGATGCCTTTCCATGGCTCGCGGGAGCGTCCGGATCGAACGACGTTAACTGGTGGCAAGAAGAGATCGTCGACGCAGATCCCCTCACCTACCGATCACGGTTGGCAACTATCTCGGAACTCGCAATGGAGCGACTGACCCGCTGGACAATCGGCCAGATCTTTCCCGGGCTTCCGCCCAACATCGACCTGATGCAACTCCCTCTTCCCACGCGAGCAGTTAATGCTCTCGCGCGATTCGGAGGAGGCAGCTGCGCCGCTGGCCAGTTGATTACCATCACTCTTGACGAAATGCTGGACTGGAGCGGGGTCGGTATTGGGACCGTGGACTCGATCCTTCAAGAACTAGCCGAGCTTTCTACGTCTTTGGCCACACCGACGGTCACCTCCCGGAGAGAATCGCAGAGTCCCTCTGACGCCATCCCGCATGAACCGACGCAGCTCCCCGAATGGACGGTTTCGATAGTCGACGACCTGAACCACCTCGCCATGTGGTTCGTCACTGTCGGTTTGCCTACTCAGCGGCTGATCAGCGGCGACGTCCCGCCTGGCACTCCCGACGAGATCATGCAGGCACGCGCTCGCCTCGAGTCACTCACTCCACAAGCAGTTCTGCCCGCGCAACTGCTGCACCATGACGTGTCGGAGTTGTTCGATGACGCATTGAGGCAGTTGGAGCCCCGCGCTGTAGAGGTACTCGGTTCGAGGCTCTTCGCCGACGAGCCGATGACACTGGATCAACTCGGCCTCATCCACGGCGTTACCCGAGAGCGAATTAGGCAGATCGAAGGCAAAGCACGAGGCACTATGCTCAGCCTGATTTCAGATACCGGCCCGCTGGAACAGGTTGCGGACCGAGCCCGCGCGCTCATAGGGACAATTCGTCCGCTAGACGACTTACTGCAATTGATACCTGCTCTCAGACGAGTAGTGGCGTGTGTTGGACAGCCGGCGTGGCGGGTTCTTGACCGTCTGGACGACGCTTACGAGATCGAGGACGGCTGGTGTGCAGTCCCGACGATGAACGCCGCCCGCGAGCTCACCCAGACACAGCTATCCGAGCGATCCGACAAACACGGAGTAATTCGCCTAGACGAGATCGACATCATCAAGGCTAGCAACGCCGAAATTCGTCCCGCACTCACCGCCGAGTGGCTCTCCCATTGCGGGTATGTGACCCACGGCGATTTCGTCCTCACGAGAACGTCATCGGTGGGGGACTATGCGGCGGCGATCCTCTCCATCGAAGGAGCGCCCTTGAGCGCTCAGCAGATCATCGACCGTTTCATCTACGAACGTAGCGTTGGCTCGCTCCGCAATGCCATGGGCATCGATGACCGATTCGAGCGAGTCGACCGTGATAGCTGGGCACTCAAAGAGTGGGGCATGGAAGCGTACGGCGGAATCCGTTCTGTCATCCGGGAGCTGGTGGGACGAGGCGGCGGGCGGGCACGACTCAACGACGTCGTGGAGTACATCACCGCCCGGTACAGCGTGAGTAGCAGCAGCGTCATCGCGTACGCCGGAGCAGCACCATTCATCACTATCGACGGAGTAGTGCAACTTGACAGCGGTGATCGCTCAGCACGCAAAGCTCCGGAGAACACACGGCGAATGTTCCGGCGCCCAGACGGGTGGGCATACCGCGTCAAAGTCACCACCGACCACCTGCGCGGTAGCGGAACGGTCGCCCCATTGGCCGTCGCGGCGGTAACCAGTCTCAAGGCCGGGCAGTCGATCCAATTGGAATCCCGACTCGGTCCCCAGTCCATCTCGTGGACTGGTATCCAGCCAGCGTTCGGCACAATCCGTCGATTCCTCATGGAGGCGGATGTCGCTACCGGCACCGAGGTGTTCCTAATTATCAACGACAACCAGACGTTTGGTTTCGAATGCGCACCAGAACTGGGAGGTAACCCGCTGACCGATGCGCTTTCTCTCGTGGCCTCTCCGGCTCCCAGAGACTCCGAAGAGGCCCGCGTCGCCTTGGCGAGAGCAATCAAGCTTCCCGACGACTCCCCTGTGAGCAGCATCATCGGCGGCTATCGTTCGCGAGGAGACGACGAAGTAGCCGATCTGATCCTGGCAGCTCGTGAGAACTTGGAGACCGGACAGCTACCGGCCACGCGAACGGAAAGCGCGGACGTAGACGACATCATGGGGTTGTTATGACCGATACCTCCACGCACGGAGGCTTGCGTAGCCTTGAGCTATCGAACCGCTACAGAAGCAACCGCGGTGATGTAGTTCAGGATTTCTACGTTCCTGCTTTTCGGGTCGCCGCCAGCTACAGCAGGGCGGTAGGATACTTCTCTTCTACCAGCCTCGCGCTTTACTCTCGGGGCATCGAGACGTTCGCCGCCAGTGGCGGGGCGATGCGCTTGATCGCATCTCCCCACCTGACTGAAGAAGATGCTCTGGACATCGAACGCGGTTACGATATTCGCTCGGTGATCGCACGTAGTACCGACCATGTCTTACGAGCCGAAGACCGCGGTCCGGTACTCGACGGATTGGGTTTGCTCGGTCGACTCATCGCCGAGGGACGACTTGATATTAAGCTGGCGTTTGTCATGCGAGATGGCCACATCGGCATCTACCACGAGAAAATCGGCATTTTCAGAGATCCAGTGGGGGACCTGGTCGCCTTCACGGGCAGCAGTAACGAGACAGCAGGAGGACTTGCCGCCAACTTCGAGTCGCTTGAAGTTTATCGGGGCTGGTTAGAGGGAGACGGCGCCCGAGCTCTGAACCTCGAAAACGACTTCGAGGAACTGTGGGCGAACGAGACCCCCTTCTTGAGCGTGATCGACTTCCCCGAAGTAGCTCGATCACACCTCATCCGTCTCGGCCAAGAGCGTACGTTCATTCTGCCCGCTCGAGACAACGCCCTAGAGCCAACAGCAGAAGTCGTTGACGAACGCACTCAGCTGGAGATCCCAAGCTGGCTAACTGCCCGCGACTATCAGAAGACTGCGGTGTACTCATGGCTAAAGCACCAGGGCCGAGGCATCCTCAAGATGGCGACCGGAACCGGAAAGACGAAAACCGCGATGATGGCTGCCACACGGTTGGCGGAAGTATTGGAGCACCGCGGGGAGCCGTTGGTCCTGCTAATCCTTGCACCCCTACAACACCTGGTAGACCAGTGGATGTCCGAGGTGGTGGAGTTCGGCGTCCGCCCGGTTCCCATTTACGAGTCGAGCAAGAGGTGGCCGCCACTGGTTGAGGAGCAGCTTACTCAGATTAGACTGGGGCAGCGCCCGATCATCGCCATGGTCGCCACCTACGACTCGTTCTCGGGGGAAAAGTTCCAGGCGATTCTGGCCCGTATCACCCAGCCGATCATGGTAATCGCCGACGAAGCACACAACCTCGGCTCTCCTACGTATCGATCCCGCCTTCCAGCAAATGCAACGTATCGGCTGGCCCTGTCCGCAACCCCTGAGAGGTGGTTCGATGACGAAGGGACCGATGCACTCATCAGCTATTTCGGACCAATCGTATATGAGCTGGGATTAGGCGACGCCATCGAAATGGGCGCCCTCTGCCGGTACAACTACATTCCTCGGCTCGTTGAACTCGACGAGGACGAGACCCAACTCTACATCGAGCTTTCGGCCCACATCGCTGCCGCAATCGCAGCAGGACACGAACTGGACAACGACTCCAATTCTCCACTCGGCCTCTTGCTTCGCAAACGTGCCGGTGTCCTGGGCCACGCCCAAGGTAAGCTGGATGCACTGCGCCACGACCTCCGAGAACGGCGGGACACTTGGTACCAGCTGGTCTACTGCGCTGAAGGGACCCGACCCTCTCCCGCTGGCGAACCGTCGGGGACGAATCAACTTCAACAGGTAATGAATCTCGTCGGCAACGAACTACACCTGCCAGCGCACAATTACACCTCCAAGACCCCACGGTCGGAACGGAAGCTACTACTGAGCCGCTTCAGTTCCGGCGATGACCTGAAGGTGCTCGTGGCCATGCGTTGCCTCGATGAAGGAGTCGACATCCCGGATGCGCGTACCGGCTACCTATTAGCCAGTAGCAGCAACCCTCGCCAATTCATTCAACGAAGAGGCCGACTGCTCCGAAAAGCCGAAGGCAAAGACAGAGCTGAAATTCTAGACTACCTCGCCGTTCCCCCACCTGGAGCCCCCCTAAACTTCGATATCGAGCGCCGGTTGCTGACCCGGGAGTTAGAACGGGCGAACGAATTCGGTAAGTTGTCAGAGAACTACGAGGCCACCTTGAAGTTGTTGAGGCCTCTAAAGGAGCAGTACCAGCTAATGCATCTTTGAATCATATCGCCCGCATGAAACACTACCCCAGGGGCGCAAGAACGAGGGCGACGCACTGCCAGTGTCCCAATATCGCAAGAATCTGCGAATTAGGGGAAGATTCGGATCGACAAAAGACCTGGCAGGTTCAAGTGGATGAAACCGAACGAAAAAGGATACAGATGAGCAACAACGCCCGCACGGAAAAGCACGTGGTTGAGGACCTGAGCGTCGAAGAGCGTGCACTCCTCAAGCGCGTACTCGAGATAGAACGCGCGAAACTCCACGTCAGTGCGTTCGAGGCCACGGACGACATACTTGCGGCTGTGAAGGATATCATGCCATGAAACTTCACTCGATTATCCTCAAGAACTTCCGCCAGTTCAAGGGTCGGCAAACCTTCGACTTGCGATCCGACAAGGAAAAGTCGGTCAACCTGCTCTTCGGCGCGAACGGCGCGGGCAAAACCACTCTGCTCAACGCCTTTACCTGGGCACTCTATGGCGCGATGTCCGACGACGTCGAGCAGCAGGACAGACTGATCACAGATACAGTCTGGCGAAAGGCTGCCACCGGCGACACTGTCGAAGTGTACGTCGAGATCACCTTCGAACACGGCGCCCAGGATTACCGGATCCTACGTAGCATCGCACTTCGCAAGGAAGGCGATTACCAGGGTAAGGCGACTCCGGAGGTTCAACTCTGGACGACGAGACCCGACGGAACCTCGGAAGTCGTGCGCGCACCACAAGAACACATCCTCTCGATCCTGCCTCGCAGTATCAGTCGGTTCTTCTTCTTCAACGGTGAGCGAATTGAAAAGCTTGTCGAAAAGAGTGCATACAGCGAGGTGCAGAAAGACATCAAAGTATTGCTTGCTCTCGAGCAGGTCGAGCGCGCGCTGACACATCTCCCGAAGGTCGACCGCAAACTGACAGCTGACATTCGCAAGTATGGCGGTGACAAGGCCAGCGAGATCCAAGCGGCTATCGACCAGCTACGGGAGAACGAGTCCGAGCTGCGTGAGGAGCAGAAGATTCTCGAATCTACGTTGGCCGATTTGAACGATGAACGGGAACAAGTAACCGACCTGCTTCGCCAACACGACGCAGCGGCGCCGATCCAGCAACAGCGTGACTTGGTAGAGAAGAAGCTGAGTGAAGCCAGAAGCGGGCTCCAGCTGGCAACAGCGGAGCGTGCCACTCTGATTGCAACTCGAGGTTTCCTCGCTTTCACCGAGCACGTCTGTCAGTCAACCAACGAAATAGCCAGCGCACTGTACAGGAAGGGCGCCTTGCCGGCTCCGCTGAAGCGCGAATTTGTCGACAAATTGTTGGACGATGGCGTGTGCATTTGTGGAACAGAGCTCGCCGATCACAGTGAGGCGTGGCAGAAGGTCACCGCGTGGCGGCAGCGAGCCGGCCTCCAAGCGGTCGAGACCGCATGGCAGAAGCTCAGTGGCCAGATCGAGCCGATGTCTTCCGCCCGCAACGACCTACGCGACGGACTCGGGCAGATCATGAAGCGCATCGGGAAACTTCGGGACTCCATATCGGAGCTCGAGGAAACCATGTCCGAACTCGATGGCAAGCTGCGAGACAGTCGTATGGAGGACGTGCAGGCCCTGGAATCGAAGCGGATCGATCTCGAAGCTCGGCATGGTGAGAAACAGCGCCGGATCGGCGCGGTCGCGGGTGATCTACAGCGGATACAGCGGGACATCGAGCAGAGAGTCAAGGAGCGCAAGGGAGCAGAGGTTACCGACGATCTGGCCTCGAAGGCTCGAGCCAGGTCTGATATGGTCCAGAATGTCAGGAAGGCTCTCGAAGAGATTCTCGAGATCAGGTCTGAGGAAAAGCGTCAAGAGCTGGACGCTAAGCTCAAGGAAATCTACGGGAAAATCACCTTCAAGAACTACATACCCGCCCTGAACGAGTCTTTCGAGTTGACTCTTCACTCGGAAGAAGATGGCGTAAAGCTTCCCGTTCCTAAGTCGACAGGCGAAAATCAGGTTCTCAGCCTTAGCTTCGTCGCCGCAGTCTCACAGGTCGCTCAGGAAAACCGAAAGAACCAGCCCGAAGAAATGGATTCAGGCGCCGATTCCGGCATCTATCCGATAGTGATGGATGCTGCTTTCGGTTCCCTGGACGAAAATTACCAGAAAGAAGTCACCCGGGCACTTGCCACGTTGGCCCCCCAGTTGTTGGTGCTAGTGAGCAAGAGTCAGGGTTTGGGAAAGGTTGTCACTGAACTCAGTCCCTACGTAAGCCATCTTGGTGTGATCGAAGCACACAGCAGTCTGCCAGGCGCGACAAACGAAGATATCGAATTAAACGGGCACGCCTACCCCTATATCCGGAGCGATGAAACCGACTTCGCACTTCTCAAGGAGATCCAGTGAGCAGCGCACCCTCCGACGTTCGAGTACGACGTCCTCAAGAACATGAACGCCTCATGAAGGAACTGCAGGAAGAAGGTGGATTCGGAACTTTTCGCGACATACTGATACTCGCTGCTGCCATCGGTTTCTATTATTCGCGCAGGGTTACCTTCTCAGAGAGCGCCGGCGACCCAATCCGCTACGAAACGCTGACCGGACGTGCATTCAGTGAAGCCCTCATTAACATGATCGCGGCCAACGTGGTGAAAGATGATCCAGAAATTATGGATTGGATGCGGGTCGAGGAGCGCCTCTCCATATTCGAGGAGTTCGCGAACGGCGGATTGGAGTACATCCAGGAGCAGGTGAACGTTCGCCACCAGACCGCCGACCTTGTGGTGGCCGATCTGGTGTCAGAGGCGCTCAGCGATAGCAGCGGAGCAAGTCCAGCATCCGTAGATGAATTGCTGAGTGGCATTTCTACATGGTGAGGACCCGAATCCACTGACCTCTCTGACACGCCAGAGCCACACGGCAACATGCTCGGCACGAGCGAGTGACCGGGAATGGAGAGAAGAGACACCGTGGCCTGATTCCGTCGTCGAACGGACGTGCTCATCCCTGTTTCCGGTCATTCTTGATTAGTCGATGACCCCGAAATCCGGCCTGCGCACGGTCGAGTGTCGCCTGCCACCCCTTGAGCGTTCCGATCCTCTCAGGGTGCTCGTAAAGCCCAGCCTTGACCTCGGACTTGGTCAGGCGCTCATACAGCGGACGTCGCGCATCTCCCGCACCGAGAAACTCTTCTTTCCGATGGAGGAGCGGAGGATTCTCCGAGCGACTGTAATCCCGCCAGTCAACCGTCAGCTTTCGTAGGTTGACGGTGATCGCCGATCTCAGGACCGGGTGTGGGTCACGGTCGAAATCCGGGTACGTCAGGTACGACACCTGCGGCTCGGTGACCGATAGTTTGATCATGTTCGCACTGGGAACAGTCCCCGCGAGAACTCGAGCGCAACCTTCGTACACTTGGAGAACCGGGGGGATCTCGGCCATGGCGGACGTGTGGACATAGAGCGCACTGGGGGTCTGCTTCCCTATCGCGGAGCTTCGTGCACTGACGTGGAGGAGTGCGCGATCCCCACACGCGACCAGTAGACGGTCCGCTTGGTTGCAGACCTCTCTGTAACTCCCGAAGTGTGCTTTTAGATCCGTCGCGAGGGATCGGTCCAGCTGAGAGTACTTCGGTCGATTACCGAAGCGCGACAGCGCCACGTAGATGAGGAGTTCCGCTCGGCGCTGCGCTGCGACCGCGTCCCAATGCTCGTCGGTGGTCACCCGACGGATGAGCCTGTCAGCCCGTCCGATGCTTCCGAGGCCCTCCTGGATTGCAGCGACCTCATCGCTCTTCAGCTCACCGGTCCGCGGTAGCCTCGCGTGGTCCTGCATGAAGGTCAGCAATGGTGCGAGCGAATCCCGATTCGCCTCATACTGTGTCTCGGGGTCGATCGTGACACGCGGACGGTAGGTGTACACCCGCGAAACCACGAATCGTTGAGCGGCCGACTCTTCCCTGAAAACGTAGAAAATTCCCGGTGCGGCCGCATGTGGTTTGTAGCCGAGAGTGGACTCGATCCACGACGACAACTCCGCTTGATCGAAAAACTTCTGGAACGTCCCCGTACGCGTTATCAGTCCATCCCCCATCGGACGACCGGCGAGGTTGCGGGCGTCCCAGGACATTCGCGCCGCTACCACGAGGACTTCTCGGGCGAGTCCCCACGCTGATCGGAGGACCTCCGCTCGTTCCGACCGTTGCTCGATCACATTGATCACGTACCCCAGGTTCACGACCGAGGCTTCGCGTTTCTCCGCCGTTGGTCGGTGTTTGGGGTCCCAACCGTCGACCTGGTAGCCGAGTGTCTGCAGGTGGCGAATGTCGTCGCCCTTACCACAGCCGTAGTCGAAGACCGACGTCTCATGGGAGATCAGTCCGTCCGAGATCGCTGAGGCCATCGGGCGTGAGATCGACGCCCGGGTCAGCGCGGTCTTATGACGAGGGACCCCCTGATCGATCATGGCATCCGGGGTTCAGTGAGTGCGAAACCCGCGAATCCAGCGACGTCCGTGACCCGGGAATCACCGACGAGGTACCCGATGCCCCTGTGGAGGTGGAGCCGGAACTGGGTCGCGAGAGTGTCCTCGTCCAGCGGCAGTCCGTCGTTGTGGCACCGTAGGCGCAGCAATGCCCACAGCACGTCTCCGAAGTCACCGCCGAACGTCCGCCAGCTCATTTCCACGTTGCTGTCGAGAGTGAGTTTCATGTTCGGCGGCTTGGCCGGCTCGGCGAGCGAGCGGCACAGCGCCCAGCGGCACAATACGTTCCAGTGCTGGATCCCTGTTCGTCGCTTCAGGGTGATGAGTTGATCCCGAGCCTGCTGACTGACGCGCACATGTTCGATCGTCATGGTCACTCCCAGAAGTAGCCGTCTTCGACGGTCGTGGCGTTGGTCTCTCGATCGAACTCGAGGTGGTAGCTCCGCCCCACCTTCGGTGCGATCCGGGCGAACGCCTCCTCGTCGATCTCAGTGTCTGTGGACAGCAGGACGACCTGATGACTGGCCTGCGGAAAGTACCGGTCGAGGAGGTGCCCGCGATGTGAACCGTCCAACCGACCGAGCGGGGTATCGATCACCACCGGCAGCGGCTGACCTGCGGCCCGGGCCAGCCCCCAGAGGAGGGCGACCGCGAGGAGCTGCCGCTCTCCGGCGGACAGGTTTCGTGCGGGTAGCGGGTGTCCATCCACCCCCGTCAGCGACACCGTGTGGGTCTCGGGATCGATCTGAACGTCCGTGACGAGCCGCTCCTTCCGCAGCAACATTCCCAGAGCTTCGAGTATCAGTTGTGAGATCCGCTCGAGATGACGGCGGGTGGCCTCGACTCGAAGACCCTCCAGAGTCGTTCTGACTCGATCAGCATGCTCGACCAGGCGCCTATCATCCTCGGCCGCCAGGTTCACCTGAGCAGCCTTATCCAGTGCGGCTTCATGAGTTGCCGATGCTTTAACGCGTTCCGCTTGTGCGGTAGCGGCCAGTTCCGTCGCCAGGGCAGCCGCGGCTTCCGCACGGTGGAGTGAGTGGCGGGCTTCCTCACGTGTGCGGGTGAGCGGTCCCAGGGCCTCGGGGTCCGGTATGGCGGCCAGCACCCGCTCGGTCTGATCGAGCTCCGCCTTGAGCGCCGTACGTTGCTCGAGAGCACGCTCCAGCCGACTCCTCGATTCGGGCAGCGTGCTCCCGAGCAGGTGTTCCAGGGGTGCGGAATCGCTGGTCCCGAGTATCTCTTCGACGTCCGAGGATTGCCTGCGGCGTTCCCGGTCCGACTCGAGGAACTCCTGTACCGCGATGATGGTCGACTTGCTCACGTCGGATTCCGTCAACTTCTCGATAAGCAGGCGATCGCGATCGGTGAAGGCACCGACCATCAGTCCGTCGCGTTGAGCCCGGACTTCGCGGCGGGCCTGGCCGAGCAGTTTCTCGAGAAGGTCACCGACCTGCAGGAGGGGTGTCGCTCCAGCGAGCTCCGTTCGGATGTCCTCCTCGCACTGCTGCAACCTGGAGC
Source organism: Dietzia sp. KRD202 (assembly GCF_017168155.1). Lineage (NCBI taxonomy): Bacteria > Bacillati > Actinomycetota > Actinomycetes > Mycobacteriales > Dietziaceae > Dietzia > Dietzia sp. KRD202. The sequence continues at coordinate 439,687 of NZ_JABFAN010000019.1, read as the reverse complement.
GGACGTGGGCCGACTGGGTCTCGATGCTTTCCCGCTGCTCCAGGAGGTCACCGCCGGCGGCTCGCAGCTTCTCGGACGCCTCGTGAAAGGACGCCTTCTGCCGTTCGAGGTCCGCAATGCACTCGCGCTCGTGCTGAGCCGCGGCCTCTTCGGCTTGACGAGTACGGGTAAGCGCCTCCATCTTCTCGTCCACCACCCGGCGAAGCTCGTCGGGGACCTGCTTTCCACGATGGCGTCGCTTGAGCACTAACAGATCGGTGGCCAGCCTGTCGACGAGATCCAGGCCCAGGAGCGCGGTCAGCGCCGAACCGAGAACCTGCCGAGAACGCTCGAGATCCGCGAGAGCCTCGATCTGCTCACCGTCAAAGAAGAACAACCCAGCGATACCACGCGGGAGGAAGGTCTCGACGTGTTCGTTCCACGTGGAGGTCAATGAACGGTCGTGGCGACCGTCGACGGAGACCAACAGGATCTCACGGACCGATGCGCCGGTACTCCGCCAACTCCGCCGAATCCAATAGGTGTGTTCGGCCCCCTCCTGATATGCGGTGAAGGTCAGTTCGATCGCTGCGCCCTCGGTGTCCGGAGCTCCGCGATGGATTAGACCGCGAAGGTATTTTTCGTAGCTGCCTGTGCGTCGTCCGCCCTGGTTCGCCAGCGCTCCGTAGAGTGCGAGGTGGATCGCCTCCAGGATCGTCGTCTTTCCAGCACCGTTCAACCCGCCCACCAGAGTGATCGGCTTCGTCTCGGACGGCGGCGTCAGGTCGATGACCTGGCGGCCGGCAAAGGTCCCGACGTTCTGCAAGACCAGTTCGTTGAGGATCACCGGGTCGGCTCCGTTGCCGCACGGACGTAACCGTCTGCGACGTCGAGTGGATCGGGATTCACGGACGGCTCCTCCGACACCCGGTCGATGGCGGCCTTACGGCGCTGAGCCCGCTGCATGGCGTCCGCCTCATCGGTGTAGAAACCACGCCGGAGCGCCTTCTCGAGTGACTCGAACAACCCGGCCCGTCGGACCTGGGCGCGATGACGCTGCTCGATATCCAACAGCTCACGCACCAATTCGAAGTGCAGGCGGTCCTCTCCTGCGACGTTCTGCAGGGCATCGATCATCTCGGACCCGAGCGGAAGGTGCTCGTCGAGCTTGCCACCGGGATACGGCTCTCGCATCGCCGCTTCGTAGATTCCCGGCAGGCTGTCTTCGAACTCGTGCTTGTCGACAACCCAGATTCGGCGGATCTCCTCCAGCTCGGGCAGGGTCACCAGCTCGAGGGAGTTCACATACTCCGGCCCGTTCTCGCGGATCCAGGACTGCGCCTCCAGCAACCGCCTGAGCCAGTCTTCCCGGGCAGACTGCTTATACGGTCCGGGAATCGGCCTGTCGTGAAAGAGCTGCACGGATCCGTTCATCCGTCTGAAATCGCGGAGATGGCGGTCATCGGCGACGTCTAACGCATTGCGGAGCTCCAGTAGCGGGAGCATCCACTCCTTCTCATCGTCGTTCTGGATCATCGCCGCCATCGACTTGTCCTGCTCGACCAGCGTGCACGTCCAACAACCGAATCGACTGTCGCCACAGCTGGGGGTGCTCGAGTCGACGACGAGCGGGCACTCACCGTCGGGCGACGCACCCTGATACATGGTCAGGAGCTCCTTGTTCGAGTAACCCCACGGGTTCGGCGACTGCATGAGGAACGTCCACACGTCGTCGTTGGACCAGTTCTCGATCGGGGAGTAGACGAGCGCGTTGGGCAGAGAATCGTTCGGGCTCAGTAGGTCGCGGACCCGCCGTGATTCGAGCGCTGCCATCCGCGAGTGGCGACCGGAGCTCTCAGCTTTGCGAGTGCCGAGAACGAGGATGGCCTCGCCATGCGACCGGACCATTTCCCTGATGAAGGTGTTCGACGGCTTGATCTTGAGCCTCTCGGTGCACCACCGGAACTTCGGACGAGGTGCCGGATACCCCCGGCCGATCAGGTTCACCCAGAAGGTATCCGCGACGGCCGGGGTGAGCCGGTGCGCGTTCAGTGGCAGGTTCTGAGCCGCGGCTTCGCTGTTCATCACCTCCAGCGAATGCGTCACCCATGCGGCAACGATCGGATTCTCGACAAGCGTGTCGGTACTGATGACGTGAACTGGCTTGGTTCGCTGATCGGCGTCCAACCCGGCCAGGGCCTGCCACACGAGCTGAAGAACCGCCGTGGAATCTTTGCCGCCCGAGTAGCCGATCACCCAGGGAACGCCATCCGCCAAGTAGAGCTGCTGGGTCTGCTCCACGAGAGCCTCGATGGTCTTGGTAAAGCCGAGCCCGTCAAATGCGGTGCGCGGGCTTATCTGCAGTTTGACTGCCATTAGCTTTCTCCTCCGATGAATGCGTCTCCAGCCCGTTGCTCGTCAGGCGACGGGGGCAGACCGAGCTCCGACTTGATGTATGCGCAGGTGAGATCGACGTTTCGACGACTCTTGGTGACGTTTCCGCCCGACATCGCCCGCCCCTCCCAGATCTCGTGATTCGACCGATGCCAGTCGATGTTCTGCAGTCCGGCGAGAGTGCGCCGCCACTTGTCGGGGTCGTTCGATTCACGCAGCACCGCGTTTCCCACACGTCCGAGCGCGTGCAGGATAATCGAGTGGGTGTGAATGAAATCTCGCCGCACCTCTCCGGCCGTGACCTCACCGCGGTAGACCTGCAACCAGATCGGGAACTGCTCCGCGACCGCCTTCCAGTAACCACAGGCCAGTTCTACCTTCCGCTCAGCAGGTTCCTCATCCAGCCCGTCGAGAAGAGCCCCGGTCGCGGTGTGGAGCGCCGATAAGGTGAAGAGCTTTCGTGACCTCTGCGCGAGGCTGCTGCTCTCCATCTCCGTCACATCTCGCAGGAAAGATGTCTTGGTCACCACATCTCGGGTGAGTTCCGCCAGCGGATCGCGATGGTCATAGAGAACACCGATCGATGGTGCCGGCCTAATGGCATGACGGTTCAGGTCGGCGAACATCTGCTGACTCCGGTCCAGTCCGCCGTCGATGAACATGACGATCGCGATGGTCTCGTCACCCAGATCCGGGTTCTCCGCGAGCGCTTGTTGGATACCAGCCCGCCGGTGTTGGCCGTCGTTGATCACGAATGTGGCCGACATCGGAATGGTCAGTGTGCCGATCCGTCCGGTGGGGCCACCGCCCGTGCTGTACGGAACGAACCGCACATCGGCATTGACACTGGCGGTCAACGCGGAGAAGACATAGCTGTCCGGGTTCTCGACGATGTAACGGGCGATCTCCGGAACACGGTTCCAGTTGAGGGAGCGCTGTGCCCGCATCTCCGGGGGTAGTTCCTCTTCGTTGAACAGGAACATCCGCGGAATGATCCGTAATGGGCACATCGTCACGTAGTACTCGCGCCCAGCCTGAACCCCGCGAATAGCGGGAAACACGTACTCAAACTCCCCCATCATGCCCCCTCCACATCGTCGACACCCGACCTCCCCAGTCCGTTCGTCACCGACGACCTAAGTCCTACCATGTTCGGACCTAAACCCCGAACACTCGGCCCGCAACAGACGAACGTACGTCACCAATGTCAGGTATGGTTCCAAACATGACTGTAGCGAGCGACTACGACAGACAGTCCTCCGAGCCGACGTCACCGGCTCGCCCCCTCTACCTCGACTACAACGCCACTGCTCCGGTCGAGCCACGCGTCGCGAAGGAGGTGATGGCGTTCCTGACGCACGAGTTCGGAAATGCGGGCAGTCGGACACACGAATACGGCCAAAGCGCCAAGGAGCGCGTCAACCGCGCCCGCGACGAGGTCGCCCGTGTCGTTGCCGCGAAGCCGGACGAGGTGATCTTCACCAGCGGCGCGACCGAGAGCGACAACCTCGCGATCCTCGGCCTTGCTTCGCACGCGGAGAAGACGGGTAACCGGCACATCATCTCTACTCAGATCGAACACAAAGCCGTTCTCGAACCGCTCGGCATCCTGGCCGATCGGGGATTCGACGTAACACTGCTCGCCCCCGAAGACGGTGGTTGGGTGTCCGCAGACGCCGTGGCCGAGGCGCTGCGCCCGGACACCGTCATGGTGTCGGTGATGGCGGTGAACAACGAGACCGGCGTCATTCAACCGATCGACGCCATCGCGGAAGCCCTCCGGGACCACCCCGCCATCTTCCACGTCGACGCAGCACAGGCGTTCGGGAAGCTGCTCTCACCGTTGACCGACCCCAGAATCGACCTGCTCTCGGTGTCCGGGCACAAAATCGGCGGTCCCAAGGGAATTGGCGCCCTGGTCACCCGGCGGCGAGGATTCAAGAGGATCCCCCTCACTCCGCTGATGTACGGCGGCGGCCAGGAGCGTGGACTCCGCCCCGGAACACTGTCGGTACCCCTGATCGCAGGGCTGGGTACAGCGTCGGCGATCGCACTCAAGGAAGCCGAAGATCGTCTCAGCACTGCGGAGCGACTTCGCGATTCCCTCATCGAGGCTTTGGAACCACTCGGTGCCGTCACCAACGGCGATCTGGATCGAACCATCGCCACGACGCTCAACTTCTCGATCCCGGGCCTCGACTCTGAAGCCGCCATACTCGCGCTGAAAGACGTCGTGTCCGTGTCCAACGGTTCCGCCTGCACCTCACGGAGTTACGAGCCTAGCCACGTCCTCTCCGCCGCGGGGTTAACCGCCGACCGAGTCGCGGGCGCCGTGAGGATGTCGTGGGGCCCCGGGGTCACCGAGCTTCCGGTGGACCACATTGCCGAGAGATTGAAGAGGTTGATCTAGAAGGCTAGTTAAGACATAACAATCCACTAACGGCCCGCCGACGGGGTCAAACAAGCGTGGGTTTACGCGACCTGATCCTCCACTGGCCATTGGTCGGATGAGTGTGGAAGCCTGGCACCAAGGTATTTTTCCTGGGCAGGGACTTGTAAGTAACCGGCGGTATCGAAGATCCGCGACACGGTCTGTGAACAGCCCGGCGAACTCGGCGAAGTCCAAATATCGGCGTAGGCAAGAAACTATTGGATCACGCCCACCGAGTCGAGACAGGCCCCTTGGCTCGGATTAGCGGGACCGCCTGACTATTCGACATGCCACTGGAATATCTCACCGACGAACTGTTCTCCAGATGTCGCGTCGTTGGCTAGAATCCACACGTCCCAAACGCCAACCTATTCGACCGGCGCCAATAATTCGCCGCTTTCACCTCCGCCACTGCCACCACGGTTGCCGACGCACGAACTGTGATTGCCCCCCCTCGTTCTACGAGGCACACCTGGACGCGGAGGAAATAAGCACTTGTCGACAGCACATCAGAACACGCCTCGGACATTGGACTCTGGGCCCACCGCACGTGAACCGAAGGCCTCTAATGAACGGCAAGCCACCATAATCGAAGTCCTAAGGCGGGAAACTCAGACAAGTGGCCACACGGCGACCGCGTAATTCGCGGCTAGAAATACTTGACGATCGGCAACACTCTCAAAAGTCCACTTGCCATCGTTCAGGAAACGGGAAACTTGACGAGGAAGCTCAAACTTGGAATGGCAATAGTCCAGCTCCTTCCCATTTGAATACTTATAAGAAAACTCCTTATTCTTAATGTGGGAATTTATTTTCTGCTCTAAACCGAGCAAGTTTCCAATCCTCATAATGTATGAGTCGTAAAGCGGGTCACCCAGAATGTGATCCCAACTCTTACCGAGTTTCTTCGGCATTATATGTTCCAAGTGCTGCGCCGCGCTTTGGGGTAATGTAATGCCAGAACCCGATGAAATGTGATCTTCGATCCTCTTGATTATATAAAATCCCAGTTTGTTGGTCGGGACCGTCGCTTTCGCAAATTCGTTTTCAAACACTCGATCCGAAGAGGCCAGTTGCAGGTAGCTCAACACCTCCGAGTCATCCTTATCCGTGTCACGTAATTTACGAGCTGCCGAAGTGACTGTCGCAGCAAAACGACTCTGCGGATTCCGCTCGATTGTAACGTAACGGAAACAGAAGTCTCGAACTCGAAGCGCCCAATTCTCGAATCCCCATGGGTCACTCGCGAACCTCGCTGCCGCCGCCATTAGCAATGGGTAAGCATATTTAAGGTTGAGCACCTCTCGAAGTTCTTCAAGTGCTTGATTCGAAGCATCACTCCAAGATTCCGTATCACCCTCGATCACTTGAACCAGCCGAGTCGACTCGATCGCCAAATCAGCTGCGTAGGATCGCGAGTCAACCACCTGTTCATCTAGTAAGCGCACTACCGCTTCGAACAAGTCACCCATTTTCACCGGGCCATACTTGGAAGCATAGTGGAATTGTAGAAACTCAACTAGCGATACAGAAGTGACCTTTTCGAGATTGCGCACTACCACCGCCCAACTCGAAGCTACCTTCTCGACGTCACTTCTTGGCTTCGAAGTTCTGACGAGTTCGTTCTTTATCAGGTCTGCCTGCGAAAGATCCAAACCCCGGAAGTTTAGCGTTTCAAATACGCGGTATGCCAGCCTATGATCCGCAACATTGAGATTCAGTACAATCAACAGTTCGGTGACCACAAGAACGATTTCGACAACTGCCCGATCTGATTCGGCCGGCTCGTTAATCTCTCTAAGCATCTGGTCATAGAAATAACTGACAGCGTTTGAGATTCGATTCGCTACCGGATTCTTATCGACCGCTACAGTCGCCCAGTACTTGCGCTTGGAGGAAAGTGTCGACCGCTTGATCACAGTCTCATTGAAGAAGTCGTCTTCGCGTGCAAGACTCAAGCGAGCCCTCCTTCCCTCTGGATAGGAGTAGGCGATTAAAGACATCAGCTGAAACTTCAGCTCTTCGCTGCGATCTTGATCTGATAAGTTCGATGCGAATTCATACAGAACGCTTATCAGTATCGACAGTGTTGCGAGGCGCTGTTGTCCGTCGATAACCTCGGGGGGGTTGTCACCTTTACCGTCTTGCGTAACAATTGCACCGAGAAAGTGCGGCTCGGGATTCGAGACTAGTTTCCCTCCAGGAAATGTAAGCTTCCGTACGCGACAAATGTCTTCCCAAAGTTTTGCAAGCTCCTCGTCTCCCCAACTATAGTCCCGCTGGTAGACGGGAATTCTGAACTGCTTACTGCTTAGAAAGTCGCCTATTCGGACAGTCTCCGCACCAAGAATTGCGGATGGCTGAACTAGATGCGTCACAAATCCTCCATTGACCACTCAAACACTTCGAAAAGGACAGGCGGGCCTTCCGGTGGCGAAAGGATAGATTCTTCCCCCACCGATGACTGCTCTCGGCAACCATAACGGAAGAATAGCAAACCGCCGGCTGTATTAATCATTCCTGAGTACATTCAAATCGGGCCCCAGTCGGACTCGAACCGAAACTCTGAAGGTTTTAAGCCGTCTGCCTCTGCCAACTGGGCTATGGAGGCTTGCTGGTCGACGTCAACCAACCCGACCTCACCGGGGACGCCCTCGGCGACGAGCAAGCGGATGGAGTTGGTCGCAGGCCAGAGCCGCGGACTCGTCGCGCAGCCACACCACGCCCGGCCCCTTCCGCTAGCGCGTACGCCATGAGCACGTGCAGGCGCTTGACACGCTCAGGCATGCCGCCCCCGGAGAAGTCCGTGCCCAGGTGCTCGATCTCGTTGCGCTTGGCGAGGAACCGCTCATGCGCCTGCACATAGTTGGCGCCCAGCTCGGGCTCCTGGGCCAACCTCGTTCTAATACCCATCATGATCCCCGCGGACCCCTGCCGACTCGCCTCGGTGTCCGCGGATCGGTGAGGTAGTACAGCGTTGGGAACGGGGTACCGTCCTCCAGCCGCGGCGCGGTCTTGACCACCCCGGGCTGACCATCGGGGCTGCAGTAGGCCACCTCCAGCACGCCCCGCGGCGGCCGACCCAGCTGGGCCCGTAGCTCCCGCGCAGTTTCGCTCAAGCGAACGTGCACGGTGCACAGCTCTCCGATGAGCGGTGATCCACCCCAGGTAACGAGCCGACACGACGGTGGAGAGCACGGACCTCAGCATCTGCGGTGCTCGAAAAGCTATCCCCCTAGCAGCCTGTCGATGACGTTGTCATCGACGCCGATCACCGGAGCTCCGCCGGAAATCGCCTGCGAGCGAATTTCGAGTGATAGCTGCTTTGGGATTAGCGTGGGGTCGCCCAGTGAAATTCCTTCGAGAGTTGCTAAGTGTGTTACCGGGAAGCGCGTCCGATAGCGGATCTTTCCTGCAGCGATCTCATCAGGCCATAGCAGACTCTGGGTGGCCGTTACCGGGCTAGTTCGCTCGGCGATTGTCAAGGACATCGTCTTCTCGAACCACTCCGAGGGTGGTCTCCGTGGGCCGCCCGGCTTAATCAGCGATGAGATGAATACATGGTCGAACTTCGTCGGCGATGCGGCGAGCTCGGTCGGCAAACCCCACGTATTTCTTTCCATCCCATAGGTTAAGTTGCGATACTCGGCCTCCGAAAGATAGGTCAGGAGCACTCGTTTCACTCGACTACTCACCCGCCGAATTGATGAGGCGGTCGAACAATGCCTGTGTTTCGGAGTCAGTCGAGTACAAATACGTCCCGCGCATGCCCCGAGTTAGTAGGACCTTGTAGGTGTTCTTGATGGCACGCTCGAACTCCGGAATCGGTGCGTTCCGAACTTGGTTATCGCGGCTGTGTTCGGGCCGCGCGACCCATCCTCCGTCTCGCCATACGAGATCGGGACCGAAGATCACTCCGGAGTAGTCGTACTCAAACCCCTGCGCCGTATAGATACACCCCACCTGACCGAAACCCGCGGGGTCGGTGGCCCAGTAGGGACGGCCTGGCGCATCTCCGTGCTTCGAATCCTTCGGGTTATTCCAGGGACGAGCCCAGTCCCCGATTTTCACATCTGAGTAGAGGAAATCGGCCTTAGGTTTTTGGTCCCACTTCCAACAATATCCCGCCGAAATCCGAGATGAGTACCCGTCGCCGATCAACGCGCTGAGAGCCGCCTCCAGTTCGGACGGGCTCTCCACTGTCTCTAGGACGAAACCGTCGTCGCCGGTCCATTCAATGGGGCCATTTCCTTCCAACCCTAGAAGGTTCAAAACCCACGACTCGTACAGCCGGCTTCCCCCGCAACGGAACTGACCGTCCAGATCCACCTTCACGACTTCGCAACCCATCCGATCCGCGGCGCCCTGAATCTCTGAGACGGTGCCCCGCTCCCCCGGACGAACCACCTGATACTCGTCCAAAAGGAAGACTGGTACCCGAGCGACGTCTATCAGTTCTTCGACCTGCGGGCGCCCCGTGCGTTTTGCTGCCGGCGTATACCGGTTCGTCGACGTCTCCTTCACGCGATGCGCCTCATCGTTGATCAGGACGTCCAACGAGTTCTTCTCTGCGTCGATGAACTGGTTGTAGTACGTGAACAGCTTGCGAACCTTCGGTGCACGCGCAGCCGCAACCTTGCGGAGGGTGTTGGTGAAGGCGGAAGATCCGGTTGCGTGCATGACGGTTCGTCCGCGGCGGGCGAGTTCACCCATGAGACTTAAGGCGATGACGGACTTACCGGAACCCGGTCCGCCGGTGATGATGACGACCTGCTTCGTGTTGGCGCCGTACGCCCTGTCGACCGCGCGCATGACGAGCGAATAGGCCACCTGCTGCTCGTCGAGCAGGGTGAACTGCTCGCGCCGTTGCACCTCATCTGCTGCAACCGCGAGTAACTGTTTGCTCGGCTTCACGGCAGAATTCATCAGGGCGTCCGCCGCCTCTCCGCCCGACTGCGGTGCGAGACGCGAGGTGAGAAACTTCAGGAACTCCTGTCGTCGACTCGACGTGAACAACTGGCCGTGCTGGGAAGGCTCCATCAGGAACAATCCTGCTACCGCCTCATCGACGGCGTTGTGAAGGTATGCCGCGCCAGCGAGTTTGTCACCCTCACCATTGAGCATCCCGACCATGTCGGTGATGTATTCGCAATACGCGCGCACCTGCTCAACCGGATGAAGCCGCGGCTGCTCGAAGGATTCACTGAAGACCACATCGTCGGTCCCGTCGACGGGAATCGCCGTGTTCCACTGCTTGAGCTCCACGACCACGTACGACTCATCGCCTGTACGCGGATGCACGCCGCAGAGCACTACGTCCGCGCGCTTGCTATTCAAGGGGAGCCGATACTCGAGAAGCATCTCGACCGCGTCGAGCCCTGCATCCTTTAGATCGCCGACCAGCACCCGGATGCTCAGATCCCAGGACTTCACCTCGGACGGACTCGGGTGGTATCCCATTCGATGAACAAACTGATCAACTAGATGCTCGGTGAGCGCACCCGCTTCGATTAACGACGCGGCTGCGGCGACCGACCTACGGACGAGCGGCACTTAACTGACTCCCGGGGCATGACGAAATTGCCCGGACGGGTGGGAGTCTCGTCCACGAATGGACTCGCGCTGTCATACCGAACGGCTTGCAGTGCAAGGCTACCCAGGAAAGGTGAGAACCTCGGCGAGAATCGGCGTGAACTCGAAGATCAGAGTTACTGACTGATGAATTGGTGCCCCCAGTCGGACTCGAACCGACACTGAAACGGTTTTAAGCCGTCTGCCTCTGCCAATTGGGCTATGGGGGCTTGCCTGCCCCGCCGGGGCGGAACCGGGTGGCGCGCAGGACGCCATAAGCCGGACTAGCCGGCCAGGCGGGTCAGCACCGACATCGCGATGCCGTCCAGGATGTCCTTTTCACTCACCGTGAGTTCGGCCAACCCGGCGCGCTCTGCCATCACATCACACAGCGCCTGCACCACAAGCGCTCCCCCGCCGATCACGTCGGCGCGGCCCGGGTGCATCGGCCCTAGGCTGCGGCGCTCGGTGACGGACGCGGCCACCAGGCGGTCGCACACCTCACGCATCCGGCCCAGCGAGATGACGCTGCCGTGGATCCGCTCGGGGTCGTACTCCCCCAGGTTCTGAGCCAGAGCGCTCATCGTGGTGAAGGTGCCGGCCACGCCCACCCACCGAGCCGCGCGGCCGATCGGGACGTCCCCGGCCTCAGCCAGAGTCTCGGCAATAACGGTGCGAGCCTCAGCGATCTCGTCGGCCGTGGGCGGATCCGAGTGCAGCACCCGCTCGGTGATCCGCACGCAGCCCACGTCGAGACTGCGGGCGCCCAGCAGCCGCACCTCGCCGCGAACGAGCTCGCCCACCACGATCTCCGTGGACCCGCCGCCGAGGTCGGTCACCACGAACGGCCCGTCCTCGGGCCGAAGGTCTGACACCCCGCCGGCGAAAGTCAGCTCGGCCTCCGTCTGCCCGGAGATCACCTCGGCCCGCGCGCCCGGGAAGTGCTTGCCGAGCACCTCGGCGGTCATGCCGAAGAACTCGTCCTTATTACGGGCATCGCGGGTGGCGGAGGTGGCTACCATCCGCACCGACTGCACACCGAGCTCAGCCATCGTGGCCGTGTAATCGGTCAGCGCCGTGCTGCAGCGGGAGAGCGCGCCGTCCGAAAGCCGCCCTGTCGCGTCGACGCCCTCGCCGAGCCGGATGATCCGCATCTCCCGCGTGACGTCGGTGAGCCCGGCCTCGCCGGGGACGCCCTCGGCGACCAGCAGGCGGATGGAGTTGGTGCCACAGTCGACCGCGCCGACGCGCACGGCGTCGGGCCGTGCCGTGCCGGGGCTATCCGAACCGACGGAAGTCACTGCTCGTCCATCGCGAGGTAGTCGGGCACGCCCAGCTCCTCGGGGGTCGGCCAGTCCTCCGGCAGCGCCGTGCCGCGCAGCCCGGCCTCGCAGGCCAGCGCCACGGACTCGTCGCCCAGCCACACCACGCCCGGCCCCTCCGCGAGCGCGTACGCCATAAGCACGTGCAGGCACTTGACGCGCTCGGGCATGCCGCCACCGCTGAAGTCCGTGCCCAGGTCCTCGATCTCGTTGCGCTTGGCGAGGAACCGTTCGTGCGCCTGCAGGTAGTTGGCGGCCAGCTCGGGCTCCTGGGCCAACCTCGTCGTCATCCCCCTCATGATCCCCGCGGACTCCTGCCGACTCGCCTCGGCGGTGAGCCGCGGATCGGTGAGGTAGTACAGCGTGGGGAACGGGGTGCCGTCCTCCAGCCGCGGTGCGGTCTTGACCACCCCGGGCTGGCCGTCGGGGCTGCGGTAGGACACCTCCAGCACGCCCCGCGGCGGCCGACCCAGCTGGGCCTGGATCGCGTCGAGGTCTTCGCTGGACACGCTCTGCTCGGCGCTCACGCTGGGGGGTCCTCCTGTGATTGATCTTGGACGCCGCCCGGGATGGGGGCGGCGGGGTCATCGGCGCCGGGCACGCCGGGCACGACCGGCACCGGCGGGGTGTCGGGGCCGCCGGGGATGGACGTGCCCTCGAGCACCGCCGAGTCCTCCGGCATGATCGGGTCCGCGGGTTCGGCGATGGAGTTCCACACGCGCGTCTGCCACGGCTGCGCCGCCAGCTCGGCGGCCTTCTGCTCGGCCACGGCCTGCTCGATCGGGTCGACCATGGACACGCGGTACGGGGTCTCCCCCGGCTTGACGGCGCCAAAGCGGATGCGGGCCTGCTGCTCGATGTACGCGGGGTCGGAGAGCATCTGCTCCTCGGCTTCGAGCTCGGCGATCGTCGCCTCCAGCGCGGCCCGCTCCTGCGCCACGGTCTTCTCGTCACGCAGGAACTGGTAGTGATTGCGCAGCGGGAACGACACGGTGACGAGCAGGATGATGGCGACGACGGCGAGGAGTCCGATCCGCCTCGGGGTGTAGTTCCGCGGGCCCAGCAGGGTGTCGGACAGGTCCGTGCGCGTGGTGAGGCGGTGGGCCTCCGGATGCGCGGTGGTGCCGACCCGGCCGGAGCGGGCAGAGGCCGGGACGGGCCGGTCCCGTTCGCGGCTCGGCGTCCGCCGGCGGGTCGGCTCGCGGCGGGCGGGGTCGGCGGGCTGGTCGGCGCCGGCCTGCCCGTCGACCCCGTCGCGGCCGACAGCACCCGGGCCGCGGCCGGTGCTGCTCCCCCGGTCCGCGGCGGTCCCCCGGCCCGTCCCGTTCGCACGGCGACGGATGGCACCCGACGCCTCCCCGGGCCGCCGGGACGCCGCGCGATCACGTGCGTCTCCCCGGCGGTCCGAGG
>NZ_JABFAN010000019.1:329254-426480 GCF_017168155.1 Dietzia sp. KRD202 | reverse complement strand
CTACGTGCCCGTCAGCGGTGACCTGCCGACGGGGGGTGTTGGTGCCGTCAGGCGTTGAAGCGCGGGAACGCCTCGGCGCCGGCGTACCGGGCGGCGTCGCCGAGCATCTCCTCGATGCGCAGCAGCTGGTTGTACTTGGCCACGCGCTCCGAGCGGGCCGGGGCGCCGGTCTTGATCTGGCCACAGTTGCAGGCCACGGCGAGGTCGGCGATGGTCGTGTCCTCGGTCTCGCCCGAGCGGTGCGACATCATCGAGGCGTAGCGGTTGCGGTGGGCCAGGTCCACGGCGTCCAGCGTCTCGGTGAGCGTGCCGATCTGGTTGACCTTGACCAGCAGGGCGTTGGCCAGGCCCTTCTCGATGCCCTCGGCCAGGCGCTGCGGGTTGGTGACGAAGAGGTCGTCGCCGACCAGCTGGACCTTGTCGCCGATCATGTCGGTCAGCGTCTTCCAGCCGTCCCAGTCGTCCTCGTCGAGCGGGTCCTCGATGGAGACCAGCGCGTACTTGTTGACGAGCTCGGCGTAGACGTCGGCCATCTCGGCGGCGGAGAGCTGCTTGCCCTCGAAGTGGTACTTGCCGTCCTTGTAGAACTCGGTCGCGGCGACGTCGAGCGCGAGGGCGACGTCGGTGCCGAGCGAGTAGCCGGCCTTCTCGATGGCCTCGGCGATGAGGTCGAGCGCGGCGGTGGTGGACTCAACCGAGGGGGCGAACCCGCCCTCGTCGCCCAGGCCGGTCGACAGGCCGCGGTCCTTGATGACGGTCTTGAGGTGGTGGTACACCTCGGTGCCCATGCGCAGGGCCTCACGGAAGGTGGGCGCGCCGATGGGGGCGATCATGAACTCCTGGACGTCGACGCCCGAGTCGGCGTGGGCGCCGCCGTTGAGGATGTTCATCATCGGCACGGGCAGCACGTGGGCGTTGGCGCCGCCGATGAAGCGGTACAGCTCGAGGCCCGAGGACTCGGCGGCGGCGCGGGCCACGGCCAGCGAGACGCCGAGGACGGCGTTGGCGCCGACGGTCGACTTGTTGGGGGTGCCGTCGGCGTCGAGGAGGGCCTCGTCCACGACGCGCTGGTCCTCGGCGGGGATGCCGATGACGGCGGGGGCGAGGACGTCCAGCACGGCCTCGACGGCCTTGGTGACGCCCTTGCCCATGTAGCGGTCGTCCTCGTCGCGCAGCTCCACGGCCTCGTGGGCGCCGGTGGATGCACCGGACGGCACGGCGGCGCGGCCGAACGAGCCGTCGTCCAGAAGCACCTCCACCTCGACGGTGGGGTTGCCTCGCGAATCGAGGATCTCCCGGGCTCCGACCTGCTCGATAAGCGCCATCTGTGCTCCTTGGGGGAAGTTCGTGGGTTCGTGTGCGTGGCCGGCGCCGCTAGGCGGGCGCAGTCCGCTGGCCATTGTTCCACGTCGGTCCAGAGGGCGGGATGAGGCTGGGCCGGGGGCGCTCACCCCGCCCCCGCCCGGGTTGCGCGTCCCCTATGTACGCCGCCGGCCCGGGTACGCACCCGGTCTGGTCCATTCCGGGCGTATACCTCTCCCCAGCCCCCCTCGCTCAGCTCCACAGACGAGCAGGATCGACGTGCTGGCCCACGTCCATCGCGTCGTGGAGAACCCCACCCACCACGAGCATGCCCGGGTCGAAACGGCAGACCAGACAGACTTTTCACCCGCGCTCACCGTGAGGCGGAATGTCGCCGTCACCCAGATGACCGACCATCGGCCACAGCGTGTGCCCTGATGTCCGCAATAGCGTCTTGAAGGTCCTCATTGTCGACGTCCACGTAGCGCCCCTCTGCCACGTCTGCCCACCCTAGATCGGTCGCTGCACGTAGCGCCGCGAGCCTGACTGCGTCCTCACTATTCAGGCTCTGCATACTCATCACCCCTGTCGGGAAACTATGCCAATTCTTCGCGTCCGACGAGGTCCTGCGTGAATACGAACCAACCCGCAGCCAGAACTCTGGCCGCGGCGGGCCCGCGTCGTCTTCGTCATCGTCGTGGACTTCGTCCCGAACGCGCGGCCTCACGCCGGCTCCCCACGCTCACCCCGGCAGCCCGGCGGCCCGGCGGGATGCCCACCATCGGACGCCGTCGGTGACGTACCCGGCCCCTAGAGTGAGCCCGACCCTGCCAGGACCACCCAGGAGGACTCAGTGGACTCACCCGCCCTCATCACCGCCCGCAACCGGGACGGCATCTGATGGCGGCCCGGTCCGCGCGCAAGGCAACCACCAAGCGCAAGACGAGCTCGCGCAAGGCCACGACCAGGAGCAAGCCCACCTCCACCCGGACGAAGCCAGCCAAGAAGCCCAACGCGGCGCCGGCGGTTCCGTCGATCCCTCCCGGCCAGCGGGTGTGGCTGCTGGAGCTCCCGTGGGGAGGACTGGACGGCGGGACACCGGCCGGGGTGACCTACTACAAATCGCTCACCGCGCACGCCTACGTCGACACCGCCCTGCCGAGCGCACTTGAGGCCTACGCCAGCAAGCCGTACTCCTACCTGCGGTGGCTCGAGGACGAACTCAACGGCAGCGAGGGCCCGGGCGCGACCGCCGCGCCGATGTCGCTGCGCCCGGAGCAACTCGCGGATGTGGACGCGATCGTCGCCGCCGCCGAGCAGCAGTTTCGGCAGGTCCACCTGGCGAACGATGTGGGCACGGGCAAGACCCTGGTGGCGGTGGCCGCGGCGAAAGCCATCGCGAAGCTGCGCGGCGCACACACGGTCCTGGTGACGGTGGACCGGCCGGCGCGCATCACCATCCCGTCGTGGCGGCGCACCATCGCCGCACTGGGTGATGACGGCCTGCGGTGGATCATCATGTCCTCCGACAGCCTGGGCAAACTCATGGCGCGGAACGGGCGTCCGCGGCTCAAGGTCGACGTCGCGGTGATCGACGAGGCCCACCAGTTCCGGCACGCCAGCAAGCGCACCAGCTACATGCGGCGACTGACCCGCATGGACGGCCCGCACGAGAAGGCCCCGTTCGTGCTGACCATCACCGCCACCCCGGGCCACCATCCGGGCGAGTGGGGCTACCTGTCGTCGCTGTACGCGCAGGTGCACGGCGATCCACCTGCCCGGTGGGCGGATTTCGGGCGGGCCCTGGCCGAGCGGGGTGTGCCGTTGGAGACCTCGTACGGCAAGTGGACGTGGACCGCGGAGGCCAAGGAGTCGCTGCGGACCCAGCAGGCCGCCATCGGCGACGTGCGCGACATGCTGCTGCGGCACGATCCGCCGCTGATGCTCACCCGGTCGGCGCCGTGGGGGCCTCCGCCGTTCGACGTGGACCTGGTGGAGCTGACCCCGGACCAGTGGCGTGCCTACGAGTTGGAGTGGGGCGACTTCCAGCGGGAGATGCAGCTGGCCCGGACGGGCAACAACGTCGCCCGCGGGCTGGCTGCGTTGGTGCGGCTGCGCCAGAAGGCATCGATGATCCGGGTCGAGCACACGGTCGCGGCGGCCAAGGCCGAACTCGAGCGCGGCTACCAGGTGCTGATCGCCACCGAGATGGTGTCCACGGCCGCGCACCCGGTGGCCGAGATGCTAGAGGCCGACGGGATCCCGGTCGCACGGATCTACGGCTCGAACCCGCAGGCCGAGTCCGAACGGATGCGGTTCCAGCGAGGCGAGGCGCCGGTGGTGGTGTTCAACACCCCGACCGCCATCAACCTGCAGGCGCGCGAGCAGTTCGCCGACGGCTCGTTCGCGACCGGCACCCCGCGGAGGGGCTTCTTCCATCAGGCCCGCTACTCGGGGCTCCTGGCCGAGCAGACGATGGGCCGCGCACACCGGAACCATCAGGTGTGCGCGTGGTCGCTCCTGGCGGCGGCGGGCACGATCGAGGAGCGGGCCGGGACGGTGATGCTGTCCCGTCTCATCGCGTCGGCGACCAGCACCGATGCGGACGCCTCGACCTTTGCGGAGGTTGCCCGGGTGTTCGGGATCGACTGGATCCCCGCCGTCCGAGTGGCGGACGAGCTCGGCTAGCCAGGGCAGACCGGTACCAGCGAAGGCCCTCGTCGTCGTCACCGGCGCCTCCCGCCCCGGGTGAGCTGGCCGCCTTCCCCGCCCCGCGTCCCGCCTCACCGGCAGGCTGCGCGGAACGATTCCGCGCAGGAGGAGGCTCCGCAGGGTGCGGGAGAGGGGGCCCGGGAACCGGACGGCACCCCGCGTGGCGTCGAGGTCCTCACCCGTGTGGGACCGTCCCAGCATGCGTGGATCATCACTCAAGACCCTGTGGCCGGTAGCGGGAGTTGGGGCGGGAGCGGTGGCCGCACTGACCTTCAGAGCGGTCCTCGACGGCGGCATCACGGGCCCCGCCGTGGTGTTTGCCCTCGCGTTCGGCGTGACGTGGGCGGGTGTGGGCCTGGCGGTCGGGAGGCGCCGCGCACCGCGCCGTGAACCCAGCGAGGTCCCTGAGTCCCGGAACCTCAAGACCACCCGACGGCGCGGCCGATAGACTCCCAGGGTGCGGATACGCCCCGTCGACCTGGTGGATGTCCTGGCGTACCTCATCGTGCTGGGCGTGTTCATCCAGCTCTTCCCCGCGGTCCTGTCCGAGACATTCCTGCTGGCGCTCCTCACTGCGGTCCTGCTCAAGGGCGTCCTCGAAATCGTGCTGCAGGTCAAGAAGCGCATCGTGGGCCGCATCCGCTCGGACAGGACGCTTCCGGTTCGAGCGGTGAACGTGGCCGCACTGGTGCTGGTGTTGCCCGGCAGCAAGTTCCTGGTCCTCGAGCTGGTGGCGCTCGCGTTCGGCGATGCCGTCAAGTTGGGCGGCTTCCTCGCGGTGACCACCCTCATCGTGGTGCTGATGGTCGCACGCGGTGGCGTGCGGCGGATGCTGGAGACCAGCGAGTAACGGCGCTGTTCTCCCAGCACGAATGTCGCCCGAGTCCGAGCGAGGCCAGGCCCCCGGCGTCTGTGTGCCACCCAGCCTGCTGCGGCCCACGACACCGAGGGCCACTAGAGCGACCTCGACTGCAGCCCCTCCGACTACTCCTCGATGAACGCACCATCGAAGAGCATCGTCGAGGAGATCGTCGGGCTGACGCCCTTCACCGACTCGTCGATCGTCACCATCTCGACGCCGTTGCCGAAGACCGCGTAGGGCGCCACCTCGTTGTGGACCTCCTGCAGATCCGTGTAGGCCTGCTTCTGGGATTCGACATCCGGGGCGGCCTTCAAGGCGGAGATGGCGTCGGCGAACGCTGGGTCGTCGACGCCCGAGACGTTGAGCGCCCCGCCCGGCATCAGGGAACTCGCGAGCGTCGACGCCGGGTCGGCATCCGAGGTCGCCAGACCGCCGATGGCTACCTCATAATCGCCCGTGAACTGACGGGCACTCGCGGCGGAGGAGGGCGCGACCTCGATGGTGACGTCGAAACCGACCGCGTCGAGCATCGCCTTGATGGCGATCCCCGCCTCGCGGTTCTCCGGCACGTCGAGCACGAGCAAAGTGAGCGAACCGTCCCAATCCGTCTCCTGCTTCAGCTCGGCAACCAGCTCCGTGGCGCGGTCGACATCTAGCGCCGGGCCCTCCTGACCGTCATAGAAGCGAGACGAATCAGCGAGCAACGCGGACGTGGCCTGAGCTGGATCGTCGCCAAGACGACCGAGCAGCAGCTCACGGTCCAGGGCGTGCGTCACCGCCAGGCGGGCGCGCGGATCGGTGAGGATCCCGTCGTACCCCCCGGCACCGTTGTTCATGTAGACCAGCCGGCCGGCACTGGTGATCTCCTCGTACCCCTGGGCGTCGGCCTCGCGCGCCAGGTCAGCGAACTTGGACCCGCGCAGGAAACCCACCTGTACCTCCCCGTTCTGGAAGGCCTCGAAGGTGGCCTGCGATCCGGGAATCTGCGTGAACTCTAGGGTCGGGCACACCGGCCCGCCGTAGTAGGTCGGGTTCGGCTCGAGCACCATCTCCTGATCAGGGACGTAGCTGGCCACCGTGAACGCGCCGGCACCCACCGGTTCGCGCGCCCACGTCTCCGGGCCCGCCGCCTCGTACGCCTTCTCGGGGATCACCTCGCCCGCGGAACCGGCTAGCAGGACCGGGAAGGTGGACCAGGGCTCGGCGAGCGTGAACTCGATGGTCAGCGGATCCACCACCCGGGTCCGCTCGATCTGCTGAACGTCGGTCATGGCGGTCGAGCGCGTGGCCGGATCCTTGTGCAGGTCCATCGTGAAGGCCACGTCCTGTGCGGTGAGCGGGTCACCGTTGGAGAACGTCACGCCGTCGCGCAGGGTCAGCGTCCACACGGTGAAGTCGTCCGAGCTCTCCAGCGACTCGGCGAGCTTGGGTTCGAAGGACTCAGCTTGGGGGTTCCAGCGCATGAGCCGGTCGTAGACGGCCGCGGATTCCGCCCCGCCGCGCACGCCGACTTGGCCCTGGCCGGGTGAGAACGACGGCAGCATCACGTAGGTGCCCATCGTGATGGTGCCCCCGGCCTTGTCCTCGGTGCACCGGGCGTCGTCAGCGGGCATGGACACCGTGTCCTGCTCCCCGGACGCTGCCGGGTCACCCTCACTCGTGCCGCACGCGGATAGTGCGAGGGCGGTGATGGTCAGTGCTGCGGCAGCGGTGGGAATGCGTCTCATCGGTTCTCCTGAGGGGCGGGGGTCGAGCTCGAACTCGAACAAAGTGACACCTGTCACTTTCTCAGGAATCTAGGTGATGCCGGACACACGCGGGCGGGAACGGTCGAACCCGTTGGGCGCCTGGGCAGGCTCTCCCGACGAAGAACTGCCCACTGCAAAGGCGAGTCGAATCATGCGACGCCCGAGCGGCCCAATCGTTGTCTGCGCGCCCGGTCTGGCGGTAGACCTCGTCGTCGTCGTCATCGTCGCCGGTACGACGCGTACCCCCTCACCGCCACCGGGAGGGCCTCACCCAGCAGGCCCGCCCAGAACCCGCCGCGTCGTCGGCGCGAACGCCAGAACCAGGTTCGCCACGCTCAGCAACCCGAAGCCCCACCAGAACCCGTAGAAGAACGTCTTCTGCTCCACCGCCAGCCCCGCGACCGGAGTCCACATGAGAGCGATCTCGCCCGCCATCCACCCCAGATGTGCGAGCGTCACGGCCACCGCGAAGTACCACTGCCACGCAGAGGCGCCGCCGCGATTCTTGCCACGCCGCCCGCGTGCGCGCAGGCCACGGACCAGCCGCCCGCGTGCGCGCAGGCCGCGGACCAGCAGCGCGGTGAGCATCGCCCCGGCCACCCCGAGGAGCCCGAGGAGCAGCCCGGGCAGCAGGTAGTCACTGAAGGGCGTGCCCCGCAGCCACGCGGTGTCGAACGTCATCGCGGACCCGTCGGGCGAGGACGCCAGGCCGACGCTGCCCCCGAACGCCATGACGGTCCAGAACGCGACCCCAGCGGTGAGTGAATACGTGGCCCATGGGCGTCTGGTTCTCACCGAGGCGCTCCTTTCTCTCGATTCGTTGCAGGTCTCACCGCGACAGCGGCCGCACCCGCTCGAGCATCACGTCGACGAACACGTCCTTGTTTTCCGCGCTGCCGAGCCCGTGCGCACCCTCGAGCCAGATCAGTTCCTTCTCCGGCGCCTCGAGCACGTCGACGTACTCCTCCACCAGGCTCGGCATCGCGTTGACGTCATGGCGGCCGACGAAGAAGAACACCGGCACCTCGAGCACCGGGGCCTGTTCGACGAAGTCCAGGTTTTCCAGCTGCGGATAGACGGCGTTGAACGAATCGATCAGACCGCGGGTGTGGTTGACCGTGTCGACGTAGCCGTACTCGGGCACGAGGAACCCGAGCAGCGGCACGACCAGCGTGTAGCGGGGAACCCCCATGATCTCGTTGAGCACGTCGAGGAAGTCCACGTACGGCCACACCACAGCGTCGCCGCGGTACGGCGGCGGCCCGTTCTCGCGGAGCTTCTCCGCTCGCCCGGTCTCCCCCTGTTCCTCCAGGTGCGCCAACGCCAGCTCGTAACCCATCCGGTCGTTCTCGCCTGTGTTGACCATCTGCCCGCTGCTGATGAACGCGTGGAAGAGCTCGGGATGCTCCTGCACCAGCCAGATGCCGATGATGCTCGACCACGACACCCCGTAGACGTAGATCTTGTCCTGCCCGAACCGCTCGCGGAGGTGGTTGGTGAGGGCGGTGGCGTCGTTCACGAACCGCTCCCGGTCGAGTTCGTCGAACGGCACGGCGCCGTAGGACTTGCCGGTGCCCGGCTCATCCCAGTTCACCACCGTGAAGTGCTCCTCCAGCGGACGGAACTCGCTCGAGTTGAAGAACCCGCCGCCACCCGGCCCACCCATCCCGAGGTTGAGCAGGACCGGATTGGACTCGTCATGGCCGCGAATGGTGATCCACTGCTCGCTGCCGCCCAGGTCCACCTGCTCCATCGACGCGATGCTGCCGGGCACCCGCTCGCCTTCCGGCCCGGTGATCGGCGGGGTCACGGCCAGCGTCTGCGAAGCGACGACCGCCCCGATCGCGGCGAGCGTCACCACTCCCACCGCGGCCGGCCTGACCCATCGCCGTCGGCGCCCGACGACGAGCCAGACCAGCGCGGTCACGGCGAGCACGAGTAGAGGAAGCCACGCCCAGATCGGGACCGAGGTGGTGAGGGGCAACAGGAGGACGGGGAGGAAGACGACGACGGCGACGACCACAGCGGCCGCGGTGACCCACGCGTGGGCCCGGCCTTTCGGTTCCCGCGTGCGACTGGTCACGATGACTCCTCCGCCTACACTTCACACAATACGAGTCCGACAGAGTGGATGTCCGCGATGACGCCGATCGACGATGCCGCAGTCCGCGCGGACGTCCGGAGCTGGCGTGGTCTCGTCCGGACCGGTGCGTGGGCGGCGTTGGCCAGCGTGGGGCTCATCACGGTGCAGATCATCGTCTACCTCCTCTGGCCTCCCCCGGACACCGTCGAGGGCTTCTTCCTCGTGCTCGCCGACAATCCCGTCGCGGGGTTGCTCATGCTGGACCTGCTCTACCCGGTGAGCAATCTGCTGACCCTGCTGCTCTACGCCGCACTGGCGGTCGTGCTCTGGCGGGTAAGCCGGTCCGCGGTCGTGATCGCGCTGGGGCTGGGCGGGATCGGGATGGCGGCCTACATGTCCTCTCCCCGCCCGATCGAGATGCTCCACCTGGCCCGCGCCTACGCGGAAGCCGGTCCCGCTGAGGGGGCTGCGCTGCTGGCGACCGGGGAGGGCATGCTCGCCACGTGGACGGGCACCGCCTTCGACGTCTACTACGTCCTCAACTTCGCCGCCCTGCTCATCTTCGGCATCCTCATCTACCGCAGCACCGTGTTCAGTCGCGCCACCGCGGTGTGGGGTCTCGCGGCCGCAGTCCTCATGGCGGTGCCGTCGAACGTCGGGACGATCGGGCTCGCGTTCGCCCTCGCCTCGCTCATTCCGTGGTCGGTCTTCGCCGTCCTCTCCGCCCGGCGGCTCCTCGCGTTGTGCCGCGGGCTCTGAGGACGCCGACCGGTTCGAACGATCGCCCTCGTCGTCGTCGCTGTTGTTGTGGTCGTTGTCGTCGTTGTCGCTGACGCCACCGACGCACGCCTACGTCACGCGCCCCCGAACCACGCCCGGCTGAGCTCGGCATAGCGCCCATCCGCCCGGAGCAGCTCGTCGTGCGTGCCGGATTCGACGATCCGGCCGTGGTCCATCACCAGGATGCGGTCGGCGGTGGCAGCCTGGCTCAGCCGGTGCGCGACCACAAGTCCGGCCCGGTCGCGGAGCACCGCGGCGGCGGCCGCGTCGAGACGGCGGGCCCCGGCGGACCCGGCCTCGGCCGTGGCCTCGTCGAGGATCACCACGTCCGGGTCGGCCAGCTCGACGCGGGCCAGGGCGATCATTTGGCTCTGCATCGGGTCGAGCACGTGTCCGCCCTCACCGATGAGGGTGTCGACGCCGTCGGGCAGGTCGTCGACCCAATCGGCACCGACGATCTCCAGCGCGGCGCGCACCTCGGCGAGGCCGGCCTCGGGCCGGGGCGCGCGGACGTTCTCGACCACGGTGGTCGCGAAGGTGTGCACTTCTTGCGAGACCATCGTGACGTGCTGCCGCAGCTCCACCGGGTCGACGTCGGTCAGCGGGACCCCACCCAGTCGCGCACTCCCCCGCGTCGGAACCACCGAGCCGGCGGCGACCAACGCCAGCGTGCTCTTGCCGGCGCCCGTGGATCCGACCACCGCGACCACCTCGCCCGGCGCGACCGTGAGGTCCACATCGATGAGCGCCGGGGCACCCTCTCCATAGGTGTGGGTGACGCCGGTGAGCTCGAGCGGGCCGGGCCCGGCGGCGGCGGAGTGCAGCGTGGCGGTGCGCTCGGGCACGGGCATGGTGATGACTCCGACCATCCGCACCAGCGAGGCCCCGGCGGACTGGACTTGATCGACCATGCCGACCAGCGCACCGATCGGGTTGAACAGGCGATGGAACAGCAACGCCGCCGTGGTCACGGCACCGGCGGTGATGGCGCCGGAGTCCACGAGGAAGAACCCCACGACCAGCAGCAGCCCGAGGACGGTGACCTCGGCGCGGTTGTTGCGGCTGAAGGCGCGGGTGACGAAGTGGAACACCTGGATGGACAGGTCCCGGGCGCGGGCGGAGGCGGCGGTGATCCGCTCCAGCTCGGAGTCCTGGGCGTCGTAGGCGTGCAGGGTCCGGGATCCGGAGATCCCGCCGAGGAGACGGCTGGCCCGGGTGCCGAAGGCGGCGCGCTCGGCAGCATAGATGGGGCCGGACCGGGGCAGGTACCAGCGCAGGGTCGTCCAGTACATCGGCAGCGCGAGCAGCCCCACCAGCCCGAGCCGCCAGTCGACCGTCGCGAGCCCGACCCCGGAGACGATCACCGTGAACGCCGACTGCACGACCAGCGGGATCACGGCGGTCGCGGCCTGGCTGATCTCGCGGGCGTCCTCGGCGACGCGCGAGACGAGGTCGCCGGTCTCGGTCGTCTCCATCTGCGCCGCGCCCAGGCGCAGGGAGCGGTCCATCACCATCTCGCGCAGACGGGCGACGGTCGGTTCGGTGAGCCGGGCGAGCCACGCCTGGCCGGCCCAGGTGCAGCCGGCGCCCACGACGCCGGCCACGGCGATCGCGCCCGCGCCGATCCACACGGCGGTGTAGTCCTCGCTGCCGGGCAGGTCGTCGACGAGCCGGCCGATCACCCATGGCGCGACGAGTCCCGCCACGGATCCGATCAGCCCGGCCAGGCACACCAGCGCCAGGTATCCGCGCCGCTGCCGGAGCAGCGGCCACAGGACAGCCAGGGACTCGCGGCCCGTCGCCAGCGGCAACGCGCCGGAGGACCCCGCCGCGCCCGAGCCGTCCGGGCCGTCCGCGGCGGTGGCGGCGGCGGTGGTCGTCATCCCGCGGGTCGTCCCCGTCTCGGTTGTGCTCATCGGTCGACCGCCGTCCGGTAGGAGGCCGACGCCTCGCGCAGCTCGAGGTGGGTGCCCGAGCGCGCCTCGCCGCTGCGGGGCAGGTGGACCACCCGATCGGCGGTCGCGAGGAACGGCGGCGACGACGTGACGATCAGCGTGGCCTGCCGCGGCCGACTCGTCCGCAGTCGGCGGACGGCCTGGGCGATCTCCCACTCGGTGACGGCGTCGACAGCACTGGTCGGTTCGTGGAGCACCAGCACGTCCGGGTCGGCGTGGAGGGCGCGGGCGAGCGCGATCCGCTGGCGCTGACCGCCGGAGAGGTTCCGGCCGCCTTCCTGCACCGCGTGGTCGAGCCCGTCGGGCAGGTGCTCGATGATCTCCGCGACGGCCGAGGCGCGCAGGACCTCACGGGTAATCGGGGTGGCGGCCTCGCCACCGGCGCCGGGCTCACCGAGCTCGTCGTCGTCCCCCGGGCCGTCGTGCCGCATCGCGATGTTGGAACGGATGGTGCCGACGAACAGGTCCACGCGGTGCGGCGCGGCGACGAGATGCTCGGCGATCGCGGGTGCCAGGTGACTGCGTCGGTGCCCGCCCACCAGGACGGCGTCGGCCCCGTCGCCGTGCCCGGCGATCGCCAGGGTGACAGCGTTCGCGGCGGCGGGCTGATCGGCCACGAGCGTGACGACCTCCCCCTCGGCCACCTCCAGGTCGAGGGAGCGACCGTCGGGCAGCGCCAGCCCCCGCACCTCCAACCGCGTCCCCGCAGGGACCTCGTCGCCCGAGTCGTCGACCGGCGCCGACCCCAGCAGGTCGACCAGCCGCTGCGCCGCGCCGTGGGACCGGGCGGAGATCGACACCATCTGGGTGATCATCCGCACCGGCTCCTCGAAGAAAACGGCCACGCCCACCACGGAGACGAGCGTGCCGATCTCCATCTCCCCCGCCAGGACGCGGTAGCCGGCGGCCAGCAGCACCAGCGCCAGGACCACGGCCATGCCGAGCGAGCCGATCCCCTGGACCCGCCCCGTCCGCTCGGCGGTGACGATCCCCGCCGCGGCCGCCTCCTCGGACGCCGTGCGGTACTGCTCTGCGGCCCAGCGCTCCCCGCCGCCGGCCTTGAGCACGCGCAGGCCCGCCATGATGTCGGTCGCGCGGCTGCTGGCCCGCCCGATCGCGGCCTGCTGGGCGGTGCTGTGCCGGGAGATGGCGCGGCTGGGCAGGGCGACCAACACCAGGCTGAGCGGGACGCCGATGAGCACGATGAGCCCGACCAGCCAGTCGGTCCACAACAGGTAGACCGAGATCCCCACGATGCTGATCACAGCCGACCCGCCCAGCGCGATCTGCCGGAAGACGAGCGCGGCCACGTCGGCGTCGGCCGAGCACACCGAGAGCACGTCACCGGAGCTCGCACCGTCCATCGCGCGCCGCCGGCTCAGCGGCACCCGCGTCACCTCGACCCGCAGGTCGTGCGCCTCCTCCTGCAGGGCCCGATTGCTCATCCGCGCGCCGAACCGGTAGCCGAGGCTGAGCACGGTGAACAGCGCTACGAGTCCGACGACCGACCACAGCAGGGCCCACCGGTCGAGCGGGATGATCGCGACGTCGACGATCACGCCGATCGCGATGGGCACCAGCGCCTCACACAGCTGCCACAGAGTCATGAGCACCAGGCCGGGGACCACCAGGTGCCGGCGGCGCCGGACCGCGCGGAGCAGGAGCCCGTTGGCGGTGGTCGGCGCATCCGCCGGGGTCGGGGCGCCCGCGGACTGCCGGCGCGTCGACGTCGGTGCTGACATGGGTGTGGGACTCCCGCCGTTGGTGATCTCGCCTGCAAACTCGGCCGACTCAGCAGCGTAGTTCGCGGCGCCCACGCAGCGGCGCCCACACCTCACCTGTCGGATTGCCCGCCGCGGGCAGCCCGCCCGGCCCGCGATCTGCCCGGCCCACGATCTGCCCCTCAGATATCGATGCGCCCCAGGGAGCCCGCGCGTGAATCGGAATACGAGGCGCGTCACGGCGGGCCGGAGGGCAGATCGACACCGGCGGGGCGAATCGGCGCCAACCCGCCCCGCCGGCTCTTGAAGCCCGGCCCGGCCGGACATCATGCCCCTGGCGTTCCCCGGGCCTCGTCCGCGCGCTGCCGCGGCAACCGCCTTACGGCGCGGTCGTCCCCACCGAGTAGGCGGCCGCCGCGTCGCGCACGTCCATGACGTACTCGCGCGACGCGTTGTATGCGAGCACGGCCCGCTGCCAATTCTCGGCCTGCGAGAGGTCTCCCCCGTTGGTGCACAGCAGGCGCGCGGCGGACACGGCGGCGTCGTCGATCTGGTTCGGATCGGCGCGCCCGTCGCCGTCGGCGTCGACGCCGTACTTGCGCCACGATTCGGGGATGAACTGCATCGGCCCGACGGCCCGGTCGTTCTCGGTGTCGCCGTCCAGCTCGCCGCCGTCGGTGTCGGGAATGTCGGCGAAGCCGGGCGAGCCGTCGAGTTTGATGCCGATGATCGGCGGGAGCGCGTAGCCGTCGTCACTCAATGACGCCCCGCGGTACCGGCCGTGCCGCGTCTCCACGTGCCCGATCCCGGCGAGCGTCGTCCAGGCGAGGTTGCACTCGGGCCGGGTCTGCCGCATGGTCTCGGCGGCGTTGCCGTAGGCAGCAAGCGCGGCGACGGGGATATTCATCGGCTCGTTGAGGCCCGCCGCCCACTCGCGCAGCTGGTCGGAGGTGCGGCCGGGCGCGTTGATGTCGACGCTCGGCACCGGGGCGCCGGCGGCGGGCGGAATGCCCGGGGGGATGGGCGTCCGCGCCTCGCGGGTGGGCCCGTAGGAACACGACGACGACAACACGGCTACGGCGACCAGGCCCGCGAGACTCGCGGTGGCGCGGGGGGTCAGGGTGGGCATCGCGCTCAAGTCTGCCCGAGCGGGGCCCGGCAGCGCGTCGGGGTATCCCCCGATTCCCGGCGGGCCGGCGCCGCGGGCGTCCGGGCAGCCGCGGGCGCCGAGGTAAGCGGCGGGCCCGCCGCGGTCAGCCACGCCCGCCGAAGCCCCCGGCCAGCGCGGTGAGCTCGTCGAGCAGCGCGTCCCGGCTGATGGCGGGACGATCCAGCACCCACCGCACGGCGATGTTCTCCACCGCCATGACGATCACCCACGCCCGGGCCGCCGGGTCCCCGCTCGTGGCGCCGGCGGCCGCGAGGTAGACCGCCAGGAGTTCGCGAACCCGCTGCTCCAGGGCGTGCTGCGCCGCCCGGTGCCGCACTGCGGGCAGCTCCTCCCACATGATGCGCAGCAGTCCGGCGTCGGCCTCGAGCGCGGTGAGCAGGGCGTCGGCGATCGACCGGGCCGTCGCCGGGCTCTTCACGTCGACCGGGCCCGTGGCCGAGAGCGATGCCGCGACCCGGTCCGAGATCTCCGCCGACCACCGGTCCATGACCACCGCGACCAGCGCGGATTTGTCCGGGAAGTACTGGTACAGCGAGCCAGGGCTGACCTCCGCCTCGTCGGCGACGCGGTTGGTGGTGAACGACTCGTAGCCGTCGCGCACGAGCACAACGCGAGCAGCCTCCACGATCCGCTCCACCATCGCGCGGGATCTCGCCTGCTTGGGCACCCTTCTCATAAACGCGAATTGTATGCGAGTAAAAACTCGCGTCATAGTCATGGCATGACCGTTACGCCCGAGAAGACAGCATCCGTAATGCCGTACCCCCAGCGCTTCCGCGAGGGTGAGGAGCGTGGCCGTCGCCTCGGCCGCGCCCTCAAGCCGATCGCCGGCGTGGGCCACCTCGACGAGAAGCTCATGGACCGGATCGGTCGCGACTACTTCGAACGCGACGATCTGGGCGATCAGCTCGCCCGCGCCATGCGGCTGCGGTCCGGCGAGCCCGGCGCGGTGACCCGCCGCCAGCTCGACGAGGCGCTGCACTCCGGCTCGGCCGGCCTGCCCGACGACGCGCCTCAGATCCTGCGGGACTACATCGCGCACCTCGAGGGCACCCCGGACTGGGTCGACTGGGACAAGGTCGAACGAGGACAGAAGGCCTACCTGCGGCTCGGCCAGAACGCCGCCGACATCCTGCTACAGCTGTCCCTCATCGGCGGCTACCGGTTCGGCGGCCCCACCGACCTGCTGGTGGCGACCGGCGGCCTGACCGGCGAGACCACGCTGCGCCGCCTGGCCGAGACCAGCCACTGGACCATGTCGCTGTCCATCCCGGACGGGCTGCGGCCGGGCGGTGAAGCGTGGCGACTGACCGGTCACGTGCGGGCCATGCACGCGGTGGTCAACAACGCCATGGAGCCGCGCTGGGACAGCCAGCGCTGGGGCCTGCCCATCAACCAGAGCGACCTGGCCTCGACCCTCGGCCTCTTCGACGCCGTGGTCCTGCTCGGCGTGCGCACCCTGGGCGTGCCGGTGAGCCGCAAGGACTCGGACGCGGTGATGCACATGTGGCGCTACGTCGGCTGGCTCATGGGCGTGGCCGACCACTACCTGGTCGAGGGTGAGCGCGAACGCCACCGCGTCAACTACCACATCCTGCTGTCCCAGGCCGGTATCTCCGAGGCCGGACCGAAGCTCACGCAGGCCCTGGTGGAGTCCCAACGACGCCGCCACCGCAGCGGGCCGCTGCCCCGCCTGCGGGCCCGGGTGGGTCATGAGCGGCTGTTGAGCATGCTCACCGTGCTGCTCGGCCCTGAATCGATGCGGGAGTTCGGCCTGCCGGTCCGCCCGCCGTGGGCACACGCCTACCTCGTCCCGCTCAACACCCTGCGCTACCGCACGCCGTGGGGCCGCGCCCGGCTCGAGTCGTGGGGCGAGAAGGTCCGCGCCCGCGAGCGCAAGGAGACCTTCGGCGACTCCCGGCCCGACATTGGCCGCCCCGCCACCACCTGACGCCGGACTCCCCCGAGGGGCCCGCCCCGACCGCCCCGACCCGCGCCCGCCTGCCCTCCCGCCTGCCTGCCTGCCTGGCTGCCAGCCTGCCGAGCAGAGGATTTCGCGCGTATCGCCCGAGAGACGGGTGCACGAATTCCTCTTGTCGGCGGGCTATGGCGGCGAGGAGGTCAGACAGCCGCCTGGTGGCTCAGCGTCAGTTCAGCGCGCGCTGTACAGTTCAGCGCATGCTGACGCGTGCCACCCGCCTCGACGTGATGCATCGGCTCGGCCGGGCGATGGCCGACCCCACCCGGTCCCGGATCCTGCTGTGCCTGCTCGAGGGGCCCCGGTACCCGGCCGACCTCGCCCGCGAACTCGAACTGACCCGGCCCAACGTCTCCAACCACCTCGGGTGCCTGCGGGACTGCGGGATCGTCGTGGCCGCGCCCGAGGGGCGGCAGATGCGCTACGAGATCGCCGATCCCCACCTCGAGGCGGCCCTCACCGCGCTCCTCGACGTCACGCTCGCCGTGGACAGCGACGCCGGATGCGTCGTCTCCGACTGCCCCACCTGCGGCGGTGCGCCCGGTGCCCGGCCCGGGGCACGGCCGGCGGCGGGCACCTCGGCGGGGAGGGCGTCATGACCTCCGCGTGCGGCTGCGAGGCACCGACGCCCGGCGAGCCCGAGGACCGGGACCGGCCGTGGTGGCGGGACCCGGCGGTCCTCATCCCGGCCGCGTCCGGCGTCGCGTTCGTCTCGGGCCTCGCGGCAGAGTGGTGGGGGGCAGAGGGGACGGGGGCCGGACCGGCCGGCCAGGCACTGTTCTGGATAGGCCTGCTCCTCGGCGGGTCGACGTTCGCCCCGGGTGCGATCCGCGGGCTGCTCACCAGCGGCCGGCTCGGCATCGGGCTGCTCATGACCATCAGCGCCGTGGGCGCCGTCATCCTCGGCTACGTCGAGGAGGCCGCCGCCCTGGCCTTCCTCTACTCCATCGCCGAGGCGCTCGAGGACAAGGCGATGGACCGCGCCCGCTCCGGCCTGCGCTCCCTGCTGACTCTGGTCCCGGACACCGCCACCGTCCGCCGGGGGGCGCGCACCACCGAGATCCCCACCGCCGAGCTCCGTGCCGGCGAGACGCTCGTCGTGGCCCCGGGCGAGCGCGTCGCCACCGACGGGATCGTTGCCCGCGGCCACAGCAGCGTCGACGCCTCCGCGGTCACGGGCGAGTCGATCCCCGTCGAGGTCTCACCAGGCGACCGCGTCCTCGCCGGTTCGATCAACACCTCCGGCCTCCTCGACCTCACCACCACCGCCCCGGGCACCGACAACACGCTCACCACGATCGTCGGCCTCGTCGAGCGCGCCCAGACCGAAAAGGGCGACCGGGCCCGCCTCGCCGACCGGATCGCCCGCCCGCTGATCCCCGGGGTCCTCGTGCTGGCCCTGCTCGTCGCGGGCCTCGGCTCACTGCTCGGCGACCCGGAACTGTGGATCACCCGCGCGTTGATCGTCCTGGTCGCTGCCTCGCCGTGCGCCCTGGCGATCTCGGTGCCCGTCACCGTGGTCTCCGCGATCGGCGCGGCCAGCCGGTTCGGCGTCGTCGTGAAGTCCGGGGCGGCGTTCGAACGGCTCGGCACCATCCGCCACCTCGCGATGGACAAGACCGGGACCCTCACCCGCAACGAGCCCTCGGTCGTCCGCGTCCTCACCACCCCGGGCACCAGCGAGTCCGAGGTGCTGTCCCTGGCCGCGGCCGTCGAGCGCCACAGCACCCACCCGCTGGCGGCCGCCATCACCTCCGCCGCCCTCGCCGGAGCCGCCCGGCAGGACCCGGCAGACCCGCGGGCCTCCGGGCCGGGAATCGCAGACGCCGAGCACGTCGAGGAGTCCGCCGGGCACGGGATCTGCGGCACCGTCGACGGCCACCTCGTCACCGTGGGCTCACCACGCCGGCTCGCCGCCGGACAGCTCACCGGGCAGATCACGGCCCTGGAGCACGAGGGCATGACCGTGGTGGTGGTCCACCGCGACGGCCGCCCGATCGGCGCCATCGGCATCCGCGACGAACTGCGGCCGGAGGTCCTCGTCGTCGTCGCCACCCTGGCCGACTACCACATCGGCGTGAGCATGCTGACCGGCGACAACCCGCGCACCGCGGCCGCTCTCGGCGCGCAGGCCGGCATCGGTGACATCCGCGCCGACCTCTCGCCCGGCGACAAGGCCGACGCGATCGCCGAGCTCGCCCGCACCCGGCCCACGGCGATGATCGGCGACGGCATCAACGACGCCCCGGCACTGGCCACCGCGGACGTCGGCATCGCGATGGGCGCGACCGGATCCGACGCCGCCATCGAGTCCGCGGACGTGGCCTTCACCGGCACCGACCTGCGCTTACTCCCCCGAGCCCTCGCGCATGCCCGCCGGGGCAGCCGGATCATCAACCAGAACATCGTCCTCTCGCTGATCCTCATCACGACCCTGGTCCCACTGGCGATCACCGGAGTTCTCGGGCTCGCCGCGGTGGTCCTGGTCCACGAGATCGCCGAGGTCATCGTGATCCTCAACGGGCTGCGGGCGGCGCGGATCCCCTCGACACCTGCGGAGACGGCGCGCGTGCGTGAGGCTCGAACGCCTCAGATCGCCAAATGAGCCGATAACGGCTAATTTGTCGGTTTTAGGTGTTTTCACCTTATGTCGGCGGTGTGTGGCACGATCGCCTCATGTACGTGGTGACCATCGACCAACGCCGCAGCCGCAGCAGCGCCGACCGGGTACCCGCCCTGATCGACGCCCTGGCGGACATCCCGGCCGCGGCCGCGTTCGAGCGCACGGCCGGAGACGAGGTCCAGGGCCTGCTCGACGACCCTGCCGCGGTGCGGTCGGCGCTGCTCGTCGCCCTGCGCGAAGGTGAATGGCACTGCGGTGTCGGGGCGGGAGACGTCGACGACGAGTCCTACTCCTCCGGGACCAGGGCCGGTCGCGGGGACGCCTACCTCGCCGCCCGCGACGCCGTCGACGCCGCGAAGGGCCTCCCCGGCTCGGTGGCCATACGGGTGTCGGGCGACCCCGGATCGCAGGACGACCGCGGCTCGGCGACGGCGTGGGCCGCCGACTGCGAGGCGGTATGGGCACTGCTCGCGCCACTCGTGCTCGGGCGCACCGAGGCGCAGTGGCGGGTGGTGGACGCCGTCGACCGCTCCCCCACCCAGGTCGCCGCCGCCGAGGAGCTGGGCATCACGCCCGCCTCGGTCACCGGGGCACTGCGGCTGTCGCAGATCCGCGAGGAGCGCGCCGCGTACCCGGTGCTCGACCGGCTGCTCGCGGGCGCGCACGACGCGGCCGTGGGCGGGGCCGGCAGCCCGGCGAGCGGCCAGCGCGGGAAGGCCGCGGACGGCGGGCGTGGGAAGGCCGACCGATGAGCAGCTGGCCCGACTGGATCCTCGTCGCGATCGTCGTGACGCTGAGCCTGATCGCCTCCGCCGCGCTCGGCTCGCCCATCGCGTCGCTCGTCCTGCGCTCGGCGCGGGTCCCCGAACCCCCGACCATCGAGGTCAGCGGCGACGCGCGGACCCCGGTGATGCGCCGACGCGACGACCCCGCCCCAGCTGTCCGCGAGGTCCTGCGCGGGGGGATGTGGATCGGGATCCTCGAACGCGTCGGACTCACCGCGGCCATCCTCGCCGGGCGCTTCGAGCTCGCCGCGGTGGTCGTGGCCATCAAGGCCCTCGGCCGATACCCCGAGATCCGCGAGAACCCCGCGGTGAGCGAGCGGTTCATCATCGGCACGCTCGCCTCACTTCTCGTCGCCGCGGCGTGCGGGGCGCTCGGACTCGCGATTCTGCATACCCTGGGCTGAGCACGGTCCCGATCCCCGAGGAGAGGACACCCGCCATGACCCGCACGAAGCTCTTGGTCTCCGCCGCCGTGACCGCGTCCGCGCTGGCCCTGACCGCCTGCGCCGGAGGCGGAGACGACACCGCGACCGCGACTGACCCGGCCGGCACCTCCGCCGACGCCAGCGCGGAGCCCGGCACGAACGCCCCGCCCGAGCCCGGCGCCGACGCTCCCGCCGATGAGGGTGAGCGCTCGGCCGCCGATGTCATGTTCGTGCGGATGATGATCCCGCACCATGAGCAGGCGATCGAGATGAGCGACATCATCCTGGCCAAATCCGACATCCCCGCCGACATCACCGCCCTCGCCGAGAAGATCAAGGCCGAACAGGCTCCCGAGATCGATCAGATGACGGCCTGGCTCGACCAGTGGGGACAACCGCCCGGCCCGCGCGACGGCCACCGAGGTCACGGCGGCGGCGGCATGCCCGTGATGGGCAACGACATGTCGATGATGGACGGCATGCTCTCCGCCGACGAGCTCCAGCAGTTGTTCGACGCCGAGGGCACCGACGCCGCGCGGTTCTACCTGGAGCAGATGATCGCCCACCACGAGGGCGCCATCGACATGGCACAGGGGGAGGTGGCGGACGGCACCTATCAGCCGACCGTCGACCTGGCCCGGTCGATCATCGACACCCAGCAGCAGGAGATCGCGCGGATGCGTGAGATGCTCGCCGAGATGTGAGGCCTGACAGGCCACGTGACACCCGACAGCGTGATACCCGACAAGGAGCCCGCCCAGCAATGACCACCACCCCTCGACTCCGTCGCCGGGCCCTGGCCGCGGCCCTCACCGCGAGCTGGCTCACCCTCACCGCCTGCGGCGCCACCCAACCCGGCCAGGCGGACCAGAGCCCCAGCGGGCAAAACCAGAGCGCGCAGAACCAGGGCGGACAAGTCCAAAGCGGACAGAACCAGAGCGAGTCGAGACAGGCCGCGGCGACCGAGGTCCTCGACCGGTACGGGCTGGCCGATATGGACGCCCGCGGGGTGATCGAGCACCTCGACACCATGCCCGTCGCCGAGCGCCCCGCCACCCTCCTCGCCTCGGTCCAGCCGACCGAGCTCGTCCTCACCGACACCGCCGGCGGCTCCATCGCGACCCTGCCGATGCCGGACGAGCAGTTCTACCTCGCCGTCGCGCCCTACGAGGACCAGACCCACGACTGTCTCTTCCACAGTCTGACCACCTGCCTCGGCGAGATGGCCGGCGAGCCCGTCGACATCACCGTGACCGACGAGGCGGGGCAGACGGTCCTCGACGAGACCCGCACGGCCTACGACAACGGGTTCGTCGGCCTGTGGCTCCCCCGCGACCTCACCGGCACCCTCACCGTCGAGCACGACGGAAAGTCCTCGACGGTGCCGATCGCCACCGGCGACGACGACCTCACCTGTCTGACCACGGCGCACCTGACGTAAGAGCCCGACGCCGCACCCGACCCGCACCCGCCAGGAGCCCGCCCATGGTCACCGTCCGAACCGCCACGCGTGCCGACGCGCCCGCGATCGCCCGCATCCTCAGCGACGCGTTCCGCGACGACCCCGCATGGTCGGTCACGCTGCCCGAGGACGAGACCCGGCACACCAAACTCACCTCGTACTACCTCCGCCGGGTGCGGCGACACCCCCAGTGGGTCGACGTCGCGATGGACGACGGCCGTGTCGTCGGAGCGGTCCTGTGGCAGCCCCCTGCCGCCCCCGGCGCTCTGGGGACCGCCCGGCGAGCGATCTCCGGTGCGGCCCTGTGGACGCTGGGCCGGCTCCCCCTGGGCCGCGGTGCCCGGCACACCCTCCAGATCGAGGCCTACCGGCCCACCGAACCGCACTGGTACATCCGCGACATCGGCACCGGTCCCCGAGCCCGCGGCAAGGGCGTCGGATCGGCACTGCTGGAGCACCGCCTGAGGGTCGTCGACCACTCCGCGAACCCGCTGGCGTTCCTCGAATCCACCACCCCGGCGAGCCGTCGCCTCTACGAGCGGTTCGGGTTCGAGGCAGTGGGCTCCGTGCCGACGCTGCCCGGTCAGTCCTCGACCGCCATGGTCCGTCGGCCCGTCGACAGCGCGGACCGGTCCGACCGGCCCGACGGACGCGCGGAGTAGACCCGCCGGGCAGCACCTCCTCCGCGCACGCGACGAAGGCCTCAGTACGCTCACGGCTATGACGGCAGACTTCGTGACCCCCATCACAGACACCCTCGGCCGCGCGCGCCAGAACATCATCTACCGCTCCGGAGTCTCCGGGATCACCCCCGCGGTACCGACCGGCGCCGAGAAGCTCGAAGCCGCCGCCCGGCGCGCGCTCCTGCGACGACCCGGCGGCAAAAAGGCCTGGGCCTACGTCTACGGAGGCGCCGGCTCGGGGCAGACGATGGCCGCCAACCGCGAGGCCTTCGACCGCCGGCGACTGGTGCCGCGCATGCTCCGCAACACCTCCCGGCGCGACATCTCCACCACGGTGCTCGGGCAGACGCTCCCCGCGCCCGTCCTGGTGGCCCCGATCGGCGCCGCCGGACTCATTCGTCGCGACGCCGACGTCATGGTCGGCCGGGCCGCCGCCCGGCGCGGACTGCCGTACATCTTCTCCTCGCAGGGCTCCTCGCCCATGGAGGCGACGGCCGCCGCGATGCAGGACAGCCCCCGCTGGTTCCAGCTGTACTGGAGCAGCGACGAGCAGCTGGTCGACAGCTTCATCGCCCGCGCCGAGGCGATCGACGCCGGCGCCCTGGTCGTCACCCTCGACACCACCACGCTGGGCTGGCGGCCGTGGGACCTCGACCTCGGTTCGCTGCCGTTCACCCGCGGCGTCGGGATAGCGCAGTACACCTCGGACCCGCGCTTCCGGCAGTTGGTCGCCGAGCGGGTCGACCGCGAGGCCGCGGCGGGCGCCAGCGCGGACGCCGATGCCGTCAAGGTCACCCCGCAGGCGGCGCTGACGCTGCTCGAGATGGCGCGCAACCACCCGGGTTCGACGCGGGAGAACCTGCGCGCCCCCGAGACCCGTGCCGCCGTGCAGACGTTCCTCGACACGTTCTCCAACCCGGCACTGAGCTGGGACCACCTGGCGACCCTGCGGGACCGGACGAGGCTGCCGATCGTCCTCAAGGGCGTCCTGCACCCCGATGACGCCCGGCAGGCGTTCGATGCCGGTGTCGACGCGGTCATGGTGTCCAACCACGGCGGCCGCCAGGTCGACGGGTCGATCGGCACCCTCGACGCCCTCGTGGCGATCCGCGAGGCGGTCGGCCCGGAGCCGACACTGCTGCTCGACTCGGGCGTCCGCAACGGCACCGACGTCGTCAAGGCCATGGCGTGCGGCGCGAACGCGGTGACGATCGGCCGGCCCCACGTCTACGGCCTGGCCATCGCCGGCGAACACGGCGTCGGCGAGGTGCTCGACAACCTGCTCGCCGAGATCGACCTCACCATGTCGCTGAGCGGCGCCAGCTCGTGGGACGAGGTCGACGCCTCACTCCTGGCCTGAGACTCGCGCCCGGTCCGGGGCTCGCTCTCGGCGCGGTCGTGGTTCGGGCATGAGCAGAGCCCCCGGTCGGCGACTGCCTACCGGGGGCTCTGCTCTGCAACGGGCCAGCTCTGTGGCGGGCCAGCTCTGCAACGTGCCAGCTCTGTGGCGACCTAGATGATCGGGTCGCCTTCGCGCCTGGCCTCGGCGGCCTCCTTGACGAAGCCACGGACGAGGACGGCGAGGACGCCGGCCACGATGACGGGCCAGATCAGGACGTAGATCGTGAGAAGGATCGGTGTCATTGTCAGCTGCCTTCCTTCCTAGACGCGGACGAGGTCGTCGTCGTCGTCATCGGTTCGGACGTTCTGGTCGCGGCCGTCGTCGTCGGACTGGGCCTCGAGCGCCTCCGCCGACTCGGCGGTGTCGTAGTCGGCGGTGCGGGCGGCGATCTTGGCGAAGTCAAAGTCCATCGAGCTACGGAAGGACATCGCGGCACAGACGATCGTGCTCACCGCGTACGCCACGAGCGAAGCGGTCAGGGTGTCGTAGTCACGCAGGAAGCCGAAGACGAACGGCGCACTGCCCAGGGCTGCGATCGCGCCGACGACCAGCGCCGGGCGCAGGCCGAAGAACCCGAAGACCATCAGCCCGAGCACCACGCCCACGCCGACCACCGCCAGCGCCTCGATGCCGTAGGCGAGCAGCCCGCTGTCCGGGATGGCACCGAAACGGGTCGGCAGGAACACCGCCAGCGCCGCGAGCACGGACACGGTGAAGGCCATGTTGGTGACCTTCTTCCAGTAGAAGCTCGCGATCACCGGGAACACCAGGGCGCCCCAGAGTGCACCCACGAAGACCAACAGGTCGAGGATGTTGAAGCGGATGTTGGCGAACACCAGCGCCGCAGCGGTGGCGACGACCATCGTGAGCCGGCCCACGATGAGCATCGTGCGCGGGTTGGGGACCTTGCCCTTGCTGCGCAGGCTCTGTCCGTAGACGTCGGTCATGGCGATCGACGACATGGCCGACAGGTCGGAGTCCGCGGTCGACGACAGCGAACCGATGATCATGATGAAGAACACCGCGACCAGGACGCCCGGCAGGTACTCGGCGGCCACCTGCGGCAGGATGTTGTTGGGGTCGCCGTCCACGGGATCGATACCCGCGTACAGGGCGAGCACGCCCACCATGCCGATGCCGATGATCGTGGCGCCGTAGCCGATCGTCGCCGTGATGAACGTCGGCTTGATCAGGTCCTCGCGCACCGCGAACAGTCGCTGGGCGATGGTCTGGTTGCCGATCGCGTAGGCCAGCACGGCCGCGATGTACGGCGCGCCCTGGTTGAGGAACGCGTCCGAGGAGAAGAAGTTGCTCTGCTGCGGGGTGAGGTTGGCCGCACCGCTCGAGAACACCTCGACGCCGCCGAGGAAGAAGAACATCGACGGAACGATGATGATGACCGCGCCGAGCATGGCCAGCACCTGGGCGAAGTCCGTGAGCACCGAGGCGCGGAAGCCGGACCACAGCGTGTAGAGCAGCACACCGGCGGCGATCACGATGATGCCCTGCATGAAGCTGAACGGGCTGAGCATCGCGATCAGGGCGCCACCGGCGATGAAGTTCGACGTCAGCGAGATGACCGAGCCCAGGATGTTGGAGCCGGCCAGCATCAGCTGGGAGGAGCGCCCGTGGCGCGCGAACATGACCTCGGCCAGGGTGTGAGCCTGGGGCGCGACCTTACGGATGCGCCGGCCGAAGGGGTAGATGAACAGGATCATCAGGGCACCCCAGAGCCCGTAGTGGATCGGTCCCGACACCCCGTAGAGGTAGCCGGAGTTGACCGAGGCGTACATCGACGAGGCCCAGATCCAGGTGGCCGTCATCGACGCCGCCGAAATGCCGAATCCGATCCGGTGACCGGCCGTCATGTAGTTGTCAGCGTTCTCGTCCTTGCGCGCGATCCGCATGGACATGACCATGGTGCCGCCGTAGAACAGCAGCAGTAGCAATACAAGCGCAGTCGCACTCAGCGCGGGAGAGCCGAGCAAATCCATATCTGCCTTTCTCTCTTTTATTGTCAGAACAACGGGCCCAGCATAGAGAACCCTGACGGGAAACTGAGAATCGCCAAGGTGAGAGGCATTGTCGGGAGGTCCAAAATGGAGCCCGCTCCCGACCGTTCGACGGCCTGCGACCCGGCCACAAGATGGAGGAAAACCCCAAACGTCCCCCTTTGGCGAGGCCGACGCTCAGGGAATGTTGTGGATGAACGTTGCCAGATCAGCGACACCCAGAATGTTGCGGTCGGACGCAAAAATTGCGGCGCCTGCCTGCGCTGACGGCCCAGGATCAAGCGGCAGCAGTCGACCCCGGCGAGTGTGCGCTCAACGAACGGAGTGCCGTCAACTTAAGAGTGGTGTCATATCCCTCAGCAGGTGACTGCGAGGACCACCCATCGGCCGGACGCACCCGTGGGCGGGTCGGCGGCGGGCTGGCCGGCGGCGGCCGGAAGGCGGGTGGTCCCGAGGTGTGGATCAGTACTGGCCGGTGCGGTGGGGCCAGGCGGCGCGCCAGTCGTCAGCGCTGGCCTCGGCCGCGGGCACGGGCAGCCGCGACTCCGCGGCGCTGACGGTCTCGGCGAACTCGCGGACCACCCGTCGGTACTCGACCTCCGCCGAGCCGGAGCCGTCGGCGTCGGAGGCCTCGTCGGCGGCGTGGGCGGCGGCGTGGAACAACCCCCCGGCACCGACGTGGACGACCCGCATCCGATCGGGCACGAGATCGTCGGGGATCCCGGCCGACCGGACGCGCTCGAGCACCTTCTGCCCCAGTGCCAGCGCGGGCATATCCCAGGAGATCCCCTCGACCACACCGCGCGGCGGGCGACCGGCGCGCTCGGCGGCCTTGGCCTCCTGCCACAGTCGGTCCTGCTCGGCGGCATCGAGGGCCCCGGGCCCACGACCGGGCCCGTCGGTGAACCAGTACGGTGCCCGGCGTCGGAGTTTGTCGAGCAGCGCCCCGGCCACGTCCTGCACGTCGAACGGCGACTCGTCCCGCTCGGCCCCGATCGCGGCGTGGAACAGCACCTGGAGCAGCAGGTCGCCGAGCTCGGAGACCAGCTCGTCACGGTCGCCGTCTGCCACTGCGTCGACCAGCTCCCACGACTCCTCGAGCAGATACGGCAGGAGCGAGGCGTGGGTCTGGGCGGACTCCCACTCCCCGTCGCGGCGGATGCGGACCATCACCTCGACGGCTTCGGCCAGCCGGTCGCCGCCGCCCGTCGAGAAGAGGGTTTCGCCCGTATCGGTCGAGTGGACTCGTGCGAAATCCTCTTCTCGGCGGGGATCGCGGGCGCCGCCGGGGCTTCCGGGGCCACTGTGGCCGCGCGCCGCGCCGCCGGGGTCCGCGTCTGAGTCGGGCCGCCCGCCGCCCGGGCTCATCGCGCGGGCACCGTCTCCGGCTGGATCACCGGGTTCGACCCCTCCGGATCCCCGGCCATCGCCGTGAGGAAGTCGGCGGCGTACTGCAGCATCTCGTCGTCGCGTGCCTTCTCCCCACCGGCACCCGCACGCGCGCCGGCGGCCTTGGGCAGCGGGAGCAGCACGGTCTTCTGCGTGGCCCGGTACTGCGCGGCCGGGTACATGCGCTTGAGGCGCATCTGCTGCGAGTCCAGCAGGTCGAGCGGGCCCACGCGCAGGCGCGAGCCGGCCAGGACGATCTCGCGGACCCGGTACTTCTGCGCGACCAACCGCAGCCGCGAGACGGACACCACGCGGCGGGCCTCGGCGGGAAGCGGCCCGTAGCGGTCGAGCAGCTCCTCGACCACCGCGTCGATATCGGCGGCCTCCCTAGCCTGCGACAGCTTGCGGTACGCCTCCAGCCGCAGCCTGTCGCCGTCGACGTACTCCACCGGGATGTACGCGTCGACGGGCAACTCGATGCGGATTTCGCCGACTTCCTCCTCGACCTCCACCTTCTCCCCGTCGGCCACCGCGCGGTACGCCTCCACCGCCTCGCCCACGAGACGGATGTAGAGGTCGAACCCGACGCCCGCGATGTGCCCCGACTGCTCCGCGCCCAGCACGTTGCCGGCGCCGCGCAGCTCGAGGTCCTTCATCGCCACGGCCATGCCGGCGCCGAGGTCGTTGTTCTGCGCGATCGTCGCGAGCCGGTCGTACGCGGTCTCGGTGAGCGGCTTCTCCGGGTCGTAGAGGAAGTAGGCGTACCCGCGCTCACGCGACCGGCCCACGCGGCCGCGCAGCTGGTGCATCTGCGACAGTCCCAGCTGGTCGGAGCGGTCCACGATGAGCGTGTTGGCGTTGGAGATGTCCAGGCCGGTCTCGACGATGGTCGTACACACCAGCACGTCGTAGTCGCGGTTCCAGAACCCGCCGACCGTCTGCTCGAGCTGCTCCTCCCCCATCTGCCCGTGCGCCACCACGACGCGCGCCTCGGGCACCAGGTCGCGGATCTTCGCGGCGGTGGAGTCGATGGTCCGCACGCGGTTGTGGACGTAGAAGATCTGCCCCTCGCGCAGCAGCTCGCGCCTGATGGCGGCGGCGACGTGCTTGTCCGAGTGCGCGCCCACATACGTCAGCACGGGCAGCCGCTCTTCGGGCGGGGTGAGGATCTGGCTCATCTCGCGGATGCCGGCCAGCGACATCTCCAGGGTGCGCGGGATCGGGGTGGCGGACATGGTGAGCACGTCGACGTGGGTGCGCAGGGACGTGATGTGCTCTTTGTGCTCCACGCCGAAGCGCTGCTCCTCGTCCACGATCACCAGGCCGAGGTTCTTCCACCTCACGCCCGTGGCGAGCAGCCGGTGTGTCCCGATCACCACGTCCACTGTCCCGTCCGCCAACCCGGCGAGGATCTTCCTGGCCTCGGCGTCGGAGGTGAAACGGCTCAGTCCACGGATCGTCACGGGGAAACCGGTCATCCGCTCGGCGAACGTGGCCAGGTGCTGCTGCGCGAGCAGCGTGGTCGGCACCAGCACCGCGACCTGGGTGCCGTCCTGCACGGCCTTGAACGCGGCGCGCACGGCGACCTCGGTCTTGCCGTAGCCGACGTCGCCCACCACCACGCGGTCCATGGGGGCGGTCTTCTCCATGTCGCCCTTGACGTCCTCGATCGCCGTGAGCTGGTCGACGGTCTCGGTGAAGGGGAACGCGTCCTCCATCTCGCGCTGCCACGGGGTGTCGGGGCCGAAGGCGCGCCCGGGCGCGGACTGCCGCTTGGCGTACAGCTGGACCAGCTCGGTCGCGATCTCGCGGACGGCCTTCCGGGCCTTGCGCTTGGTGTTCTGCCAGTCGGCGCCGCCCATCTTGGACAGCGTCGGGGCTTCGCCGCCGACGTAGCGGCTGAGCTGCCCGAGCGACTCCATGGGCACGTAGAGCCGGTCCCCGGCCGCGCCGCGCTTGCCGGGCGCGTACTCGATGACCAGGTATTCGCGCCGTGAGGAGCCGTCGCCGCCGCGCACCTGCCGCTCGACCATCTCCACGAACTTGCCGATGCCGTGCTGGTCGTGCACCACCCAGTCGCCGGCCTTCAGAGCCAGCGGGTCGACCTGGTTGCGGCGCTTGGAGTGGCGCGCCTTGGGGCGGGTGGTGGAGCCGAGGCGGTTGCCGGTGAGGTCCGTTTCGGAGACGACGACGAGGTCATCGGCCACCCCGGCGGCGCCAGCGCCGGTGGTGAGCGAGAACCCGCCGTGCAGGACGGCCTCGTAGACCGACACGAGTCCGGAGGCGGGCTCGGATCCCGCCGTCGCGGCCGTGGCGGGGACCTCGGCCTCGGACAGGCGTTCCAGGATGCGGGCGACGGTGCCGTGAC
The DNA here is from genome assembly GCF_017168155.1 of Dietzia sp. KRD202. NCBI lineage: Bacteria > Bacillati > Actinomycetota > Actinomycetes > Mycobacteriales > Dietziaceae > Dietzia > Dietzia sp. KRD202. The sequence continues at coordinate 397,019 of NZ_JABFAN010000019.1, read as the reverse complement.
CGGGCACGACCATCGCGGCCCGGCCGCCGCCGCCGACGAGCGCGCGGAGCCGGACGAACATGGCCTCCATCTCGGAGTCCTTGCCGCGCGGGGCGGGCGGGTCGCCGGCGGGGACGGTGATGACCGCGCCGTCCTCGGGGTCGGTGAGGAACCCGGGCGGGACGAGCTGCCACCACGCGCGGCCCGCCTCGGTGGCCTCGGAGCGGACGGCGGAGAAGGTGCGGTAGCCCGAGCCGGACAGGTCCAGCGTCTCGCTGTCCACGGGGGCGTCGCCGCCCATGGTGGCCGCGGTCCACGAGGCCTCGAGGAACTCCCGACCGGCGGAGGCCAGGTCGGCGGCGCGACGGCGGACCTTGTCCGGATCGCACACCACCACGCGGGTGTCGGCGGGCATGAGCATCGGCAGGGTCGTCATGTCCTCCGGAACGAGCACCGAGGTCAGGGCCTCCATGCCGTCGCGCGGGATGCCCTCGGCCAGCGAGTCCAGCAGCTCGGCGAGCGTCGGGTTGGCACGGTGCTCGGCCGCAAGCTCCCCCGCTCTGGCCCGCACGGCGTCGTCCAGCAGGAGCTCGCGGCACGGGAACAGCACCGCGGACTCCACCTCGCCGTCGGGCAGGGAGCGCTGGTCGGCCACGGAGAACTCACGGATCTCGGCGATGGTGTCCCCGTCGAACTCGATGCGCAGCGGGTGGTCGGCGGTGGTCGGGAAGACGTCCACGATGCCGCCGCGCACCGCCACGTCCCCGCGCCGGGCGACCATGTCCTCACGCAGGTACGCGAACTCGGCCAGCCGAACCATGAGGTCGGTGGGGTCAAGCTCGGCGCCCCTGGCCAGCCGCACCGGCTCCCGGCGGGCCGCGCCGGGCGAGATCGGCTGCACCACCGACCGCGCCGCCGCCACGACGATCCCCGGGGGCCGCCCCGACAACACCGAGTTCAGCACCTCGAGCCGGCGACCGATCGTGTCCGCCGCCGGCGAGAGACGCTCGTGCGGCAAGGTCTCCCAGCTCGGGAACTGCGCCACCTCGTCGTCGTACAACCCCGACAGCTCGTCGGCCAGTTCTTCGCACTCGCGTTCCGTAGCCGTCACCACCAACAACGGGGCACGCTGCGCCACGGCGGCGACGAGGAACGGCCGCAGCGCCTCGGGCGCGCGGACCACCGCCGCGTCGCGTTCCAGACCGTCGCGCAGGTCGGCCAGCGCCGGGTTGGCCAGGACCGCACCGGCCAGACCGGACAGCGCGGCGGTGGTGGGGCTGCTGACAGTGGTGGTCACGCGTGTGAGTCCTCCAGGTGGGGTGGGCGCGGCGGACGTGGCCGCACGGAAAGCACCAGTGTAATCGGCATCCGGCGCCGGAGCGCGGGGGCGACTCCACGGGCTGCGCGGAGCAGCCTCAGGACCCCCGTGGTGCCGCCACGGTGCCGCACCCGGTCGTGGCGCAGAGCCGCCTCAGTGCCACCCCCGGGTGGCGGCGTCGGTCGCAATGTTTCGTCGGCGACGGATGCGTTGTTCCAATCGCAACCACCCGGTAACAGACCGACACGCAACGGTAACGGTGCGGGCGTGTACTCGCTGCCATGTCACCGGAACCCCTCCGGTGGCCTCGTCCCCGAGGAGCCGACCATGCCCGAGTTCGACACCACCATCACCGAGAACATCGCCGCCTCCCTCAAGGAGATCCCGCACCCGTCGCTGCCCAAGGGCACCAACATCTACGGCGGCACCAAGATCTTCCCGGACTACAAGGCCGAGGAGGGGGAGTCGTACTTCACGCTCGTGCATGGCATCGCACACGAGTCCTCCGTCTCCTTCGTCGCCGTCCTCCAGGCCACCCGCGCGCTGCGCAAGGGATTCGAGTCGGCCATCTACTTCTACGGGCCCGGCGCGATCAACTGCCTGGCCACCCGCGGATTCCCGACCACCGGGGACTCCGGCTTCCCCGGCGAGCAGAACATCAACGAGTCCCTCGAGTCGTTCATCTCCGAGGGCGGGACGGTGTTCTGCTGCCGCTTCGGGCTCGGACTCCACGGCGGTCGCGAGGAGGACCTGATCGAGGGCGTGATTCCCGCGCACCCGCTCGACGTGCAGGACGCCCTGATCCACTACGCCCGTAAGGGCGCGATCATCAACTCCACCTACATGGTCTGACGTCATGACGACCATCGGCTCGGTCGCCGCCAACTTCGGCCGCGACCTGGAAGAGAACTACCGGACCATCGCCCACTACACGGGGATCGCCCGCGAGAGCGGCGTCGACTTCCTGGTCTTTCCCGAGGCAGCCATCGGGGGCTACCTCTCGAGCCTCGGCAACCACGGTGACACCGTCTCCACCGCCGGCTCGCTGCCCCCCGCCATCCGACTCGACGGCCCCGAGATCGCCCGCGTGCAGGAGATCATCGGAGACCTGGTGGTGGCCATCGGGTTCTGCGAACTCGACGACGACGGGGTGAGCCGCTACAACGCGGCCGCTGTCCTCGACGGAACCTGCGTCTACGGCACCTACCGCAAGGTGCACCAGCCCCTCGGGGAGAACATGTCCTACGCCTCCGGCGGCGACTACCGGGTGTTCGACACTCCGGTCGGGCGGGTGGGCCTGCAGATCTGTTACGACAAGGCGTTCCCCGAGGCCGCGCGCGTCATGGCACTGCAGGGCGCCGAGATCATCGCCTCCCTGTCCGCGTGGCCGGCGGCACGTACCGCGACCGCCGCCAACCTCCAGGAGGACCGCTGGACCTACCGGTTCAACCTCTTCGATTCCGCACGGGCGTTGGACAACCAGGTGTTCTGGGTGGCCTCCAACCAGGCGGGGACTTTCGGGTCCCTGCGGTATGTCGGCAACGCCAAGATCGTCGACCCCGGCGGGAACATCCTGGCCACCACCACCCTCGACGAGGGCCTGGCGGTCGCCGAGGTCGACGTGGCGGGGACCTTCGCGGCCATGCGCGCCGGGATGTTCCACCTGCGCGATCGGCGCCCCGACGTCTACGGGTCGCTGGTCGAGGTCAGCGACCCGGCCGAGGAGAGGACGCTCGCCAGTGCCTGAGATGAGCTTCGCCGTCCGGTGGCCCGACGGGACGGTCCGGGACTACTACTCCCCCAGTCTGGTGATCCACGATCACCTCACTGTCGGCGACCGCCTCAGCGTGGCCGAGTTCCGCCGCCGGGCCACCGACGGGCTCACCGAGGCGGGCGAGCGGGTCCGCGCGCGCTACGGCTTCCTGTGTAGCTCCGCTGCGGACACCGCCGCCCAGGTGGCCTCCGCGTCCCGGGTCCACCCCGGGGACGCCCTCGTCGAGGTCGTCTCCATGCACCCCCCGCTGCCTTCCGCGTCCCAGCCCCCCGCGCCGGACCTCCGATCCGTCGCCCCGGACCCCCAGGAGCACCCATGAACCCCACGCAGGTCTCCCCCGTCGCCCATGTCCCGGTGCTCGTCATCGGCGGCGGCCAGGCCGGACTGTCGGTGAGCCACCACCTCGGCACTGCGGGTGTCGACCACCTGGTGGTGGAGAAGCAGACCGCCGTCCACGCCTGGGCCGACACCCGGTGGGACTCGTTCACGCTCGTCACGCCCAACTGGCACTGCCGACTGCCGGGCTACCACTACGAGGGCCCCGATCCCGACGGGTTCATGACCCGCGACCAGGTGGTCGAGTGGCTGCACGGGTGGCTGGAGACCTTCGACCCGCCGCTCGCCGAGCACACGGCGGCCACCCGGCTCCGCCGGACCGGCACCGGCTTCGAGGTGACCCTCGCCGGACCGATCGGCGAGCGGACCATCACCGCGGACGAGGTGGTGGTGGCTACCGGCGGCTACCCGGTCCCCGTGATCCCGCCCTACGCTTCGTTCCTCGACCCCGCGGTGACGCAGCTGCACTCCGAGCAATACCGCAACCCCGATCAGCTGGACGAGGGCGCGGTCCTTGTGGTGGGCTCCGGCCAGTCCGGCGCTCAGATCGCCGAGGACCTGCACCTGGCCGGGCGCCGGGTCCACCTGGCCGTGGGGGGCGCCCCGCGGGTCGCGCGGTTCTACCGGGGCCGGGACTGCATGACCTGGCTCGCGGACATGGGCCTGTACGACACCCCAGCACAGCAGTACCCCGGAGGCAAAGCCGCGCAAGAGAAGACCAACCACTACGTCACCGGCCGCGACGGCGGACGCGATGTGGACCTGCGGCGCTTCGCCGCAGAGGGCATGCGGTTGTACGGCACGCTCACCTCGGGCCGGGACTCCGGGCTGCGCTTCGCTCCGACGCTGAGCGACGCCCTGGACTCCGCGGACCGCGTGTACAACTCCATTTGCGCGGACATCGACCGACACATCGACGCACACGGGATCGACGCCCCGCCGCCGTCGCGGTACGAGCCGGTGTGGGCGCCCGAGGCCGACCCGACGTCACTCGACCTCGCCGCGGAGGGCATCACCACGATCATCTGGGCGATCGGCTACCGGCCCGACTACCGCTGGATCGAGGCCAGCGCGTTCGACGGCGCCGGCCACCCCATGCAGACCCGCGGCGTGACGGAGGTCCCCGGCCTGTCGTTCATCGGCCTGCCCTGGATGCACACCTGGGGCTCCGGCCGCTTTCTCGGCATCGACCGCGACGCGGCCCACCTGGCCGAGGGCATCATCGCCCGCAGTCACGCCACCAGAGAGGAACAGGCATCATGACCACCTCCACCACCGGGGCATCCACCTCGACCCGGGTCGACCTGGCCCTCCTCGGCATCCGGGGCACCCCTCCGTTGCACCGCAGTGGGGGCGCGGGACCCAGCGACGACGGGCACCTCGTCGTCTCCGGGCGCGACGCGGCGATCCCCCGCAATCCCGACAGCCCCTTCGTCTTCGACGGCGACCGGGTCCTGCGTGACGGCGTCGACACCGGGCTGGAGATCTCCGCGATCGGCCGACCCCGGTTCTACGACCGCACGACCTCCGACGGGGTGCCCTACGAGAAGATCGCGCGCCTCCACGGCCGGGACGTCCTGGCCACGACGGTGGTGCAAACCTGCATCCGCTACCGCCGGGAGGAGCGCTGCCGGTTCTGCTCGATCGAGGAGTCGCTGCGCGCGGGCACGACGGTGCCAGTCAAGCAACCCGAGCAACTTGCCGAGGTCGCCCGTGCCGCCGTGGACCTGGACGGGATCACCCAGATGGTCATGACCACCGGGACCTCGGCGGGCCGCGACCGCGGAGCCGCCCACCTGGCCCGCTGCGTCCGCGCCGTCAAAAAGGCGGTCCCGGAGCTGCCGATCCAGGTCCAGTGCGAGCCACCCGCCGACCTGGCGGTCCTCACCGACCTCCGCGACGCCGGTGCCGACGCGATCGGCATCCACGTCGAGTCGCTCGACGACGACGCCCGCCGGCGGTGGATGCCCGGCAAGTCGTCAGTGCCCCTGGCGGAGTACCGGGCCGCGTGGGACGAGGCGGTCCGCGTGTTCGGACGCAACCAGGTCTCGACCTACCTGCTCGTGGGACTCGGCGAGGACCCCGACGAGATGATCGCCGGGGCCAAGGAGTTGGCCGAGTCGGGCGTCTATCCGTTCATCGTCCCGTACCGCCCCCAGTCGGGGACGCTGGCCGTCGACGTCGACGGGGCACCCGCCCCCGATCAGCGACGCGTGGAGTACATCAGCCGCGAGGTGGGCGCGCACCTGGGGCGCATCGGGATGGCCGGGGCCGACCAGCGCGCCGGCTGCGCGGCGTGCGGGGCGTGCAGCGTGCTGCAGTCGGTCGGGGGCTGAGACGATGCTCGAAATCCGAGACCTCACCGGCCCCGCCCTTTCGGGCCGGACCCGCACGGCGGAGTCCGTCCTGGGCTCGGCCGCCGCGTCCCTCCTCGCGGGAGGCCGCCGCGCGGAGCCGGGCCCGGTGGTGCGGATCGCCGAGGATCCACGTACCGTCGCCGCCTACCACCGGCTCCGGCACGAGGAGTTCGTACTCCGCCAGGGGCTCTTCACCGTGAGCGACCTCGACGAGGTGGACTCCGATCCCCGCACTCTGGTGCTCGTCTCCGTCGCCCCCGACGGCACGGTCCTCGGCGGCGTCCGGATCGCGCCGTGCGCGCAGCCGGACATCGGGTGGTGGTCCGGCAGCCGACTCGTCGTGGCCGACACTGCCCATTCCGGCGGCATCGGCCCAGCCCTGATCCGCTCCGCCTGCGCGCACGTGGAGGCCCGAGGTGTGCTGCGGTTCGACGCCACCGTCCAGGACCGCTACTCGCCGCTGTTCACCTCCCTGGGGTGGGTCGACACCGGGGCGGGGCCGGTCGTCGCCGGTCGCGCCCACCGCCGGATGAGGTGGCCGGTCGACCGGATCCAGCGCCTCGCCGACTCCACCAAGTCCCTGCTGTCGGGACTCCTGTCCCCGTTCGCCGGGCAGCCCGGTGGCCTCGGTGCGACCGGGTTCCGCGGTGACGACGGGGCGCCGGTGCCGGGCACCGATCTCATCGCGGCGTGCGACGCCATCCTCCCCTCGATGGTCGAGCGTGACCCCGAGTGGGCGGGGTGGTGTTCGGTCCTGGTCAACCTCGGCGATCTCTCGGCCATGGGCGCCGACCCCGTGGGGCTGCTGGACGCCGTCGCCGCGCCGACCAGCTCCCATCTCGAGCGGATCGTCAAGGGCGTGGCCGCGGCCGCCGCGGCCTGGGGTGTACCCGTGCTCGGCGGCCACACGCAGGTCGGTGTCCCGTCCGCGCTGTCGGTGACCGCGCTCGGGCGCACCTCCCGGCCGGTCCCCGCCGGAGGCGGGCGCGTCGGCCACACCCTGTCCCTCACCGCAGACCTCGGTGGTTCCTGGCGCCCGGGCTACCACGAGCGGCAGTGGGACTCCTCCAGCAGCCGGACCTCCGAGGAGCTTCGACTGCTCTCCGGGCACGTGGCGCAGATCGCACCCGCCGCCGCCAAGGACGTGAGCATGGCCGGGATCGTCGGCACGGCGGGAATGCTGGCCGAGGCCTCCGGGACCGGTGCCCAACTCGACGTCGCTGCGATTCCGCGCCCCCGGGGGGCGAGCGTCGGCGCCTGGCTCACCTGCTTCCCGGGCTACGCCATGCTCACCACGGACCGTGCCCCCGCCCCGTCACCCGCGGGGCCGGCGGTCAGCGCGGCGTGCGGTCGCCTCACCGCCGAGCCCGGGGTGAGGCTGCGGTGGCCCGACGGCGAGGTGACCGTCGCCGTCGCCGGCACCGTCACGGGGCTGGGCCCCGCCTGATGCGCACGGTGACCCTGGGGGCGCTGGCCGGGAACTTCGGACGGGATCTCCCGCGGTGCGTCGGCAAGGCCGTCGGGATCATCGACGCCGCCGCCCGCGACGGCGTGGACCTGCTCGTCTTCCCGCACGCGACCCTCGGCGGCTACCTCGGCGACCTGCGTTCGCCCTCGACCGAGACCCTCCCGCCGGCGCTCGATCCCGACGGCCCGGAGCTGGCCGCCATCGCCGCCGCCGCGGGGGACATGACCGTCTGCATCGGGTACACCGAGGCCGGAGACGGGACGCGCTACAACACCGCCGTCTGCCTGACCGGCGACGGGGTGCTCGGCGTCCACCGGAAGGTCCACCAGCCCGTGGACGAGGGCACCCACTACGCCGCCGGGGAGACGTTCCGCGCGTTCGACACCCCGGTCGGGCGCCTGGGGATGCTCATCGACTACGACAAGACCTTCCCCGAGTCGGCGCGATCGCTCGCCCTCGATGGCGCCCAGGTGGTGGCCACCCTGTCCGCGTGGCCCGCCAGCGTGACCGACCGCGCCGCGCGACTCCCCGCGGACCGTCAATCCCGGCTGTTCGACCTCTACGACTGCGCGCGGGCCGCCGAGAACCAGGTGTTCGTGGTGGCCTCCAACCAGACCGGAGTCATGGGCTCCCTCCGCTTCCTCGGCCAGGCCAAGGTCGTGGGGCCCGGCGGCGAGGTCCTCGCGGCCACCCGGTCCAAGGGCGGGATCGCGAGGGTCGAGGTGGACCTCGACACGAAGCTCCGCCGATCAAGGAGGGTCCTCAACCACCTCGCGGAGCGACGACCCGAGACCTACACGCCGCCACCGCAAGGGGACCCGCCGTGCGCATAGCCCTGCTCACCTACTCGACCCGACCGCGCGGAGGCGTGGTCCACACCCTGCACCTGGCCGAGGCGCTGGCCCGGACCGGAGCCGCCGTGACGGTGTACTCGCTGGCCCGCGGCGCGGATGCCGGCTTCTTCCGAGAGGTCGACCCCGCCGTCACTGTCCGTCTCGCACCGTTCCCGGATCGCCCAGGCGAGTCCGTCACCGACCGCATCGTGCGCTCGATCGCCACCCTGCGCGAGTTCGTCGATCCGGACGGCTTCGACATCGTCCACGCCCAGGACTGCATCAGCGCCAACGCCGTCGGCCGGTGCATCCGCACCATCCACCACCTCGACGACTTCACCACCCCCGTACTGGTGGACTGCCACGAGAAGGCCATCACCACCCCCTACGCGCACGTGTGCGTCTCCGACGCCGTCGCCACCGAGGTCCGGCGGGGGTGGGGACTGTCCCCCACGGTGATCCCCAACGGCGTGGACCACGCCCGCTTCGCGCAGGTCGCTGGCCCGGGGGCCGGGGCGGTCTCCGCCCGCGAACGGTGGCGCAGCGACCTCGGCCCGTACGTGCTGGCCGTCGGCGGCATCGAACCCCGCAAGGGCAGCATCGATCTCCTCGAGGCGTTCGCGCTGATGCGCCGGAGGCGTCCGGACCTCTCGCTCGTCTTTGCCGGCGGGGAGACCCTGTTCGACTACCGCGACTACCGCGCGCGCTTCGACCGGCGGTGCGTGGAGCTGGGGATCGACCCCGTCGTCCTCGGGGTGGTACCGGAGGGAGACCTGCCAGGCCTCGTCGCGGCGTGCGACGTCTTCGCCTTCCCCTCCACCAAGGAGGGCTTCGGGCTGGCCGCCATGGAGGCGCTCGCGGCCGGCCGGCCGGTGGTCGCCCGCGACCTGCCGATCCTCCGAGAGGTGTTCGGCACCTGCGTGGAGTACGCCGCGTCCATCCCTGAGCTCGCCGACCGCCTGGAGTCGGCACTCTCCCCCGATCCCGTCAGGGCCCGGGACGGCAGCACTCTGGCCGCCTCGCTGACCTGGGACGCGGCGGCCGCAGTGCACATGCGGTTCTACGCCGACCACTCCCGCGGCCACCAAGGGCAGCGTCCACCGTCGCAGGAGCGCGCGGGCTGATCGGCCATCGGTATGCTTGCCGCATGCGCGAGACCTCAGACGCCCCCCACGACGACCCCACGGGCGCCCCCGCGGGCCCGGTGACGATCTCCCCCGCCGCGGCCACCGCCGACGACGCCGCCCCCGACACGATCGGCGCGCGCGTGTTCACCGACCGGTGGATCGGCGTGCTCCTCACCCTCGGCTCGGCCCTCGCGCTGGTCGCGTCGTTCGAGCTCAGCCTGGACAAGATCCGGCTGCTGGAGAACCCGGACTACACGCCGGCGTGCAACTTCTCCATTCTCATGAGCTGCAAGAGCGTCATCAACTCCGAGCAGGGGGCGGCGTTCGGGTTCCCCAACCCGTTCATCGGGCTGATCGGGTTCGGCATCGTGATCGCGATCGGCGTCGCCGCCGCCACGGGTGTGCGGTTCCCGCGCTGGTACTGGGTGGGTGCGCTGCTCGGGCTGACGTTCGCCGCCGGATTCGTCCACTGGCTGGCCTACCAGTCGATCTTCCAGATCCGGGTCCTGTGCCCGTGGTGCATGGTGGTGTGGGCGGCCACCATCCCCATGTTCTGGTACACGCTGCTGCACGTGTTGGCCAAGCTCACCCGGGCGCGGTGGGTGCGCGCACTGCAGCGGTGGCACCTGGTGCCCGTGGTGGTCTGGTACCTCGCGGTGGCCGGGGTCATCCTGTGGGCGTTCTGGGACTTCTACTGGGCCGACTTCTTCGCCAACCTCTGACCGGCCGTGGAGTACACCGGGGTCGACGTCGTGATCCCCGCCCACGATGAGCAGGACCTGCTGGCGGGCTGCCTCGACGCGCTCGAGGACTGCACCGCCGCCACCCCGGTCCCGGTGACCGTGACGGTCGTGCTGGACTCCTGCCGCGATGCCACCGAGGAGATCGCGCGGGGCCGGGCCCGGATCGTGCGGACGAGCGCCCACAACGTCGGCATCGCCCGCGCGCGCGGGTTCGACTCGCTGCGGCGGCCCTCATCGTCGTCGCCCGGCTCCGTGCCGTCCCCCTCGCGGCGCTGGTACGCGACCACCGACGCCGACTCCCGCGTGCCCCGCACGTGGCTCACCGACCAGCTGGCGGTCGCCCGCTCCGGCGCCGACGTGGTGGCGGGCCTGATCGCGGTCGACGACTGGTCGGACTGGACCCCCGCCACCCGGCTGAGCTACCTCGAGGGCTACCACCCGGGCCCCGGCCACCGGCACATCCACGGCGCCAACATCGGCATCTCCGCCCGCGCCTACCGGCAGCTCGGCGGCTTCGACCCGCTCCCTGTCCACGAGGACGTCCAGCTGGTCCGGCGCGCGCAGGAGGCCGGACGGACGGTGGCGTGGTCCACCGCCGCGCCGGTGATGACCTCGGCCCGCCGGACCGCGCGCGCCCCCGGGGGCTTCGCCGGTCACCTCGCCGCCACGGAGAGCGCCGCGACCGAACGCGCCGCCAGCGCAGGGACCACCGCGTCATGACCGCGTGTCCGCGAGCAAGGAGGCCCCGTGAGCAACACTGACGTGCCCCCCGGCGGCTCCCCGGACGCCGCTTCGTCCGCCGACCTGGCCCGCGAATGGGTCCGCGCCGGCCGCGCCGACCTGCCCCTGCCCGCCCGCGGCGACACCCGGACGAGATGGTCCGAGCTCACCGCGATGTGCACCCGGGACGTCTCCGCCGGCCGCCTGGTCGAGGCCCACGCCGACGCCGACGCGATCCTCGCCGAGATCTCCGGCACCCGCGTGGGGCGCAACGAACTGTGGGGCGTCTGGGCGGCCGAACCGCCGACGCCCGTGCTCCGCGCCCGGCGCGTGGGCGGAGGCTCGGGCAGTGGCTCGGGCGGTGGTTCAGACGGTGGCTCGGGCAGCCGGTGGGTACTCGAGGGGGTCAAGGCCTGGTGCTCCGGCGGCGACGTGTGCACGCACGCCCTGGTCACCGCGTTCGACGACGACGAGCCGCGCCTCTTCGCCGTCGACCTGCGTCAGCCCGGTGTCGCGCCCCGGGCGGGCGGCTGGGCGCACCCGGGGATGGCGGGCAGCCGTACCACCTCCGTCGAATTCACCGACGTGCCGGCCCGCTCCGTCGGGGACCACCGCTCCTACCTCGAGCGGGCCGGGTTCTGGCACGGTGGGATCGGGGTTGCCGCCTGCTGGCTGGGCGCCGGGATCGCCGTGGCCCGGCCCCTGCTCGCGCGGGCGACCCGGCCCGACGTCGACCCCCACGCGCTGGCCCACCTCGGCGCCGTGGACGTGGCCTTGGGAGGGGCGTCGTGGGCGCTGGACGCCGCCGCCGCGGAAGTCGATCGCGACGGACCCGGCGCCGACCTCACCGTCGCGCGCCACCGGGCCGTGCGCGTGCGGGCGATGGTCGAGGCCGCGGTGGACGAGACCATCCGGCGTGTCGGCCGGGCGCTCGGCCCGGGACCGCTCGCGATGGACCCGCGCCACGGGCAGAACGTCCTCGACGCCGAGGTGTACATCCGGCAGTTCCACGCCGAGCGTGACCTCGCCGGGCTGGGCGCCACCGCCCGCACCCACGGCGGGTGGGCGCGATGACCACCGATCCCGCCGAGGGCGGTTCCACCCACTGGACCGGCATCGGGCTCGACGACCGCGGCACTACCCACGCCGCCTGGGACGCCTGGTTCGGCGGGCGTACCGCCGACCCGGAGCTGACCGTTCCGTCCGGGGTCCGGCGGGTGGTCGTGGTCGCGCCGCATCCCGACGACGAGATCCTCGGCGTGGGCGTCACCGCCGCCCGGTTCGCCGCAGCCGGGGTGGAGGTGGTGATCGTGGCCGTCACCGACGGCGACGCCTCGCACCCCGACTCCCCCACGGTGACGCCCGCGCGGCTCACCGCGCTGCGGATCTCCGAGAGCCGGCGCGCCTGCGCGGCCCTGGGCCTTCCCGAGCCGGTGCGGATCGGACTGCCGGACGGCGGGGTCCGCGGGCACGAGACGCGTCTGGCCGACGCGATCGCCGAGGCGATCGGTGACGTCCCCGGCGAGGACTGCGTGGTGCTCAGCACGTGGCGCGGAGACGGCCACCCCGATCACGAGGCCTCCGGACGCGCGGCCGCCCGGGCCTGCGCCGCCACCGGAGCGCGACTGGCGGAGTACCCGGTGTGGACCTGGCACTGGGCCGAGCCCGGCGATCGGCGCGTGCCCTGGGACCGGCGGCGTCGCGTCGTGCTCACCGACGCCGAGCTCGCCGCCAAGCAGGCGGCGGTGGCGGAGTTCGTCACCCAGGTCGCTCCGCTGTCCGATCGGCCGGGGGACGAGGCGATCCTGCCCGACTGGATCCTCGACCGCCTGGTCACGCGCTCCGAGACGGTGTTCTGGTGAGCACCCCGGGCCACTACTTCGAGGAGATGTACTCCGGGTCGGCAGACCCCTGGGACTTCGCCGGCTCGTGGTACGAACTGCGGCGCTACGGGCTCCTCGTCGCCTCTCTCCCCGAACAGCGGTACCGCGTGTGCTTCGAGCCCGCCTGCTCGGTGGGGGTGCTCACCGAGATGCTCGCCGAGCACTGCGACGAGGTGCACGCGGTGGACGTCGTCGACACCGCCGCCGAGCAGGCCCGCGCGCGCATCGACCGCGCGGGGTTGGACCACGTGCACGTGCGCACCGCCGACGCGTTGGACCCGTGGCCCGGGCGGTCCTGCGACCTGTTGGTGCTCTCGGAGTTCCTCTACTACACGCCGGTCGACGGACTCGACGACCTGCTCACCGCGCTGCTGCAGCTGGCCGAACCCGGTGGGACCGTCGCGGCCTGCCACTGGCTGGGTCAGTCGGACGACCACGCCTGCCACGGCGAGGACGTCCACGCCGCACTCGCACGCCGCACCGACCTCACGCGGCTCGTCCACCATCGCGAGGAGCGTTTCCTCCTCGAGGTCTTCCGTCGCACCTGATGGCCGGCTGCAACTAGTCCGCCTTCGGCTGCGGCTGCGGCTGCGGCTGCGGCTCCGAAGCCGGCGCCTCGGCCTCGGCTCGAGAGACGAGGTGCACGATCGCCTCGGTGTGGAGCCGGAACAGCTCCGTGACGTCGGCGTCCCCGGTCAGGGACGCGAGGAAGATCCCATCGCCTCCGGCGAGGGCATAGGTGGCGAGCACCCGGGCATCCGCCTCGGGTAGCCGCGGACGGACCCGCCGGAACTCCGCCGCGATGCGCTCCAGGGCGTCCCCGCGCAGACGCAGATAGATTCCCCGGGCGGCCGGCTCCACGGGACGCTGCTCCAGCGCCAGCATCAGGCCCAGCCGGAGGAAGTCCGGGGACTCGCGGAACGTCCGGGCCACGCCCAGACAGAAGGCGGTCACGCGCTCCCGCAGGGCTTCGCCCTCCCCGCGGGTGACCTGGCCCAGCCACAGCTCGACGCTCTCCTCGACTACCGCCGCCAGCAGTGCGTCCTTGTCCGCGAAATGCCAGTAGATCGAGCTCGCCGGGAGCCCGCTCGCCTTACTGACCTGCGCGATCGAGGTCCCCTCATACCCGCGTTCACCGGCCACCTCGGCGGCCGCCTCGATGATCCGGCGCCGGGACTCCCGGCCCTTGGCGCGGGTGCGCCTGCCAGTGGACCCCGTTGGCTTCCCCGCCATCCGCTCCCCCGCTCCCTGTGTCCGGCGACTCATTGCGAATCGCCCCGGATCAGACTTACTGTAGTGATCACTACAGTACCGCGCGACGGCAGACGCCAGCGCAGGAAAGGTGGAGAAATGATCGAATCACTGACCCGGAACTGGTGGGTCCAACTCATCCGCGGAGCACTGGCGATCGCCCTGGGCGCGACCGCACTGGCCTCCCCCACCACGGGCATGACGCTCGCGGTGTTCCTCGTGGCGGCCTTCGCCATCGGTGACGGCGCCATGACCATGACGACCGGAGTGGCACTCCCGGAACGGACCCCCGGCCGCGGTGGCCTCATCCTCGCCGGCGCCGGATTCATGATTCTCGGGCTGGTCGTCCTGTTCTGGCCCGGCATCTCGGCCACCGCGTTGATCCTGCTGTTCGCCGCCTGGCTGGTGGCCTCCGGCGCCCTCGTCGCCTACGGAGCCCAGACCCTGCGCTCCGAGATCCCCGACTCGTGGGTCATGGTGACGCTCGGTGTCGTGCTGGCGGTGGTGGGACTCGGGCTGGGCGTCGTGGGCCCGGCGGCGGTCGACACGGTCGTCACCTTCGCCGGCTGGTTCGGTCTCGCCGTCGGCGCGGTCATGGCCGCCGTGGCGTTCCGACTCCGCGCCGACTCCGACCGGCTCGATGGCCGGGTGGCCGTCGCAGCCTGAACCGCGCCACCCTCAGCCCCCGGCAAGGGCCGGGGAGCGACCTACTACGGGCTTCCGGGCCCCGGGCGCATGTCGCGGCCCTGCGGTGTGCCACCGGGGTGACTCGGCCCGCTGTACTTCTCGAGGACGTCGACCTCGAGCGTCGGCGAGGGATCGAGATGCGAGAGGCCGTTGAAACAGAGGTTGACGATGTGCGCGGCGACCTCTTCCTTGGGCGGCGTGCGGGCGTCGAGCCACCACTGGGCGGTCCCGGAGACCATCCCGACCAGGGCCTGCGCGTACACACTGGTGGTGATGGGGTCGAACCCGCGGGCGACGAACTCCTCCTCGAGGATGTAGGTCACGCTGGCGGTGGCGTCGTTGAGCAGGGTCGAATACGAGCCCCCACCCACCGGGGACGATTCGCGCACAAGGATGCGGAAGCCGTCCGTGCGCTCCTCGACGTAGCGCAGCAGCGCCATCGCCGCGCGCTCGATGCGCCGCCGCGACCCCTCGCCCTGCAGCGCCTCGGTGATCTCCGCGCCGAGGTAGGCGAGCTCGCGGTCGCACACGACCGCGTAGAGCCCCTCCTTGCCTCCGAAGTGCTCGTAGACCACCGGCTTGGACACCCCCGCCGCGGCGGCGATGTCCTCCACCGTCGCGGCGTCGTAGCCGTTCTCGGCGAAGATCCGTCGGCCGACCTCCACCAGCTGCTGCCGCCGCTTGGCGGCGGACATCCTGGTCCTCGGTGTCGGTACGCCCACGCCCGTCATGCCCCACCCCTTTTTCTGATACCCCGAGGATAGCCACGCGCGAATTCCGCTCCCCCCCGACCGGCGGCAACACTGCTGCTCACGGCGGCCAGGGCCCATCGGTGCGCAGGTGCGCACCGATGGGCCCGATCTCATGTGCCAGACTGGTGACGGCCCGTTCGCGGGCCGTTCCCCCGTGGTGTAATCGGCAACACTCCTGATTTTGGTTCAGGCATTTCAGGTTCGAGTCCTGGCGGGGGAGCTAGAAGATCCCGCCGAAGATCCCCACGGCCAGCACCAGCAACAGGATCGCGATGATCGCGAACACCGCCAACGCCGGTTGCCGTGCGCGCCGCGGCTTCTTCTCCACCTCGGCATCGGGCTGGAAGGCCGGGTCCTGCCCGGGTTGCCCGGGTACGTTCGTTCCGGTCACGTGAATCGCTCCTCTTCCATCCGGGCGTAGGCCTCCAGCAGCTCGAGGGCGTGCTCTCCGGCAGCACCCTCCGCTAGCAGGCCCGTACGCATCGACTCCGCCATCTCCCTACCGTGCGGGAACGGCGGCAGCAACGGCATGTCCGGGTCGGTGATCGCATCGATCACTGTCGGCCGGTCCGCGAGGAACGCCTCCTCCAGGGCGGGAACGAGCTGGTCGGGGTCGTCCACGCGCACCCCGCGCAGCCCCAGCAGCTCGGCGTAACCGGCCACGTCGAACGGCGGCACGTCCTGCGACCGGGCGAACCGCGGCTGGGCCTCGCTCTCGCGCTGCTCCCAGCTCACCTCCGCCAGGTCCCGGTTGCTGAGCACCACGATCACCATCGTCGGGTCCTCCCAGCTCGGCCACGCCTCGGAGACGGTGATGAGCTCGTTGATCCCCAGCATCTGGATTGCCCCGTCGCCGGCCAGGACCGCGACGGGCTTGGCGGGCGCGGTGGCCTTGGCGGCGATCGCGTACGGGATCCCGCAGCCCATCGACGCCAGCGTGCTCGACAGGTGCGCAGGGACGGTCGTCGGCAGGCTGATCTGTCGGACGTAGTGGTAGACGCTGCTGCCCACGTCCACGGCGAGCCGCGCATCGTGGGGCAGGCGCTCGCCCAGTCGCCGCGCGACCAGCTCCGGGTTCAGCCCGCGCGCCGGCACCTCGGAGCGCATGCAGGAGATCTCCCACCACTGCCCCACCCACTTCTCCACGTCGCCGCGCCAGGCGGAGCGGTCGCGGTCGGCCACGCGTCCGGTGAGTTCGCGTAGTGCGGCCGCGGCGTCGCCCACCATGCCGACCTCGATCGGATACCGGTTGGCCAGGTGCACCGGGTCGAGGTCGATCTGCACGGCCCGCGCCCGCCCGGGCTCCGGGTAGAACTCGGTCCAGGGGTCGTTCGATCCGACGATGAGGAGGGTGTCGCAGTTCTGGAGGATGCGCGCGCTCGCCGTCGTCCCCAGATGGCCCATGGTCCCGCCCACCAACGGCGAGGACTCGTCCACGTAGGGCTTACCCAACAGGCTCATCGTCACGCCGGCGTCCAGGCGCTCGGCGAGCTCCATCAGTTCCGCCTGCGCACCGGCGACGCCGCGCCCGGCCAGGATCGCGATCCGCTCCCCCGCGTCGAGCACCTCCACGGCGCGCGCCACGTCGTCGTCGCGGGGGGTGGTGACCCCGTGGGTCCATTCGGGGGCGGTGACCACCACCCCGTGCTCCTGGTCGAGGTCCTCGCCCAGCTCCGGGGACTCGGCGTTCTGCACGTCGTGGGGAAGGATGACGACGACGGGGGTCCGGTGCGTCAACGCGGAGCGGAACGCCCGGTCGATCACCATGGGCGCCTGCTCGGCCGTCGACACCGTCTGCAGGTACGGCCCGGCCACGTCCGCGAAGACGTTGCCGAGGTTGATCTCCTGCTGGTAGCCCGACCCGAGCACGCTGGTGTGCTGCTGCGCGACGAGCGCCACCACGGGCACGCTGTCGAGTTTGGCGTCGTACAGGCCGTTGAGCAGGTGTATCGCGCCGGGGCCCTGCGTGGAGGTCATCACCCCGACCGCGCCCGAGTACTTGGCGTCGGCCACCGCCATGAACGCCGCCGACTCCTCGTGGCGGGCCCGCCCGAACGTCGGGGCGATCTCGGCGCGCTGCAACGCGCCGAGCAGTGGGTTGTTGCCGTCTCCGGCGTAGCCGTAGATCCGTTCGACGTCCCAGGCCACCAGTCGTTCGACGACGAGGTCGGCCACCGTCCTGTCCGTGGTCATACGCGTGCCCCTTCCGCTCGTCAGCCGTAGTGGCCCCACCGTAGGGGGCGCACCCGCGGCCCTCCACCGGTCATGGTGGCGCGGGCCCGCGGAACCGGTTGTCCGGCGGGTGGGGTGGACCTATCGTCCGGGCATGGACACCGATCTCAAGGCACTCGCCCTGGTGTGCTCGCTCAAGGCCTCGCC
Organism: Dietzia sp. KRD202; assembly: GCF_017168155.1. Lineage (NCBI taxonomy): Bacteria > Bacillati > Actinomycetota > Actinomycetes > Mycobacteriales > Dietziaceae > Dietzia > Dietzia sp. KRD202. The sequence continues at coordinate 379,412 of NZ_JABFAN010000019.1, read as the reverse complement.
CGCCGAGTCGAGCAGCGACCTCATCGCCCGGCAGGTCCTCGACGAACTCGCCGGTCACGGCGTGACCGGGGAGACCGTCCGGGTCGCGGACTTCGACGTCCGTCCGGGGGTCGACGACGACATGGGCGACGGCGACGAGTGGCCCGCCATCCTCGAGAAGGTCCGAACCGCCGACGTCCTCGTGTTGTCCACGCCGACGTGGCTCGGCAATCCGTCCAGCATCGCGCAGCGGGTGCTGGAGCGTCTCGACGCGCAACTGTCGGCCGCCGACGACGAGGGCCGTCCCGCGATGTTCGGCAAGGTCGCCGTGGTCGCGGTGGTGGGCAACGAGGACGGCGCGCACAAGATCGTCGCCGACATGTTCCAGGGCCTGAACGACATCGGGTTCACGATCCCGGCGCAGGGCTGCACCTACTGGAACAACGAGGCCATGAACCCGGTGGACTACAAGGACCTCGACTCCACGCCGTCGGCCGTGGCCTCGACCATCACCACGCTGTCGTCCAACGCGGTGCACCTGGCGCGGTTCCTGCGCCGCGAGCAGTACCCGGCGGTCTAACCCTTGGTGCTCCGCTCGACCGCGCTGCGGACGGTGTAGCGCAAGAACGCCGGGAAAGCGATCGCGCAGATCACCACGCCGATCACCACCAGCACGCCACCACCCGACGCGGCGACCGCCGTGCCGACCGAGGCCGCCGCCACGCCGTGCGCGACGTCGCCGATCCGCGGGCCACCGGCCACGACCACGATGAACACGCCCTGCAGACGGCCGCGCATCTCGTCGGTGGCCGAATCCAGCAGGATCGCCTGGCGGAACGCGGCCGAGATCATGTCGACGGCTCCGCCGAACGCCAGCGCGGCGAGCGCCAGCCACAGCCACCACGCGGAGCCGCCGGGCGAGGCCGCGCCCACGAACACCCCGAACGCGACCATCGCCGCGCCCCACAGCGCCACGCACACCAGCACCGCCAGGCCCTGCCTGCGTACGCGCGGGATCCACCCGGAGAACACCCCGCCGGCCACGGCGCCCACGCTCATCGCGGCGAACAACAGACCGAGGGCGGTCCCGCCGGTCGCGGGGTCGCCGAAGGACTCGGTGGCGATCTGCGGGAACAGGGCCCGCGGCATGCCGAAGACCATCGCGACGATGTCCACGAGGAACGAGGCCAGGAGGATGCGGCGGGTGGCCAGGTAGGCGAACCCGTCGATCACCGACCGCGGCCCCACCGATCCCCGCTCCCCCGCCACCGGCTGCGGCGGGAGCCGGAACACCGCGTACAGGGTGGCCAGCAGCGCGACGGCGGTGAACAGGTACATCGTGGACAGTCCCAGGACCGGGATGAGGATGCCCGCGGACAGGGGCCCGACGATCGCCCCGAACTGCATCACGGTCATGTTCAGGGCCGAGGCGGAGGCCAGCTGGTCGGAGGGGACGATCCGGGGGATGATCGCCGAGCGGGTGGGCTGGTTGACCGCGAAGAACGCCTGCTGCACCGACAGCAGCATCATCACCACCCACACGTTCCGGTTGCCCGCCGCGGCCTGCGCCCAGAACAGCAGTGAGGTCACGATCAGCCCGGTGGTGGTGACCATGAGCAGGCGACGCCGGTCGAGGGCGTCGGCCAGCGCACCGCCCCACAGGCCGAACACCACGAGCGGCACCAGCGCGAACACGCCGGTGAGCCCCACATACGCAGAGCTGCGGGTGATCTCGAAGACCTGCTGCGGCACCGCGACGATCGACAACTGCGCCCCGATGACCGTGACGATGTTGGCGAGCCACAACCTGCGGAAGTCCGGCTGCCGCAGTGGCCGCGTATCCGCCAACTGGCGCCTCAGGACTGACACGCGGGGCAGGCTACTCCGCCTCAAGACGGTTCGAATCGTCGGAGTCACCCTCTATCCTTGGGGCTCTGTCCGCCTTGGGACCCTGTCCGCTCGCCGGACGTACCCGGACCCATCCATCACCACCACCGTGCGCGCCGCGCGCCGAGGAGACTTGATGACCACACCCGAGACCGACCGTTCAGCGCCCGAACACACGCAGACCGCGGTCATCGTCCTGGCCGCCGGCTCCGGCACCCGCATGAAGAGCGCCACGCCCAAGATGCTGCACCGGGTGTGCGGGCGGACGATGCTCGGCCACGCACTGCACGCCGCGGCGGGACTCGAACCGGACGCGATCGTCGTGGTCGTCGGCCATCAGCGCGACCAGGTCTCGGCGGCCGTCGACGAGTTGTCGGCCGAGCTCGGCGTTCCGGTCTCCACCGCGGTGCAGGAGGAGCAGAACGGGACGGGCGACGCCGTGGCGGCCGGCATGTCGGGACTGCCTGCCGACTTCTCGGGCACCGTGCTCGTCACCACCTCGGACATCCCCCTGCTCGACGCCGACACCCTGCGCGAGGTCGTGACGCGCCACGACCTGCGACCGCGCGCCGCGGTCACCGTCCTGACGTCGACGGCGCCCGACCCCACGGGGTACGGCCGCATCGTGAGGAACGACGACGGCGAGGTGCTGCGGATCGTCGAGCACAAGGACGCCTCGGAGGACGAGCGGGCGATCGACGAGGTCAACTCCGGCATCTACGCCTTCGACGCCCTCGTCCTGCGGGACAAGCTCGGGCAGCTGGGCACGGACAATTCGCAGGGCGAGCTGTACCTCACCGACGTCATCCAGCTCGCGCGACGCGACAACGGCCTCATCCGCGGGCACCGTGTCGAGGACCCCGATCTGGTCGCGGGCGTCAATGATCGCGTGCAGCTCGCAGCCCTGGCCGGCGAGATGAACCGTCGCCTCTGCGAGTCGGCGATGCGGGGCGGCGCGACGATCGTCGACCCGTCCAGCACGTGGCTCGACGTGGGCGTGGCCACGGGCCGCGACGTGACGATCCTGCCGGGCACCCATCTGACGGGCGCCACCGAGATCGGCGACGGTGCGACCGTCGGACCGGACACCACGCTGCAGGACACGGTGGTCGGCGAGGGTGCCACGGTCGTGCGTTCACATGCGGTGCGCGCCACAATCGGGGCTGGCGCGGAGGTGGGCCCGTTCGCCTACCTGCGGCCCGAGGCGGACCTGGGCGAACGGAGCAAGATCGGCACGTTCGTCGAGGTCAAGAAGTCGACGATCGGGGCGAACACCAAGGTGCCGCACCTGACCTACGTGGGCGACGCGACGATCGGCGAGCACACCAACATCGGGGCGTCGAGCGTGTTCGTCAATTACGACGGGGTGAACAAGAACCGTACAGTGATCGGCGATCACTGCCGCACCGGTTCGGACACCATGTTCGTCGCACCTGTGACCGTCGGAGACGGGGCCTATTCGGGCGCGGGTACCGTGATCAAGGACGACGTCCCACCCGGAGCCCTCGCGGTCTCGGGCGGACGGCAGAGGAACATCGACGACTGGGTGATAGAGAACCGGCCCGATTCCGGTTCTGCAGAGGCCGCCCGTCGTGCCCGGAACGACACCCAGAAGGACGGACTCACGCAGTGAGCGAGTGGATCGACAACCAGAAGAACCTGATGTTTTTCGCGGGGCGCGCGCACCCCGAACTCTCCGACCAGGTCGCCGCCGAACTGGGCGTCGAGGTCACCCCCCAGACCGCCAGGGACTTCGCCAACGGCGAGATCTTCGTCCGCTTCGAGGAGTCCGTCCGCGGCTGTGACGCGTTCGTGCTGCAGAGTGCCCCGGCGCCGCTGAACAAGTGGATCATGGAGCAGCTCATCATGATCGACGCGCTCAAGCGGGGAAGCGCCAAGCGGATCACCGCTGTCCTGCCGTTCTACCCGTACGCGCGGCAGGACAAGAAGCACCGCGGCCGCGAGCCGATCTCGGCCCGTCTCATCGCGGACCTGCTCAAGGCCGCCGGCGCGGACCGCATCATCACGGTCGACCTGCACACCGACCAGATCCAGGGCTTCTTCGACGGTCCCGTGGACCACATGCACGCCCAGGGCCAGCTCTCGGACTACGTCCGGCAGCACTACGGGACGGACAACATCGTCGTGGTCTCCCCCGACGCCGGCCGCGTCAAGGTGGGCGAGAAGTGGGCCGACGCCCTCGACGGCGCGCCGCTCGCGTTCGTCCACAAGACCCGCGATCCCAACGTGCCCAACCAGGTGAAGTCCAACCGCGTGGTCGGTGACGTGGAGGGCAAGACCTGCGTCCTGATGGACGACATGATCGACACCGGTGGCACCATCGCCGGCGCCGTCAAGGTCCTCAAGGACGCCGGTGCCGGCGACGTCATCATCGCCACCACCCACGGCATCTTCTCCGATCCGGCCGCCGAGCGTCTCGCCAACTGCGGGGCCAAGGAGGTCATCACCACCGACACGCTCCCGATCCCGCCGGAGAAGCGGTTCGAGAACCTCACCGTGCTGTCCATCGCGCCGCTGCTGGCCCGGACCATCCACGAGGTCTTCGAGAACGGGTCGGTGACCAGCCTCTTCAACGGGAACGCCTGACATGACCGCGGACCCGGCGGGGCGCGCCACGATCTACCACAACCCCCGCTGCTCCAAGTCCCGGCAGGCGCTGGAGCTGCTCCGCGAGCGGGGTGTGGAGCCGACGGTCATCAAGTATCTCGACACTCCCCCGGACGTCGAGCAGCTGCGCACCCTCATCTCCGACGCCGGCCTGACGGTGCGGGAGGCGGTGCGCGTCAAGGAAGCCGAGTTCACCGAGCTCGGCCTCATCGACGCCTCGGATGACGACCTGCTCGCGGCGATGGTCGCCCATCCCCGGCTCATCGAGCGGCCCTTCGTCGTCACCGACAAGGGCACCCGCCTCGCGCGTCCCACGGCGGCGGTCGAGGAGATCCTCTGACGCCCCGCCGCTGACGGTGCGCCGTCGCCGCGTCCGAACCCGCCGCACCCTTGTCCGGGAGCGGCGGGTTCGCTGCGATTTTGGGCCCCGCACCCCTCGGCGCTAGGCTGGTCGGGTCATCTCGGCGAGGGAGGACCCGCATCAACCCGGGTCACTCCGTTATCGACGCGATCATTGTCGGCGTGGTCCCGGTGGACCGGCCCGGCGATCGTCTCGATCGCCGAGGAGGTCATCACCCGTAGGGCGTCCCGCTCTCCCACCCGACGAAAAGGCGATCATGGCCAAGGAAATCAACAACCTCAAGACCTCCACCCGCACCGAGTTCGGCAAGGGCTCCGCCCGCCGCGCCCGTCGTGAGGGCAAGGTCCCCGCGGTGCTGTACGGCCACCACACCGAGCCCCGCCACCTGCTGCTCGACGCGCTCGAGTTCGCCGCCGTGCTCCGCGCGCACGGCACCAACTCCCTGCTCACCCTCGACATCGAGGGCGAGGAGCAGCTCGCGCTGCCCAAGCAGATCGACGTGCACCCGCTGACCCGCATCATCGAGCACACCGACCTGCTCGTCGTGCGCAAGGGCGAGAAGGTCGTCGTCGAGGTCTACGTCGTCCTCGAGGGTGAGGCCGCCCCCGGCACCCTGGTCACGACGGACGCCGACTACATCGAGATCGAGGTCGAGGCCACCGACATCCCCGAGGAGTTCACGCTCTCGGTGGAGGACGTCGAGGCCGGCACCCAGTTCACCGCCGCCGACATCACGCTGCCCGCCGGCGCCACCCTGGTCTCCGATCCGGAGACCCTGCTGGTCAACGTCATCGAGGCGCCGTCCGAGTCCGACCTCGAGGACGACGAGGAGGCTGCGCCCCAGGGCGAGGCCGCCGAGGACGCCGCGAAGGCCGCCGAGGAGGGCTGATCCTCCCCCGCGTGAATCACGCGGACGCCGCCTGACCGGCGGCACCCGGCCACGGGCCCGGAACGACCACAGCGTCGTGCCGGGCCCGTCCCGTATTTCGCCGGCCCGGCCCCTCCACGCCGAGGGCTCGGCATCAGCCGCGGACGAGGCCGATCGCCAGGACCAGCATCATCACGGCGATGCCGGCGTCGAGCACCCGCCACGCCCCGGGCCTGGCGAACAGCCCCCGCAACGCCTTGCCACCGAACCCGATGAGCGAGAACCACAGCACGCCCGCGATGAAGGCCCCAGCCGCGAACACCCAGCGCAGGTCGGTCCCCTGTTGGTTGGCGAGCGTGCCGAGGAACACCACGCAGTCGAGGTAGGCGTGCGGGTTGAGCCAGGTGAACGCCGCGCACGCCGCCAGCGCCCCGAGCGTCGACGGGACCCGCGCGTTGCCGTCGACCTGCAACCCGTCGCCGGGCCGGATCGCGCGGGACGCGGCGAACGCCCCGTAGGCCAGCAGGAACACGACCCCGATCCACTTCATGACCGTGATCGCCGCCGGCGCCGATTCGATGAGCACCCCCACGCCCGCCACCCCGAGCAGGATGAGCGCGGCCTCGGACACCACGCAGAAGGCCACGATGGGAACCATCGCCACATCGCCACGGATCGAACGCTGGAGGACGTAGGCGTTCTGCGCGCCGACGGCGGCGATGAGCCCGAGGCCCATGCCGACGCCCATGAGAAGTGTGGAAGTAGCGGTCACGACGTCACCGTAGGCCCGGTTTCATCAGTAGTGCCACTGCACTTTCTGCACTAACATTAGCCATGCTTATGAACACCCTGCAGCTGGACCACCTCCGCACCCTCGCCGCCGTCGTGGACCTCGGCTCGTTCGAGGCCGCCGCCGCCCACCTGCACATCACCCAGTCGGCGGTGTCCCAGCGGGTCCGCGCGCTCGAGGAGTCGGCGGGGCGGATCCTCGTCCGTCGCGACCGCCCGATCTCTGCCACCGCCTCCGGCGAGATCGTGCTGCGTACAGCGCGGCAGATGCTCCACCTCGAGGAATCCCTCGCCGGCGAGCTCGACGACCCGGCGTCGGCCCAGGAGCATGTGGTCCTGGCCGTGGCGTGCAACTCCGACTCGCTGGCGACCTGGTTTCTCGATGCCATGACCGAGGTCCACGCGGCCGGCCGGGTGGTCTTCGACATCCGCCGCGAGGACGAGTCCCTGTCCAGCGAGTTGCTGCGGCGCGGCGAGGTGATGGCCGCGGTGACCAGCCAGTCCCGGCCGGTCCAGGGTTGCCGCTCGCAGCCCCTGGGGTCCATGCGGTACCTGGCCTGCGCGAGCCCCGGGTTCGTCGCCCGGCACCTGCGTGACGGCTCGACCACCGCCGCGCTCGGCCGGGCGCCCATCGTCGACTTCGACCGCAGCGACGGCCACCAAAACAACCACTATCGCCGCCTGGCCCGCCGGGAACCCACCGGGCCGCGGCACTTCATCCCCAGCTCGCACGATCACGTCCGGGCGATCGTCGCCGGGCTGGGCTGGGGCCTGATCCCCGAGCACCTCGCCACCCCATGGCTGGTCTCCGGCGAGATCGTCGACGTCTCCCCCGACCATTTCCTCGACGTCCCCCTGTTCTGGCAGCACTGGAAACTGCAGTCACCCGACCTCGACGCCCTCACCGCCGCCGTCCTCGACACCGCCCGCACCGAGCTGCGGAACTGATCGGACAGGTGCGCCCGGGCGGGCCGACGCCGTCTGGGATCATGGCCCCGTGACTACCGCTTCCACGCCCGGCCCCACGCCCGGCCCCACGCTCATCGTGGGTCTGGCCAACCCCGGACCCGACTACGAGGGCACCCGCCACAACATCGGCTGGGACGTCCTGCAGGAGTTGGCGTCCCGCGCCCTGCCGATGCCGGCGAGCTTCTCCACCCACAAGCGGACCAACTGCGAGATCGCCCAGACCCGGCTCGCCGACAAGCCCGTGGTCCTGGCCCGCCCCCGCAGCTACATGAACCTCTCGGGCGGGCCGGTCGCCGCGGTCGCCAAGTACTTCTCGGTCACGCCCACCGACATCATCGTGATCCACGACGAGATCGACATCGACTTCGGGCAGGTCCGCCTCAAGCGCGGTGGCGGCGAGGGCGGCCACAACGGCCTGCGCTCGCTGTCCGGCTCACTCGGCACCCGCGACTACATCCGCGTCCGCGCCGGGGTCGGCCGTCCGCCGGGCCGCATGGCGGTGGCTGACTTCGTACTCAAGCGCTTCTCCAAGCTCGAGCAACCCGATGTGGCGTTCCTCATCCAGGACGCCGCCGACGCCGTGGAACTCCTTCTCGAGCACGGGCTGGAGACGGCCCAGAACCAGGTCCACTCCGCGTGACGCGCTCCCGGCGGTTCGAGCGCGAGGCCCACCTGGGCTCCGGAGCCGAGCTCTTCCGCCGCGCGGGTGCAGCACTCGTCACCTGGGACCTGCACCGGCGGGCAGGCCTCGTCGTCGACGCCACCAGGCCCGCCACCCCCGGCCGCACCGTCACCCTCCGGCCGCGAACGGGCCCGGGCGCGTGGCTACGGCTCACCGCCCCCTGCGAGGTCACGGAAGTCATCGACCGCCCCGACGCGCGGGGGTTCACCTACCGCGCCCTACCCGGCCACCCCGAGCGTGGATGGGAGACGTTCCTCGTCCGGCACGATCCCGTCACCGACGCCGTCGCGCTCACCCTCACCGGCGAATCCGCGCACGCCACCCTGCTCGCCCGGCTGGGCGCACCCGTCGCCCGGCTCGAACAGGAGCGGATCACCCGCCGCTACCTCGCCGTCCTGCGCGACCGGCCCTGACCCGACATCACAGCGCGGGGACATCACAGTGCTCGGACATCACAGTTCATAGAGCTCCCGCAGCCGGTCGAGCAGCGCCACCAACGACCCCTCCCGCAGCGCCTCCGCGACCGCGCCGTCGTAGAACCGCTCGGACCGGACCACCCAGGTGAGCAGCGCGCGGGTCAGGTCCTCGTCCGACTGCTCCGCCAACCCGGTGAGGTCGGTCAGGGAGCCGTCCGATAATCCGCGCCGCTCCAACTCGTCGAGGTAGCCGTGCCGGGTGAGCACTCCCCCGCCGAACTCCTCCATCACGGCCAGGGTGTCCTCGTCGTAGGTCGGGTACCGCACCAGGTACGCGCCGTTGCGGTCCCGCCGACCGCCCGCCCAGGTCACGCCGTCCAGCCCGCGCAGCCGCTCCGTCACCGGCATCAGCCGCCGGAGCGCGGCCCTGCGCTCCTCGAGTTCGTGCCTGTCACTGCTCTCGCCCATGCCAGTTCCTGCCTCCGCGCGTCCCGTGACGCGGCTCGTGCGCACCGTAGCGACCGGGTACGACACCCGGCCGCGCGTCGCGTCGTTCACGGTTCATCGGTCGGGGCACGCTCACTCGTTACGAAAGCTATCGACTGGCGGGCTCGATCCCCGCCGGCGCCGCGCCTGACCTCGCGTTTCACGCACCACACCGACCTCGCGGGTCGCACCGCCGGATTGTGTGCTCACCCGTGGGCGGACGTACGCTGGGTGACGACGACGAGGGCCGTCGACTGCCAGAAGGAGTGCGCGTGACCGAGACCGCCGAGGACACCGGAACGGGCGGGCACGCCACGGATGCGGACGCCGCCGGGGACGTCACGTCCGAAGTCGCGCGCCGCAGGACATTCGCCGTGATCGCCCACCCGGACGCCGGCAAGTCCACGCTCACGGAGGCGCTGGCGCTGCACGCCCGGGTGATCACCGAGGCCGGCGCGGTCCACGGCAAGTCGGGCCGCCGCTCGACCGTGTCGGACTGGATGGAGATGGAGAAGGCCCGCGGTATCTCCGTCAGCTCCACGGCACTGCAGTTCACCTACGCGCCAGAGGGCTCGAACCCCGGCGACGACCCGTACGTCATCAACCTGGTCGACACCCCCGGCCACGCCGACTTCTCCGAGGACACCTACCGCGTCCTCACCGCGGTCGACGCGGCGGTCATGCTCATCGACGCCGCCAAGGGCCTCGAGCCGCAGACCCTCAAACTCTTCCAGGTGTGCAAGCACAACGGTCTGCCGATCATCACGGTGATCAACAAGTGGGACCGACCCGGCCGGGCGCCGCTCGAATTGCTCGACGAGATCACCGAGCAGATCGGCCTGGTGCCCACCCCGCTGTTCATGCCCGTGGGCATCGCCGGCGACTACCGCGGCCTGCTGCGCCGCGGCGACGACGGCGCCCCCGAGGAGTACGTCCACTTCACCCGCACCGCCGGTGGCTCGACCATCGCGCCCGAGGAGCACTACGACCCGGACACCGCCGCCGAGCGCGAGGGCGACGTGTGGGAGACCGCGGTCGAGGAGTCCGAGCTGCTCTCGGCGATGGGTCAGGACCACGACCAGGAGCTGTACCTGGCCGGCGAGACCAGCCCGGTGATCTTCGCCTCGGCGATGCTCAACTTCGGCGTCCACCAGATCCTCGACGCGCTGGTCGAGCTGGCCCCGGCGCCGGGCGAGTGGCCGACCGTCTCGGGCGAGCCCCGCAAGACCTCGGAGCCGTTTTCCGCCATGGTGTTCAAGGTGCAGGCCGGCATGGACGCCGCGCACCGCGACCGCCTGGCGTTCATGCGCGTGGTCTCCGGCGAGTTCGAGCGCGGCATGGTGGTCCAGCACGCCCAGACGGGCAAGCCGTTCACCACCAAGTACGCGCTGACGGTGTTCGGCCGCGACCGCACCACCGTGGAGACCGCCTACCCCGGCGACGTGGTGGGCCTGGTCAACGCCACGGCCCTCGCCCCCGGCGACACCCTCTACAGCGGTAAGAAGGTGCAGTTCCCGCCGATCCCGCAGTTCGCCCCCGAGCACTTCGCGGTGGTCCGCGCCCAGTCGCTGGGCAAGTACAAGCAGTTCCGCAAGGCCATCGACCAGCTGGCCGCCGAGGGCGTCGTGCAGATCCTGCGCAACGACACCCGCGGCGACGCCAACCCGGTCATGGCCGCGGTCGGCCCCATGCAGTTCGAGGTGGTCACGGCCCGGATGAAGGCCGAGTTCAACGTCGAGGTCGTGGTGGACAACCTGCCGTACACGATCGCCCGCCGCACCGACGCAGAGTCGGCCGGCGAACTCGGCCGCCAGCGCGGGGTCGAGGTCTTCCAGCGCACCGACGGCGAACTGCTGGCCCTGTTCGGTGACAAGTGGCGGCTGCAGTACATCACCAAGGAGATGGAACACCTCACCATCGAGCCGCTGGTCGCCGACACCAACTAGCCCGCCCGCCCGCCGGACGGGCATCCTGGGAGTCATGCCAGCAGATCCCGCAGCCACCGCAGCCACGCCCTCTCCCGGAGCCGACCCCTCGGTCAGCCTCCGCGTCTTCGTCGAGCCCCAGCAGGGCGCGACGTATGCCGACCAGCTCGCCGTCGCCCGCGCGGCGGAGGACCTCGGCTACGAGGCCTTCTTCCGGTCGGACCACTACCTCAAGATGGGCGACATCAGTGGCCTGCCCGGCCCCACCGACGCGTGGCTGACCCTCGCCGCCCTGGCCCGCGAGACCTCGACCATCCGGCTCGGCACCCTGCTCACCTCGGTGACGTTCCGCCACCCGGGCCCGCTGGCGATCTCGATGGCCCAGGTCGACGAGATGTCCGGCGGCCGCCTCGACGTGGGACTCGGCGCCGGCTGGTACGCCGACGAGCACACCGCCTACGGCATCCCCTTCCCGCCGCTGGGCGAGCGGTTCGACCTGCTGGAGGACACCCTCGGGGCGCTGGAGACCTTCTGGTCCACGCCCGCCGGCGAGACGGTCTCCGTCCACGGGAAGCGTGTGGAGATGCTGGACTCCCCCGGCCTCCCCAAGCCCGTGCAGCAGCGCCCGCCGGTGATCGTCGGCGGTCACGGCAGGAAGCGGACCCCGGCCCTGGCCGCCCGGTTCGCCGACGAGTTCAACGTGCCGTTCGCCGACCTCGACACCGTGGCCACGCAGTACCGCCGGGTCGACGAGGCCTGCGCCGAGCGCGGCCGCGCCCCCGAGGAGATCATCCGCTCGGCCGCGCTGGTCCTGTGCTGCGGACGCGACGAGGCACAGATCGCCCGGCGTGCGGACGCCATCGGCCGCGACGTCGACGAACTGCGAGCCAACGGCGCCGCCGGGACCCCGGACGAGGTCGTGGACACGATCGGCCGGTACGCGGCGATCGGCGCCCGGCGCATCTACCTGCAGGTGCTCGACATGTCCGACCTGGACCACCTCGACCTGGTCGCCTCCGAGGTGGCGCGCCAGCTCTGACGCGAGCCCTGCCCGGCCGGCCGGTCGCCCCGCCGGGCGGGCGAAACCCCCTCCCCTGCCCGAGGAGTGGGATTAGTGTCACGCCATGGTGGCACAAGGGACGACGACGAGGGCAGCACATCCCGGAGGCCGTGCGTGGGCCGCGACGGCACTCCTCGTCGTCGTCGCCCTACTCGCCCCCCTGAACGCCGCACCGACCCGGGCGGCGACCCCGACCGACGGCTCCCCCATCAGAGGAATGGTCGACGCCCACGCGCACCTCGCGGCGTCGCAGGCGTTCGGCGGGGCACTGCGCTGCGGCGAGCCGTTCTCCCCCGGCGGCCTCGGCGAGGCGCTCGCGGACTGCCCCAGCCACTCGGGAACCGGGCACTTCGCGCTGCTCGAATCGGCGCTCGGGGGCACCGCCCTGCCCGGCGGGACTCAGGGCTTCCCCACCTTCGCGCAGTGGCCGTCGCACGACTCCCAACTGCACGAACAGGCCTACTACACCGGTATAGAGCGGGCGTGGCGCGGCGGGCTCCGGGTACTCAACAACCACCTCGTAGCGAACCGTGTGCTCTGCGAGGCCCTGGCCGGGATCGGGGTGCCCGCGCGCTCCCCGTGCGACGAGATGGCGCAGCTGCGCCGGCAGGTGGACTACCTCGAGCGGATGGAGGCCCATATCGACGCCGAGCACGGTGGCCCCGGGCGCGGCTGGTTCCGGATCGCCCGCTCGCCGGAGGACGTCCGCGCGATCGCCGCGGACGGGAAACTCGCCGTCACGCTGGGCGTCGAGGCATCCGAGCCGTTCGGGTGCCGGGTGGTCGACGACGTGCCGATGTGCACGACCGAGGACATCGACCGGGGTCTCGACGAGTTCGCCTCGTGGGGCGTGTCGACCGTGTTCCCGGTACACAAGTTCGACAACGCCCTCGGTGGCGCCCGCATGGACGAGGAACTGGCCGGCCTCGCGGTCAACATCGGCAACAAACTGGGCACCCAGCGGTTCTGGGAGACCGAGCCGTGCACCGGTCCCGACGCCGACCACGCCCAACCCCTGGCCTCCACGCCCGTCGCCGACGGCCTGACGGTGGCCTCCTCGGACGCCCCGGCGGGCGCGGCACTGCCCGTCTACCCCGAGGCTCCGCTGTGCAACGTGCGCGGGCTGACGCCACTGGGCGAGCACGCGATCCGCGGGATGATGGCCCGCGGCATGGTGATCAACATCGACCACATGGGCGTCAAGACCGCCCACCGCACCCTCGACATCGCCGCTGAGGCTGGGTACACAGGCCTGGTCGTGGACCACGCCTGGGCCACGCAGGGCAACACTCGCCGGGTCCACGAGCAGGGCGGGTTCGTGGCCGCGTTTGCCTGGCCCGCCGAGGCCACCGAGAACTTCGAGACCGGCTTCCTCGAGCAGTGGCGCACGAACACCGCCGGCGCCGCCCGGCCGTTCACCGGCTACGGCTTCGGCTCCGACGTCAACGGCCTGGCCGCCCTCGCCGAGCCCCGGCCGAGCGCGGCGAGCGACCCGCTCGTGTACCCGTTCACCGCGCCCAGCGGCGAGGTGATGGACCGGTGGCGGTTCGGTGACCGCGTGTACGACCTCAACACCGACGGGGTCGCCCAGTACGGCCTCTACGCCGATTGGGCCGCCGACGTGCTGCACCGCGCCGGGCCCGACCGGGCCGAGCTGGAGCGTCAACTCATGGGCGGCGCCGAGGCGTGGACCGCCAACTGGGAACGGGCGCGCTGACCACCGGCTCGTCCTGCGCTGTTGCGGCGATTCGCGGCGCCGGACGACTAACCTGAGGCAATGACCCCGGACCCGTCCCCTCCCCGTCGCTCGCGCCGCCCGCGGATCGCCGGAGCAGCGGCGCTCGGGCTCACCGTGGCCATGTCCGCCTCGGCATGCGGCACCCCGGTCCCCGACCCGGAGCCCGGCCAGAGTCCCGCGGCCTACTCCGGACTGGAGGTCTCGGACGACCGGGTCGAGTACGCGATCGGCAAGGTGACCGACATCGTCGAGGAGGAGCTCGAGGCCTCGGGCATCCCGGGCGTCGCAGTGGCGGTGGTGCACGGTGGCGAGGTGGCGTTGGCCGAGGGGTTCGGCGTGCGCAGCACCGAGACCGGCGAGGAGGTCGACGCGCGGACGGTGTTCCCCATGGCGTCGGTCTCCAAGCCGGTCAGCGCCACCGTCGTGGCCGCGGAGACCGCCGAGACCGAGATCGACTGGTCGACGCCCGTGCGCGAGCACCTCCCGTGGTTCGCCCTGTCCGATCCGGGCGTGACCGCCGACGTGACGGTGGGCGACCTGTTCGCGCACCGCTCCGGGCTACCCGAGCACGCGGGCGACGACCTGGAGGACCTCGGGTATGACCGCCCGGCGATCCTGCACGGACTGCGCCACCTGCCGCTGGAACCATTCCGCGCCTCGTACGCGTACACCAACTTCGGGCTCACCGCCGGAGCCGAAGCCGTGGCCGTCGCGGCCGGCACCCCGTGGCCGGAGCTGGCCCGCGAGCGGCTCTTCGACCCCCTCGACATGGACGACACCTCCTACTCCTACGAGGACCTGCTCGACCGCGACAACCGCGTCGTCGGCCATGTCCGCGCCGCCGCCGACGAGTCGGGCGAGTCGTCCGGCGACTGGGTCCCGGCCGATCCCGCGCGTGACCCGGACGCCCAGGCCCCCGCGGGGGGCCTGAGCTCGTCGGTCTCGGACATGGCGCGGTGGATGTCGATGGTGCTCGCCGACGGCGCCGGGCCCGGCGGCTCGCAGGTGGTCCCCTCCGACGCACTCCGACAGGCTCTGACCCCGCAGGCCGTGTCCTCACCCCCGCAGTCCGCGGCGGACCGGACCGGGACCTACGGCTACGGGTTCAATATCTCCACCAGCTCCTCCGGCCGCGTCGAGTGGAGTCACTCCGGTGCGTTCGCGCTCGGCGCCGGAACGGCGATGCTCATGATGCCGTCGCTGGACCTCGGCATCATCACCCTGACCAACGCCTCGCCCGTCGGGGTGGCGGAGACCATCAATTCGCGATTCGCGGACTACGCGCAGTTCGGCGACCCCACCCTGAAGTGGCGGGAGCTGTACGGCGAGGCGTTCGGCCCACTGCTGGCCCCCGTCGGCGACCTGGTCTCCACTCGGCAACCTTCCGCCCCCGCACCGCCGCGCCCGGCCGACGAGCTGGTGGGCGTCTACCGCAACGACTACTTCGGCGAGATCGAGATCCGCCGCGTCGCTTCACAGGCTGACCGGGACCCGGATGGCCCGGAGTCGGACGATCCGCTGGTCGCCGGCCCCGCACTCGCGCTGGACGTGGGCCCGGGACCGCAGGTCTGGCCGCTCGACCACTGGGACGGCGACACCTTCGCCGTGAGCCCGGTCGGTGAGAACTGGCCGCCCGGCTCCCGCGGCAGCGTCACCTTCGACGGCGACACGGTGACCGTGGAACTCCTCGACGGCAACGGCCTGGGCACCTTCACCCGCGTCGGGGACGAGCCCACCGAGCCCGCAGAGCCCACCGAGCCCGCTGCCTGACCGTCCGGCCGGGACTACGCCGACCGGGCCGCCTCCAGCTGCGCCGCGCGCCGCCGGTCCCGCTTGGCGTCCGCGTCCGGGGTCGTGAGGAACGTGGAGAGCCAGGCCATCCGGGGATCGGCGTCCACCAGGAACGCCTTGACCGCCAGTGTCAGCGGGACGGCGAGGATCGCGCCCAGCGCGCCGGCGATCGCCGACCAGAACACCAACGACAGGAACGTCACGGTGGGGGTCAGCCCCACGGCGTCGCCCGTGAACTTGGGCTGGATGAAGCTCTGCATGACCAGGTTGACGACGCTGTAGATCACCACCACCCAGATCGCCTCGACCGGCCCCCCGGTGAGCAGCGCGAACAGTGCCGGCGGCACCAGTCCCAGCACGAAGCCGATGTTGGGGATGTAGTTGGTGACGAACGCGAGCACGCCCCACACCAGCGCCAGCGGCACGCCGAGGATCATCAGGGCCACCGTGTCGATCACGGCCACGATGAGGCCGAAGACGGTGGAGACGATCCAGTACGACTTCACGCCGTCCGTGAACGACCCGAGGGCGTCGGCGAGCCGGGGCCGCTGCCGGGCGATGACCGCGCGACGCCTCGTGATGCCGGGGACGTCGAACACGAGGAATGTCAGCGCGATGACCAGGACGGTGAGCTGACCGCCGGCCGAGGACAACTGACCGGCGACGTTCTGCAGGGTGCCGACGATCGTGGTGGGGTCCACTCCCTGGAGGCTCGAGGTGACCTGGTCCTCGCTCACGCCGAAGGTGCCGAGGAACGCGATCGTCTGCTCGTACAGTTCGATGAACTTGTCCTGGTATTGCGGGATCTCTTCGGCCGCGACCCACAACGCCCACACCAGCATCCCGACCAGCGCGGCCAGCAGCAGGTAGAGCACCAGCAGGACGATGATCATCGCCCCCCAGCGGGGCAGCCCTGCCCGCTGCAGCAGCCGCTGTAGGGGCTGGGCGGCGATGACCAGGTTCAACGCCAGGAACGCCGGCATCAGCAGGCTCGCGTGCTCGGACAGTCCCCACACCACCACGAACAGGGCCGCGAGGGACACCGCCGTGACGCCGGCGATGCCCCAGCCCTTGGGTTCCTCGTGCGGAGCCCCCACGTCCGGGTCCCGCACGCCGTCGACGCTGGTGCTCATGGCCCTCCTCACGCGCGGCGCCCCGTGCACCGGACGCCGCTCAGCGTATCCCGATCGGCTCGCGGCGAAACCGATCAGTTCCCGGCGAGCGCCGAGCGGATGGCGTCGACGTCCACGGAGTCGAGGTCCGCTGGGTCCCAGGTGGGGTTGCGGTCCTTGTCGATCACGACGGCCCGCACGCCCTCGACGAAGTCCGGGCGAGCGGTGATCCAGGCGCCCAGGGCCAGCTCGTTGTCCAGGCACTCGCGCAGGTCCTCCGCCTTCGCGCCGGCACGCAGCAGCTCGATGGTGGCGACGATCGACGTGGGGCAGTGCGACCGCAACATCTCGAGCGTGGTGGTGGCCCACTCGTCCTGCTCACCGGACTCGAGCGCCGCGATCATCTCCTGCGCGGTGTCGCGGGAGAAGACGTCCTCGATGCGCTCGATACGGGCCTCGATGGCGGACTCCCCCGCCTCGGAGCGCTCGAGACCGAACCTCTTCAGCGCGTCGGCCAAGCCGATGGCGGCTACGGCGTCGACGAAGGCGTTGCGCTCGTCGTCGTCGATCAGGTGGGTGCCCAGGCCGGTGAAGAGGGCGTCGGCGGAGTTCATCCGCACGCCCGTCGTGCCGAGGTAGATCGCCACGGCCAGGCCGCGCGCGCCGCCGCCGCACAGGCGCGGCAGGAAGTGGCTGGCGCCGACGTCCGGGATGAAGCCGATCGCCGTCTCCGGCATGGCCATCATGACCTTCTTGGTCACCACGCGGTGCGAGCCGTTGATCGAGACTCCCAGGCCTCCGCCCATGGCCACCCCGTGGATCACTGCGACCGTGGGAACGCGATGCGTGTGGTACGCCAGATCCATCGCGTACTCCTCGGAGAAGAACTCGTGGTTCCTCTCGTGCTCACCGGCGGCCGCGGCGTCGCGCAGCGCGCGGATGTCGCCACCCGCACAGAACGCCTTCTCCGAGGTGCTCGTGGTGATGACGGCCTCGACGCCCTCGTCCTTGGACGCCTCGTCCAGCGCCGTGTGCAGGGCCCGGCACATGGACAGGTCCAGCGAGTTCAGGGCCTTGGGGCGGTCCAGGACGATGTGCTGTATCCGGCCATCACGCCGGCTGCTGACGAATTCGCTCATGACCCCATAGTGTCAGGCCGCCCACCGACCGTCGCACGGATACTAGGAATTCCTACTTCGCTGCCCCCGATGCGGGCCCGCCGCCTCAGCCCTCCAACAACTGCGAGGCCACGTCCGGCACGTACCTGAACTCCTCGCGCGGCGGGCGGTCGTAGTTCGAGTCCGCACCCTTCGGCCGCTCGGGGATCTCCAGCTCCGGCGGGTCGAGCTTCTCCCACGGCACGGTCGACAGCAGGTGCGAGATGACGTTGATCCGCGAGCGCTTCTTGTCCTCGGACTCGACCGTGAACCACGGCGCCTCGGGGATGTCGGTGTGGACGAACATCTCGTCCTTGGCCCGGCTGTAGTCCTCCCACCGGGTGATGGACTCCAGATCCATCGGCGAGAGCTTCCAGCGGCGCATCGGGTCGTCATGGCGCGACCGGAACCGGTGCTCCTGCTCCTCGTCGGACACGGAGAACCAGTACTTGCGGAGCATGATCCCGTCCTCCACCAGCAGCCGCTCGAAGATCGGAGCCTGGTGCAGGAACCGCCGGTACTCGTCGGGTGTGCAGAAACCCATCACCCGCTCCACCCCGGCCCGGTTGTACCAGGACCGGTCGAAGATCACGATCTCCCCGGCCGCCGGCAGGTGCTCGATGTAGCGCTGGAAGTACCACTGCGTCTTGTGCACCTCCGTCGGGGCGGGCAATGCCACGATCCGGGCGTGCCTCGGGTTGAGGTACTGCGTGATCCGCTTGATGGCCGAGCCCTTGCCCGCGGCGTCGCGCCCCTCGAAAACCACCACCATCCGGTTGCCGGTCTCCCGGAGCCAGGCCTGCATCTCGACCAGCTCCGCCTGCAGCCGCTCGAGCTCGGCCTCGTAGGCCTTCTTCGGCAGCTTCTCCAGACCGCTGGGCAGGAGGTCCTTCTTCTTCGCACCGCTCTTGGCACCGCTTTTGGACGCGCTCTTGCTGCCGCTCTTACCGGAGGCCTTCTTGCTGCTCATGGCCCGAGCCTACGGACCCGACCCGGCCTCCTCGGCCGGGACGACGATGTTGACAGTTTTCGTCAACACTGTCTAGTTTCACGCCCATGCCGCACCTCTCCCGCCGGGGCTTCCTCGGCACCGTCGCCGCGGCCGGGATCGCCGCCCTGGCCACCGACCCCACGGCTGCCGCCCAGCCGACCGACTCCGCCGGCGTCGCGACCCACTCCCCCGCACCCGGACGGATCCCCCACGAGGTGCAGGACCACCGGTGCATCGTGGTCGGGAGCGGATTCGGCGGCGGCATCTCGGCGCTTCGTCTCGCTGAGGCGGGCGTCGCCGTCGTCGTCGTCGAACGAGGCCGCCACTGGCCCACCGGACCGGACTCCACCACCTTCCCCAGCGCCACCTCCCCCGACGAGCGCGCCCTGTGGTTCCGCTCGCCGGCCGAGGTGTTCGGCCGCCCCGTGGACCTCCCGCGCCACACCGGCCTGCTCGAGGCGTCCGTCGGCGAGAACATGACGTCCGTCTGCGCCACCGGCGTCGGCGGCGGCTCCCTCATCTACCAGGGCATGGCGCTACAACCCACCGAGGAGCTGTTCCGCACGTGGTTCCCCGGCGCGATCGACTGGCACGAGATGGAGCGCGAGTACTACCCACGCGTCTCCCGGATGCTGCGCCTCGCCGAGGCCCCCGACGAGCTCGTCGCCGCGCCCCGGTACGTCGCCTCCCGCGTCTTCGCCCAGCGCGTCCGCGACGCCGGCCTGCCCCTGCGCAAGATCCCCATGCCGATGGACTGGGACTACGCCCTGGCGGAACTGCGCGGCGAGATGCGCCCGTCCTACACCAACGGCGAAGGCTCCCTGGGGGTTAACAACGGTGGCAAACACTCCGTCGACGTCACCGCTGTCTTCTAGGGGCGCCGTCTCTTAGACACGGCGTCCGGCGGCGTCCGGGATACTGGCGGGGTGCGCTCCCGCGACTCCATCCTCGACGCCACCCGAGCCGTCATCGGGCGCGCCGGTTTCGGGGGCGTCACGATCGCCGCGGTCGCCAAGCAGGCCGAGGTCAGCCGCCAGACCGTCTACTCCATCTTCGGCAGCCGCGAGGACCTGGTCTCGCAGGCCGTCTCCGAGCGACTCACCATGCTCACCGGCGCGTTCACCGATGTGCTCGACGCCGCGACGACGCCCCTCGAGCTGATCGTGGAGATCGTGGTGGTGGGCCGCCACTGCATCCTCGACGATCCCCTGCTGCGCGCGCTCACGCTCGGCGGCGGCTCGAACCCCATCTTCGACCCCGGCTCCGCCGAACGGGCCCGCC
The DNA here is from genome assembly GCF_017168155.1 of Dietzia sp. KRD202. Taxonomy (NCBI): domain Bacteria; kingdom Bacillati; phylum Actinomycetota; class Actinomycetes; order Mycobacteriales; family Dietziaceae; genus Dietzia; species Dietzia sp. KRD202. The sequence continues at coordinate 359,292 of NZ_JABFAN010000019.1, read as the reverse complement.
AGTACGCGGTCGCGCTCCTCGTCCCCGCCGCCGAGCGGTTCCCGCAACTGGCCGGCCGCCTGGACCTGGTCGCGGAGGTGGGCGTGCACGTGGGCTGGTCGGTGCTGTGCCTGGACTCGCCCGAGGCCCGCTCCGACGACGACCTCCGCACCTTCCTCACCACCTGGCTGGCGCCGCTGCTGGAGACGTTCGGGACGTGAGCGACGTACTCGTCCTGTGGGACCTCGACCTCACCCTCCTCGACCCCGCCGGCTTCGGGACCCGCATGATCACCCCGGCGCTCGCCGACCTCCTCGGCCGCGACCCCGTCATGGGCGCGTCCTTCGCCGGACGGACCGACCGCGCGATCCTCACCGATCTGCTCGAGATCAACGGGATAGGTGTCGACGACGACGAGGTGGTCCTTTCCCTCATGGACGCCGTGGCCCGGCGCTGCGAAACGTTCGGGGAGGATCTCCTGGCCGGTGGTGGCGGTCCCCTGCCCGGCGCCCACGAGGCTGTCGCCGCCCTGGCCGCGGACCCGCGACTGCACCAGGGGATCGTCACCGGCAACATGCGGCGGACGGCGCTGCTCAAGCTGCGGCTCTGTGGCTTCGACGGGCTGCCCGATCCCGGACTCGGCGCGTTCGGTGATCACCACGCGGACCGCGCCCACCTCGTCCGCGACGCCCTCGCCGCCGCCCGGGCCCGCGGTGTGGACGTGACCCCCGGGCGGTCGGTGGTCGTGGGCGATCACGTGCACGATGTCCGCGGGGCGCGCGACGCGGGTGCCGTCTGCGTGGCTGTCGCCACCGGCAGGGTTTCCGCCGACGACCTCCGCGCCGCCGGCGCCCACACCGTCCTGCCGGACCTCACGGACCCTGACGCGCTACTGGCTGCAGTCCACGCCTCCGTCTGACCTGAGGCGTCGCCTGAACCGCAGTGCCATCTGAACCGCAGTGCCGTCTGACCTGCGGCGCCCTGAACGGGGCATCCAGGGCACCGCAGGTCACGACCGCGCCAGCTTTTTCTCCCGACCATGTCGTACCTCGAACATACAGTCGAACCATGAACACAACAGACACCGCCCACTCGCAGTTCGTGGTCCCTCCGGGATTCACGACGGTCCCGACCCCCGCCACCGACGTCGTCGTGCCCGAGGCCTTCAGCCGATGGGACCCCGGACAGCGACGCGGCTATCTCGCGCAACGGGCGATCAACGCTGCCGAAGGCCGCACCGTGGCCTATGCGTACGACTGCGTATCCAGGTCCACCCGGAGCGACCAGCGACGCGATCCTCTGGACACGGCGGCGACCATGGTGAGCGCCTCGATGGCTTTGTCCCGCCTCGGGGCATTTCGGCTGGTGGCCACCGCCATAGAACTGACCGAGCGGCTGCCTCTCACCGCGACACTGCTGACGACCGGGTGGATCGGAGTCGACGCGGCCCACGCCATCGCCGAGGAGACCGCCCTGGTGGAGGACCGTCTCATGCCGGAACTCGACCGCCGCATCAGCGAGGGACTCGCACCGACGAGGCGCCGAACCCACCCGCCCAGGATCGGGCCGCTGCGCAAGATGCTCAGCAAGCACGTCGCGAGCTGCGACCCCGTGGGAGCGGACGCCCGCGCACAACAGGCTCGGCGAGAGCAGAACGTGAGGATGACGCCGGTCACGGGCGATCTCGCGCTGCTCACCGCGACCCTCTCAGCCGTCGACGGCCTGGAGATCACCGAGCGAATCGAAGCCCTGGTCCGCACCGCCGCAACAGACGACCCCCGGTCGATCGGGCAGCTCCGGGCCGCCGGCCTCCTCGCCCTGAGCCGCGGCTGGACCTGTCTGCCCGCACCCGACGGAGACCACCCCACGGACCCGGACGGGATGGCCGCGGCCCGCCGGGTCGTGATCCACGCCTACGACGACGGGGACGCGGACTTCCGGGGCCTGTTCGTGGCAGGTTACGGCCCCGTCAGTCGCTTCACGTCCGATGAACTGCAGCGATTCGCCAGGCGCAGACTCGACGCGATCGACACGCTCGCGGACCCGGACAGTGAGGCCTCCCGCCGGTACAGCCCCTCGGAGGCACTGGCCCGCTTCTGTCGGGGTCGCGACGGCACCTGCGTTTTCCCCGGCTGCCAGACCCCGGCGGACAAGACGGACCTCGACCACATCATCCCCTTCGACCACGACGATCCCCAACGCGGCGGATACACCACCAGCGACGACCTCGGCAGCATCTGCCGCACCCACCATCGCCTCAAGACCGATGGCATCTGGGCCTACTACCGGAGTACTGACGGGGACTACGTGTGGATACATGGTCCGAACCATCCCGACAAGGACCCCGGGACACGCGTCATCACCACCCCCACCGGCCCATTGGCGGAGTTCGGCGCACCGCGACACCCCGAACGCTCCCGGCTACAGAAGGAGGCCGCCGAAGCCGGCAGAACCGGAGACGGCATACCCGGATCGCAGCGCCAACCGCACACCCGGCACCGTCGCGCCTCCGAACGGAGGTACCTGCGCGCTCAGGCGGAACAGCGACTCCACGCTGCAGAGCGCGAACCGGGGTCGCAGTCGGCTGCCTAGGTCGGCCGGCCGGGCGACTCAACCCTCGATTTGCTCGCCCAGTTCCATCCAGCGCTCCTCGAGCGTGTCCTTCTCCGCGGAGACGTCCTTGAGCTCGCGGTCCAGGGCGGCCAGCTTCTCGGTGTCCATCGCCCCTGCCGAGACATCGGCCATGGCCTTGTGGAGTTCGGCCTCGCGCTTGTCGAGCTTGCCCATCTGCCGCTCGATCTTCGACATCTCCTTGGTGAGCGCCCGCTCCTCGGCTGCGGAGAGGGCGGGAGCCGTGGCAGACCCGTCCGCGCCGCCAGCCTCAGAACCGCCAGCCACAGAACCGCCAGCCGAAGCAGACCCGGCGCCCGGCGTGGAGCGCGACACCTTGCCCGAGTCGCCCGCCGCCCCGGCGACACGACGGCGCTCCAGGTATTCGTCGATGCCGCGCGGCAGGTTGGTGAGCTGGCCGTCGCCGAGCAGCGCCCACACCGAGTCACAGATGCGCTCGACGAGATAGCGGTCGTGTGAGATGACGACCAACGTGCCGGGCCAGCCGTCGAGCAGGTCCTCGAGTTGGCGCAGCGTGTCGATGTCGAGGTCGTTGGTGGGCTCGTCGAGCAGCAGGACGTTGGGCTCGGCCATGAGCACGCGCGTGAGCTGCAGGCGTCGTCGCTCGCCACCGGACAGGTCGCCGACGGGCGTGCGCTGACGGGCCGGGGAGAAGCCGAGCCGCTCGGCCAGCTGGGAGGCGGTGAGCTCGTCCTTGCCGAACGCCACCCGGGCGGCGACGTCCTCGATCGCCTCGAGCACCCGCTGATCCAGCGGCAGGTCGTCGAGTTCCTGACGCAGCCACCCGATCCGGATGGTCTTGCCCTCCTTGCGGCTGCCCGCGGCGAGGGGGGCCTCACCGGCGAGCGCGCGCAGGAGCGTGGTCTTGCCGGAACCGTTGACACCGACCAGGCCCACGCGCTCGCCGGGGGCGAGTCGCCAGGTGAGGTCGTCGACGAGGGTGCGGCCGTCGGGGGCGTCGAGGCGCACGTCCTCGAGCTCGATCACGACCTTGCCGAGGCGCCGCGCGGCGAAGCTCGACAGTTGTAGTGAGTCGCGGGGCGGCGGCACGTCCTTGATGAGCGCCTCGGCCGCCTCGATGCGATAGCGCGGCTTGGACGTCCGCGCCGGGGCGCCGCGGCGCAGCCATGCGAGTTCCTTGCGCATGAGGTTCTGACGACGCGACTCGGTGGCCGCGGCCTGGCGGTCGCGCTCGGCGCGCGCGAACACCCAGTCGTTGTAACCACCCTCGTACTGCTCGACGTGGCCGTCGACCACCTCCCAGGTGTGGGTGGCGATGGTGTCGAGGAACCACCGGTCGTGGGTGACGACGACGAGCGCACTCGATCGCGCGACCAGGTGGTCCGCCAACCACTGGACCCCCTCGACGTCGAGATGGTTGGTCGGCTCGTCCAGCACGAGCAGGTCCAAATCCTGCACGAGCGCCGCGGCGAGCGACACCCGGCGCCGCTCACCGCCGGACAGGTCCGCGACGGGCGTGTCCAATCCCAGGTCGTGGATGCCGATGCCGTCGAGCACCGCGCGGACACGGGCGTCGCCGGCCCACTCGTGAACCGCCAGGCCGAGCCTCCCGACCACGGCCTGGCCCACCGTGTCGGCGGCGAGCTCGGTGCGCTGCGTGACCACGGCGATCCGCAGACCGCTGACCTGCGAGACGCGCCCGGAGTCGGGCTCGGCCACGCCGGTGAGGATCTCCAGCAGGGTGGTCTTGCCGCCCCCGTTGAGGCCGACGACGCCGATGCGGTCGCCGGCGTTGACGCCCAGTGAGACGTTGTCGAGCACCTGCCGGATCCCGAAGGAGACCGAGCACTGCTCGAGGTTGATGAGGTTGGTGGGGGCCATCTCTACTTTCCTGTGGGGTCGTCGACGATGTGCGCACCGCCGACCGGGCCGCGGGTCACGCGGACCTCGCGGGCGACGCCGTGCTCGCTGATCTCGGCGGCGACGGCGATCGCGTGGTCACGGTCGGTGCAGAAGAACAGGCAGGTGGGGCCGGAGCCGGAGACCATGCCGTGCAGGGCCCCGGCCTCCCGGCCGACGCGCAGGGTCCGGCGGAGGGCGGGCATGAGCGAGAGCGCCGCGGCCTCCATGTCGTTGGCGAGCAGCCCGGCCACGGCGGCGGGGTCGTCGCCCGCGAGGGCCACGACCAGAGGGTCGACCCCGCCCGCGCGCGGCAGGCCCCGCTCGGGATCAGCCGGGTCGCGCCCGGGATCAGCAGGGTCGCGCTCGGCGCGCAGCCGGTCGAGCTCGGCGAACACCGTCGGGGTGGACAGTCCCCCGTCGGCCAGGGCCACCACGATGTGCTGCTCGGCGCGGGCGTGCAGCAGCGTGGCGAGTTTCTCGCCGCGGCCGGTGCCCAACGCCGTGCCGCCGCGGATGCAGAAGGGCACGTCGCTGCCCAGCCGCGCGGCCCGCTCCTCCAGCGCCGCTCGGCCGAGTCCCAGACCGAGCAGCCGGTCCGTGGCCACGAGCGCGGCGGCGGCGTCCGCGCTGCCGCCTGCCATCCCGCCGGCCACGGGGACGCCCTTGTGGATCCGGATGGCGATCCGGGCGTCCGATCCCGCCTCCTCGCGGAGCAGGTCGACGGCCCGGGCGGCGAGATTGGTCCGGTCCGTCGGCACCTGCGGGGCCCCGGGCCCGGTGACGACGACCTCGCTGTCGTCGTCGGCGGCGTCCACCAGCGACACGGTGACCCGCTCCCACAGGTCCACGGCCCGGTACACGGTGAGCAGGTCGTGGTAGCCGTCGCCGCGCACGTCCCCCACGCCGAGGTGGAGGTTGATCTTGGCGGGGGCGACGGCCGTCACGGCGCGCGCGCCGGCAGGGGTGGAGGCGTCGCGGGGCATGACCACCAGCCTACGGCTCGCGGTGCGCCGGTCCGATCCCGAGCCGCACCGACGCCTCGGCGATCCGGACGAAGTCGGCGGTGGTGAGTTGTTCGCCGCGGGCCTTGGGGTCGACGTCGGCCTCGGTCAGCGCGAGTTCGGCGTTCGCGCCGGAGCCCGCCCACCCGGACAGGGCGGCGCGCAGGGTCTTGCGACGCTGGGCGAACGCGGCGTCGGCCACCGCGAACACCCGCTTCCGGTGTGCCTCGCCCAGGTCCCACGGGGCCTCGGGGTAGGCGTCGATCCGCACCAGGCCCGACTCGACGTTGGGAACGGGCCAGAAGACGTTGCGGCCGACGGTGCCGGTCCGGCGGACGGTGCCGAAGAACCCGGCCTTGACGCTGGGCACCCCGTAGACGCGCGAGCCGGGGGCGGCGGCGAGGCGGTCGGCCACCTCGAGCTGCACCATCACCAGCGCGGTGCGCAGGGTCGGCACCTCGGCGAGCATGTGCAGCAGCACGGGCACCGAGACGTTGTAGGGCAGGTTGGCCACCAGCGCGGTCGGCGGCGGGACCCCCGGGCCGCCCAGGTCGGCGCCGGAGACCGCGAGCGCGTCGGCGCCCACGACGGTCAGTGCGTCGGCGAGCTGCGGGGCCCGCTCTGCGACGGTCCGGGGCAGGCGCCCTGCCAGCACGGGGTCGATCTCCACGGCCACCACGTGGCCGGCGGCGTCGAGCAGCGGCAGGGTCAGCGACCCGAGGCCCGGCCCGACCTCGATCACCGTGTCGTCTCGGCCCACGCCGGAGGCGGTGACGATCTTGCGGACCGTATTGGCGTCGTGGACGAAGTTCTGTCCGAGGGTCTTGGTGGGCTTGATGCCCAGTTCCTCCGCGAGCGCGCGCACCTCCTGCGGGCCGAGAGGGTCGGCCTGCCCGCGGAAGGTCGCGTCCGGGCCGGTCAGCGCAGGCCCAGCTTGGAGGTGCAGGCGGGCCAGGCGCCCCAGCCCTGCGAGGCCCGGACCTTCTCGGCGATCGCGATCTGCTGCTCACGTGTGGCGAGGTGCGCGCTGGGCGCGTACTGGCCGCCGCCGTGGCCGGTCCAGGTGCCGGCGGCGAACTGCAGCCCGCCGGAGTACCCGTTGCCGGTGTTGATGCTCCAGTTCCCGCCCGACTCGCACTGGGCGATCGAGTCCCACACGCCGCCGTTCGAGACGGCCGGCGCGGCGGGCTTGGGCTTGGTGCCCACGCGGACGATGGCGGGGCGGGCCTCGGTGAGGACCTTCTCCGCGCCGCGGGCGCGCTCGGTCTCGACACCGTTGACGCGGGTGATTGTGTAGACGACCTCGCGCTCGCCGGGGGCACCGGGATCGACGACCGTGCGCTCGCCCTCGGTGGCCTCGGGGTCCTCGGTGGTCTGTTCGGGGGCCTTGAACTGCTCGACCGCGGTCTCCTCAGCGACGGCCACGCGGGTGATGGTGACCTCGGTGCCGGGCTCGACGGGGGCGTCCGGGGCCGGGGTGACAGTGTCCAGCGGGCCGAGGGTGATGCCGGCGCGCTCGAGGAACTGCCCGACTGTCTCACCGGGTGAGGCCATCGGGGTGGCGGGGCCGCCGTGGTCGGACAGCAGCGCCTCGCGCGGGGTCACCACGGAGACGGTGGTGCCGTCGAGCGGGACGTCCGCGTCGATGCGCGGGCTGACGTAGCTGCGGGGCGGGACGTCGTCGCGCTCGGCCACGAGGTCGGCGACGGTGGTGGCGGTGGTCCAGACCTGCTCGCTGCGACCGTCGACCTCGACGGTGACGGGCCGGGCGCGCAGCAGGGTGACGGTGTCGCCGTCGTCGATGCTGTCGCCGGGCGCGATCACCACGTCCCGGTCGTCGACGCTGTAGCCGGCGTCGGCGAGCGCGGCGCGCACGTCGGAGCTGAAGGTGACCAGTTCGACCTGCTCGCCGTCGACCTCGAGGGTGTACTGCGTGCGCTGGTCGAGCGCCGCCACCCCACCCACCACGAGGGTGGTGAGCATCCCGGCGACGGACAGCCGCAGCATGGTGGAGCGGGACTCGTGGAGTCGCTTGACGGGGGCGAGCATGCCCCGGGTCGCGGTGGGTCGGGCGCCCGTGGGGGTGTCGGTCCGTGCGTCGTCAACCACTTGTGGGTTCTCTCCTCGGGTAGCTCCGCGAACTGCCGTACAGCCGTTCGCGTTTCATCACGATAGCGTAACGAGCGGACAGCGCCGCGGCAACGTGACCCTCGTGACATGCGGGAACGAGCCGACGACGACGAGGTATTCAGGTCACGTTTCGTTACATTCGCACCTCGGACCTCACGAGTACCACGCGCCACACCGGTTGTCGGCCCGGGCGGGCCCGCCCGTCAGACGGTCAGGCCGAACACGGCGCGGGCGGTGTCCGCGACCTCAGACACGAAGTCCTCCGGCGTCTGCCCCCGGACCTCGGCGATCGCCCGAGCCGTGTAGCCCACCAGGCCGGGCTCGTTGCGGGCGCCCCGGAACGGCTCGGGAGCCATGTACGGGGCATCGGTCTCCACGAGCAGCTGCCCGGCCGGGGCCAGGCGGGCCGCCTCGCGCAGGTGGTCGTTGGCCTTGAACGTGACGTTGCCGGTGAAGGACAGCACGTAGCCGCGGTCCAGCGCCTCTCGCGCCACCTCCAGCGGCGAGGAGAAGCAGTGGAGCATCACGTGCGGGATGCCCGAGCCCGGTCCGGCGACCTCCGCGAGCACACGCAGCAGGTCGTCATCGGCCTCGCGATTGTGGATCATCAGGCATTTGCCCAGGTCGGCGGCGAGCACGGCGTGCCAGCGCAGCGACTCCTCCTGCTCGGCCGGGTCGGCGCAGCCGTCCATCTTCCCCACCCAGTAGTGGTCGAGGCCGGTCTCCCCCACCGCGACGACCCGCGGGTGGGCGGCGAGCTCGCGCAGGCGCGCCCGCACCTGCTCGCCGCGCTCGGGGTCGGTGATCTCGGCGGCCCGGGTGGGGTGCACGGCCACGGCGGCGTACACCCGCTCGTCGGCGTCGGCGGCGGCCACGACGGCCTCGGACTCGGCCAGGTCGTCGCCCACCGTGACCAGGGCCGCGACCCCGGCGAGTGCGGCGCGGTCGGCGGCGGCGCGAACCTCGTCGGCGGTGCGGTGACCGCAGGAGTAGAGGTGCGTGTGCGCGTCGACGAGCCCGGGTAGCGACTCGGGCAGGACGGGGGTGGGCCGGGGTTTGCGCTTACCCATACGGTCGCCTCAGTCCTCTTGCTGGATCGGCGCCCAGCTGGGGCCGGTCTCCGCCAGCTCGGGGTCGACCTTGGCGAACAGCGGGCTGGGCTTGGCCAGCGGGGTGCCCGGGGTGATCTGGGTGCGCGCCCACCGGGCCTGCTCGGCGGCGTAGTCACCCATGATCACCGGGTAGCTGCGGCCGGCGTCGGGCAGCCCCTCTCCGACGAGCTCGACCGGCATGTCGTCGGTGACCTCGTGCACCTGCGGGGCGGCGGCCCACACACCCTGCCCGCCGATCGCTCCGTGGATCTGCTGCGCGGCCGACGGCAGGTACGGGGTGAGCAGCGTGTTGGCGTCTGAGACGACCTGCAGCGCGGTGTGCAGGACGGTGCCCAGGCGCTCGCGCTGGTCGGGCTCCTTGGCCAGCTTCCACGGCTCGGTGGCGGCGATGTAACGGTTGGCCGCGCCGACGATGCGCATGGCCTCGGTGGCGCCGGCCTTGAACCGCGAGCGCTCGAGGTGCGCGCCGACGGTGGCGAAGGCCGACTCCGCCTCGCGCAGCAGCTCGGCGTCGATGTCGGACAGGGTGCCGGGCCGCGGGATCTCGCCGAAGTTCTTGTGCGCCATCGACACGGTGCGGTTGACGAGGTTGCCCCAGCCGCCGACCAGCTCGGAGTTGGTGCGACGCACGTACTCGTCCCAGGTGAAGTCGGTGTCGTGGTTCTCCGGGCCCGCGACCGAGATGAAGTAGCGCAGCGCGTCGGGGCCGAACTCGGCCAGGAAGTCGCGCACGTAGATCACCACGCCGCGCGAGGACGAGAACTTGGACCCGGACATGGTGAGGAACTCGGACGAGACCACCTCGGTGGGCAGGTTCAGTGCGCCCAGCGCCCCGGGCTCGCCGCCGTGGGCACCCCGGCCGTCGTAGCCGATGAGCTCGGCCGGCCAGATCTGGGAGTGGAAGGTGATGTTGTCCTTGCCCATGAAGTAGTGGGACACGGCCTCGGGGTCGGTCCACCAGCGCCGCCACGCCTCGGGCTCGCCGGAGCGCCACGCCCACTCGATGGAGGCGGACAGGTAGCCGACCACGGCGTCGAACCACACGTAGAGCTTCTTGTCGCCGCGATTCTGCCACCCCTCCACCGGGATGGGGATCCCCCAGTCGATGTCGCGGCTCATCGCGCGCGGACGCAGGTCCTCGAGCAGGTTGAGCGAGAACTTGAGGACGTTGGGTCGCCAGTCCTTCCGCCCCTTGAGCCAGTCCCCCAGCGAGTCCGCGAGCGCAGGCAGGTCGAGGAACCAGTGCTCGGTCTCGATGAACTTCGGGGTCTCGCCGTTGATCTTGGAGACCGGGTTCTTCAGGTCGGCCGGGTCGAGCTGGTTGCCACAGTTGTCGCACTGGTCGCCGCGGGCGCCGTCGTCACCGCAGATGGGGCAGGTGCCCTCGATGTAGCGGTCCGGCAGGGTCCGCCCGGTGGACGGGCTCACCGCACCGGTGGTGGTCTTGGCGACCATGTAGCCGTTGGCGCGCAGGCCCCGGAACAGCTCCTGCACCACCGCGTAGTGGTTCCGCGTGGTGGTGCGGGTGAACAGGTCGTAGCTCAGGCCGAGGCCGGCGAGGTCGTCCACGATGACGCGGTTGTAGCGGTCCGCGAGCTCCTGGACCGGCACGCCCTCCTTCTCGGCCTGCACGAGCAGCGGCGTGCCGTGCTCGTCCGTACCCGAGACCATGAGGACGTCGTTGCCGGCCATCCGCTGGTAGCGCGAGAAGACGTCCGACGGCACCCCGAACCCCGAGACGTGTCCGATGTGCCGGGGGCCGTTCGCGTACGGCCATGCGACCGCGGTCAGGACTGTCTTCGCCATGGGCTACAGACTAGTGGTCACGTCCGCGGGGGCCGTGCCGGGCGTACACCCGCACGCCCGGCGCGCCCCCGGGGTCGCGTCAGGCCGCCTCGGCCGCGGGATCTCGCGAGAGCGATTTGTGGATGGACACGCACAGCGCGATCAGCACCAGTACGAACGGCGAGGCGGCGATGATCGTCATGTTCTGCAGGCTCGACAGGGCGTCGCCGCCACCGTCACCGGCCACCAACATGATGATCGCCACGGCGGCGGTGAACGATCCCATGAGCATGACGAGCCAGCGGGTCGGCTCCTCCACGCCGCGCTGGGCCATTCCGCCCATGACGATCGACGCCGAGTCCGCGGAGGTGATGAAGAAGATGGCGATGAGGACCATCGCCACCACCATGAGCACGGGCGCGAGCGGCAGCTCGCGGAGCAGGTTGAACAGCTGCGGCTCGAGTGCCCCGTCGCCGAAGACGCTGCGTCCGGCCTCCTCGAGATAAAGCGCGAAGCCTCCGAAGATGGAGAACCAGATCACCGACAGGGTGCTGGGGATCAGGACCACGCCGATGATGAACTCGCGCACGGTGCGCCCACGGCTGATACGTGCCAGGAACATGCCCACGAACGGCGACCAGGAGATCCACCACGCCCAGTAGAAGACCGTCCACCCGGAGAGCCATTCGGCGGCCTCACCGTTCTCGCTCACCGCGGTGCGCGAGGCCATGTCGAAGAAGTTCGAGAAGTAGGTGCCGATCGTGGTGGGGATGAGGTCGAGCATGAAGAACAGCGCGCCGGAGAAGATCGCCACGAACAGCGCGAGCGACACCGCCAGGATGAGGTTGATGTTCGACAGCAGCTGGATGCCGCGGCTGATCCCGGAGGCAGCCGAGGCGAGGAACACCAGGCCCAGGACCACGATGACGCCCACGACCAGGGCGATGCCGCCACCGCTGACCGCGCCGGTCTCGTTGAGCCCGGCGCGGATCTGCAGGGCGCCCAGGCCGAGCGAGGCGGCGGTGCCGAAGATCGTCGCGAGGATGGTCGCGATGTCGAGGACTCTCCCCATCCACCCCGCGGCCCGCTTCTCGCCGATGAGCGGGACGAAGGCCTGGGAGATGAGGTGGCCGCGCTTGAAGCGGTAGGCGGCCAACGCGAGCGCGAGCCCGACGATCGCGTACATCGACCACGGGTGCAGGGTCCAGTGGAACGTCGTCGTGGCCATGGCCACGTCGTACTGCTGCTCCTGCCCCGGCGGCGGCTCCTGGAAGTGGGTGAGCGGCTCGGACACGCCGTAGAACATCAGCCCGATGCCCATACCCGCGGCGAACATCATGGCGATCCACGACCGCGTGGAGAATTCCGGCTTCTCGTCGTCACCGCCCAGGCGGATGCCGCCGAACCGGGACAGGGCCAGGTAGATCGCGTAGACCACGACTGTGGTCGAGACGAGGATGAACAGCCATCCCACCGTGTCCACCACCAACGAGAACGCCTCACCGGCGGCGTTCTCGAACGAATTCGTGTAGAACGAGCCCCAGAGCACCACGATGAGCGCGATGATCGTGGTGGGCACGAGGACCGTGAAGTCGACGCCCGGACGGGGCCCGCGCACAGGGTCCTCTGGGCCGTCATTCGACGCGTCGAAAGCTTTCTCTCGTGACTTTGGCATACGTCGAACCCTGTCAACAATCCAAGGTGAGCGCAAGATAATAACGCGCTTATCGGACCCTGGCGTGGGTTCGACGCCCCGGGGTGGCACGATCGGACGGTGCCCGATTCCACCCCCACCGTGCCGGCGCTCCTCCGCGCCCTCCACGAGCGGTCGCGGGCCCTCGGGATCGGTCCCCCGGCGGCGTTCCTCGGCGACTGGCGCGATTCCCCTGCGGTGATCATCCCGTCCGTGGACCTGCGGCCGACCCGGCCCGAGCAGGTCTTCTCGGTGGCCGGCGACCTCGTCGTCGTCGGGTTCCGCTCCTTCCCCGACCACGTACCGGACGACGCCCCCCTCCTGCCCGCGGCGGTCCGCGGCACGGCCACCGGCAGGCTCACGCTCGCCCCCGACGGCCGGTGGCGGGGCGACGGCACCGCCCCCGACCCGCACGAGGTGGTCCGACGGTACGGGCCGCCGTCATCCGGGGGCGCCGGTGACGACGAGGGCGTTGGCGACGACGACGAGGTCGGCATCCCCCTCACCTGGGCCGCCCCCGACCGTCGCGCGCACAGACGTGCCGTGGTGGACTGCCTCGAGGCGATCCGCGCCGGCGAGGTCTACCAGACCTGCCTGAGCACGCGCCTCGACGGCAGGCTCCGCTCGGACCCGCTCGAGACCTTCCTCTCCCTGGCCCGCCGCGCCCCCGCCGCGCGGTCGGCGTACCTCGAGGGCGAGTGGGGCGCGGTGCTGGCCTTCTCGCCCGAGGAGTTCCTCGTGCGCACCGGCGACGACGTCCGCACCAGCCCCATCAAGGGCACGGTGCCCGCCGACCGCGACCCCGCCGAGCTCCTCGCCTCCGCCAAGGACGTCGCGGAGAACATCATGATCGTCGACCTCGCACGCAACGACCTCGGACGTGTGGCGGACGTGGGTTCGGTGAGGGTGTCCGACCTGCTCGCCGTCCGTCCCGCGCCCGGCGTCCACCACCTGGTCTCCACCGTCACGGCGCGGACCTCGGTGGACCACGACGCCCTTGTGGCCGCCACCTTCCCGCCCGCGTCGGTCACCGGGACCCCCAAGCAACGTGCCCGGGAACTCATCGCCGGCTGGGAGCCGCGGTCCCGCGGCCTGCACTGCGGCACCTACGGGTTCGCGACCGCCGACACCCTCGACCTGGCGGTGGCCATCCGCACCCTCGAGGTGGCGCCGGACGGCCGCTGCGAACTCGGGGTGGGCGGCGGGATCACCATCGACTCCGACCCGGACGCCGAATGGGACGAATGCGTGCACAAGGCGGCGTTCACCTGGGGCGGCGGGCCCGCGCCCTGGCTCTGAGCCGCCCCGCCCCTCAGGCGCGTGAGTCGAGCACGGCCTGGTAGAGGTCCCGCTTGGTCACCGCCGACCCCTCGGCCACGGCGGCGCAGGCGTCCTTGAGCCGCTCCCCCGCCTCGACCCGCTCCTCGACGACCTCCACGAGGTCCTCGAGGGTGGCGGTCGACCCGGCGGCGTCGGCACCCTCGACCACCACGACGATCTCCCCCAGCACGCCGCCGGCGGTCCGCTCGGCCAGCTCACCCAGGGTCCCGCGCAGGACCTCCTCGTAGGTCTTGGTCAACTCCCGGCACACCGCCGCCCGGCGGTCCGCGCCCAGGACCTGCGCCGCCTCGGCGAGCGTGTCGGCCAGGCGGTGCGGGGACTCGAAGAACACACACGTGCGCTCCTCCGCCGCCAGCCGGGCCAGCCACGTCCGGCGTCGGCCCGGGCGCCGCGGCGGGAACCCGTCGAAGCAGAAGCGGTCGACCGGCAGCCCGCTGAGCACCAACGCGGTGGTGACCGCCGACGGACCCGGGAGACACGTCACCGGGAGCCCGGCCTCGATGCACGCCACGACCAGCGAGTACCCCGGGTCCGACACCGCCGGCATCCCGGCGTCGGTCACCACCGCCACCACGTCCCCGGCGCGGACCCGCTCGATCAACTGGGGCACGCGACCGGCCTCGTTGTGCTCGAAGAAACTCATCACCCGCCCCCCGATGGTCACCCCGAGGGCCGTCGAGAGGGAACGCAGCCGGCGGGTGTCCTCCGCGGCCACGATGTCGGCGGTCGCCAGGACCTGCCGCAGCCGATCCGAGGCGTCAGCCGGGTTCCCGATGGGGGTGGCCGCCAACACGACACGTCCGGACGTCATGACGACCACCCTATCGGTGGCCGGGCGCATCCCCGCCCGGCGCACGGTCCCCACTATGCTCTGCCTGTGACCTCGACCATCGGCGTGCGCTCACCAGGACGCCCGCTGCCCGCCCCCGACACCGGCCCGGTCGACACGACCCGCGACCTGATCGCCACCGGCGTCATCCTGGTCCTGGCGTTCCTCTCCCGCTTCTGGGGCCTGACCTCGGCCACGGACAAGGGCACCCCGGTCTTCGACGAGAAGCACTACGCACCGCAGTCGTACAACGTCGCCCAGCTCGGCATCGAGGAGAATCCCGCCTACGGCCTGGTCGTCCACCCGCCCGTCGCCAAGCAGATCCAGTCCATCGGCGGCATGCTCTTCGACTACTCCCCCCTGGGCTGGCGGTTCACCGCGGCCCTGGCCGGGGTGCTCGTGGTGCTCATGGTCATGCGCATCACCCGGCGCCTGACCCGGTCCACCCAGCTCGGCCTCGTCGCCGGGCTGCTGCTGTGCCTCGACGGCGTCAGCTTCGTGACCTCCCGCATCGGCATGCTGGACATCTACCAGGTGCTCTTCGTCGTCGCGGCCGCCGGCGCCCTGTTGGTGGACCGCGACCAGATGCGCGCCCGCATGCACCGGACCGCCCTCGAGGGCAGGCTCCACCTGTCGAGCCTGGGACCGCGACTGGGATTCCGCTGGTGGCGCTTCACAGCCGGCGTCATGCTGGGCCTCGCCCTCGGGGTCAAGTGGTCCGGCCTGTACTTCATCGCCTTCTTCGGTCTGATGACCGTGGCGTGGGACTGGGCCCTGCGCAGCCGTTACGGGGTCCAGCGCCCCCTCGCGGGCGCACTGCTACGCGACGCGGTGCCGGCCTTCCTCACCCTCGTCCTCTGGCCGGCGATCCTGCACATGTTCACCTGGCTGCCCTGGTTCGCGAACGAGAACTCCGTGTACCGGCACGTCGTCGGCGACGAGGTCGAGGACAACTGGCTGCCCGACGCGGTGCAGTCGTGGCTGTACTACCAGTCGTCGGTCCTGGACTTCCACTCCACCCTGACCACCTCCGCCGGGAACCGACACCCCTGGGAGTCCAAGCCGTGGACCTGGCCCATGAGCCTGCGGCCGATGCTCTACTACGTCGAACAGGGCGAGGGCATCGCCGGCTGCGGGGAGACCTCGTGCGTGCGCGCGATCATGCTCCTGGGCACCCCCGCCATCTGGTGGCTGGCCATCCCCGTCCTGGCGTGGGCGTTCTGGCGCGCCGTCATCTGCCGCGACGGCCGCTACGCGTTCCCACTGGTGGGCTACATGGCCGGCTATCTGCCGTGGTTCTTCCAGCACGACCGCCAGATGTATTTCTTCTACGCCTCGGTCATGGCGCCGTTCTTCGTCATGATGATCGCGCTCGTGCTGGGCGAGATCGCGGGCAGGGCCACCGACTCCCCCCGGCGGCAGCTCATCGGCCGTGCGATCGTCAGCCTGTACCTCGCGCTGGTCGCGGTGAACTTCATCTACGCGCTGCCCATCCTCTCGGGGATGCCCATCACGCAGACCGAGTGGAGCCACCAGCTCTGGCTACCTTCCTGGCGCTGACGGAGAGCTCCCCCACGCTGAGCGCTCGCTGATCACCGGCTCGGCGCCGCCTGATCCCCGCGCCCCGCGGCCGGGGACGAGGTGTCGCCGACGGTGTGCGGTCAGTACCGTCGCGGCAGTGAACGAGCTATCCCTTCCCTTCGCCGATCTCCCTATGAGCGACGTGACCCAACAGTGGCTGGTCGAGAAGCCGGTCATGATCGCCCTGTACCTCGTGCTGGCGCTGCTGGTGCGGTGGGTGCTCCACCGGGGCATCGACCGGATCACCGCCCCGTCGAAGAACGCGTCCCCGTCCTCGTGGCGGCGCCGCCGACAGGAACGGGCCGACCAGCGCGCCGGCGCGCACACGGTCGACCTCGACCCCGACGGCGACCGCGGTGAGGTCACCGCCGACGAGAGTGGCGGTCTCACCGCCGCGAGCCTGAAGAAGAACAGTCGACGACGCTCCGCGGAACACGTGCGGACCGAGCACCGGCGCGCGGAACGGCGGGCACAGCGGATGGCCACCATCGGGTCGGTGCTCAAGTCGATCGTCTCGTTCGCCGTGCTCGTGTGGGTGGTGCTGCAGACGCTGGCCATCGTCGGCGTCAACGTGGCGCCCTTCATCGCGTCCGCCGGGATCGTCGGCGTCGCCCTGGGCTTCGGCGCCCAGGCCCTCGTCCGGGACTTCCTCTCCGGACTGTTCATGCTTTTCGAGGACCAGTACGGCGTCGGTGACTGGGTGGACCTGGGCGAGGCCGAGGGCACGGTCGAGCACGTGGGACTGCGCGTCACCTCACTGCGGGACCTGCACGGGACGCTCTGGTACTGCCGCAACGGCGACATCCAGCGCGTCGGCAACTACAGCCAGGACTTCGGCGTGGCGTTCCTCGAGATCCCCGTGTCCTACACCGCCGACGTCGACCGGGCGTGCACCGTGGCCATCGAAACCGCCAGGCAGGCGGCGGCCGAGGAGCCGATCGCCTCGAACCTCATCTCGGGCCCGGAACTCCAGGGCGTGAACGCGCTGGACGCGGACTTCTGGTCCCTGCGGATGACCGCGGTGACGCAGGCCAACACCCAGTGGGCCACCGAGCGGGAGCTGCGGCGCCGCATCCGCAACGCCTTCGACGAGGCCGGCATCGACGCCCCGTACCCGGACGGCCTCCCGGTGTCCGCGATGCGCGCGATGGCCTCGGGGTGAGGCCAGGGCGGCGACAGCCGTCCCCGCCCGGTCGGCGCTAGCCGCCCAGCACCCTGTCGATGCTGAACCGGCCGGCGCCGACCGCCGCCACGAGCAGCGCCCCCACCCCGAGCGCCACCACGAGTTCCCAGCCGTTCTGCGTGATGAACGGGCCGTTGGTCGCGTGGACGAAGTAGAACGCGCCGGCCATATCCACGCCGAGCAGGATGCCCGCGAGCGGGGTGAGGAGCCCGGCGATGAGGGCGGCCCCGGCCACCAACTCCACTCCGGCGACGATCGCGGCGGTGACGGCCGGCTGCGGGATGCCGTAGCTCGAGAACTGCTCGGCCACCCGGCCCAGGCCGAGGGTGAAGAACTTCTGCCATCCGTGGGCCGCGAACACCACCCCGAGCCCGACACGGGCCAGGAGGATCGCGGCGTCCCGGAGGGTCTCCATCCCCCTCACGGGAGGATGCCCCGGCCGGCCTTGGCGAGCCGACGGTGGAGTGCCATCATCGCGAGCCGGTACAACGGCGGGGCGAACTTCTGCGCGGCGAAGCCGATGCGGACGTCCGGGGAGGTGTAGACGATGTAGCGCCCCTTGCGCACGCCCTCGAGCATCTTCTCGGCGGCCTGGTCCGGGGTCACCGCGTGGCGCCGGAACTGGTCGACGGTCCTGGCCACCTCGGGATCGGACCTGTCGACGCCCGCGATCTCGACGGTCTCCACGAGCGGGGTGTCGACGCCGCCGGGGCAGACGAGGTGCACGCCGATGTCGTACGGCGCCAGGTCGAAGCGCAGGACCTCGGCGACGCCGCGGATCCCGAACTTGGCGGCACTGTAGGCGGCGTGCCACGGCAGGCCGAGCAGACCGGCGGCGGACGAGACCAGGACGAGCGCGGCGGGCTTGCGGGCGGTCATCATCGCGGGCACGAATGCCTCGACCACGTGGATGGTGCCCATGAGATTGACCTCGACCATCGACCGCCAGACTCGGTGCTCGAGCAGATCCGGGCGGCCCCAGGCCGAGTTGCCGGCCACGTGGAAGATCGCGTCGGGCGCACCACTGTCGGCCACGACGCGCTCCCCGAACGCCATCACGGCCTCGTGATCGGTGAGATCGAGCGCCTCGGCGACGAGCACGGGCGCACCGGCGTCCCGGCAGGCCTGCTCGGCGGCGGCCAGCCCCTCGGCGTTGAGGTCGGTGAGCACCAGGCGCGCACCCTCGCCCGCGAGCCGGAGGGCCGCCGCGCGACCGATCCCACTGGCCGCGCCGGTCACCACACAGACCCTGCCCCGGTAGTTCTTGATCCGTCGCCTCGACATCTACTCCCCCACGTCCGGGCCCGGATCGAAAAGCGGCGGGCCACCCGATGTGATCACCGTAGCGGCCCGACGGGGCACGTGAGGCGGGGACGGGCGGGCGCGTCCGCTCTACACGGGTGGCGTGGGGCTCGTCGCCTGGAGGGTGTCGTGGCCGCCGCGGGCGGGGATCGGCGGGACGTACTCGCGCAGCACGCAGCGGCTGCCGCTGTAGATGGTGGCCATACAACGGTTGCAGTGCACGCAGAGCGACCGGCGTCGGTCGTCCTCCTTGAGCTTGTTGGGCAGGTCGGGCTCACGCAGCAGGCCACGGCCCATGGCGACGAACTCGAAACCGGCCCCCATCGCCTTGTCGATGGACGGCCGGTCGACGATCCCGCCGAGCAGCATCATCGGCAGGTCCACGGCCTCGCGGATCTGCCGGGCGTCGTCGAACATGTACGCGTCGGTGTACGGGTACTCCTTGAACATCTTCGGACCCACGACCTTCATGCCCATCTTGATCACCGCGGGCTGGGTGGCGGCGAACTCCTCCAGGGGCGCGGCGCCCTTGAACAGGTAGATGGGGTTGAGCAGGGAGCTGCCGACTGTCATCACCAGCGCGTCGGCGGAGCCGTCCTGCTCGAGCCACTGGGCGACCTGGCGGGCCTCGTCGATCCAGAACCCACCGGGCACGCCGTCGTCCATGTTGAGTTTGATCGTCACCGCGATCTTGTCGCCCATGGCGTCGCGGATGGCGCGGCCGATGCGGCGGGCGAAGCGGGCGCGGTTCTCCAGCGATCCGCCGTAGGAATCCTTGCGCCGGTTGAGCTTGGGGCTGAGGAACTCGCTGACGAGGTAGTTGTGACCGAAGTGCACCTCGATGGCGTCGAAACCGGCCTCATACGCACCGCGGGCGGCGCGGACGTGGTCGGACACGATCCGGTCGATGTCCGCCTCCGTGCACGCCTTGGTGATCGCCAGGCCGGTGGGCGCCGGGATCCGGGACGGCCCGAGCGGGGGCAGCCCGTTGGACGACCCGTTGGCGACGGCCCCGGCGTGACCGACCTGGGCGGAGATCGCGGCGCCCTCGGCGTGCACGGCGTCGGTGAGCTTGCGCAGCATGCCACCGTCGTCCATTCCCCAGTGGTATTGGTGCTTGTCGGTGCGGCCCTCGGGGGAGGTCGCGAGGTAGGCCACGGTCGTCATGCCCACGCCGCCGCGCGCGTACTCGGCGTGGAACTCGATGAGCTCGTCGGTGATGCGCCCCTTGGGACAGCGCCCCTCGAAGGTCGCGGCCTTGACGATGCGGTTGCGCAGCGTCACGTTGCCGATCTTGCCGGGGCTGAAAACATCGGGTGCGGGTGTTCCGGGGGCGAGACTCATGAGCAGAACTATAACCTGTTCCACCCGCCCCGTCCCCTGTCTGGCCAGCGCATTTGTCGTGATTCGCCGCAGGCACCCTACGCCGGGCGGCGCTACCGCCCGCCACCTGCAGACCATAGGTTGGCCTTACCCGCTTCAGACGCCCGCACCGATCTCCACGAGAGATACGCCGCAGGCGGTCGTCACGATCCCCGATCCCATCAGTCCTCCCGTCGGGGATCCGAGGCACCGCCGACCGCGCTCCCGATGTGGACCGCGAGCACGGCCAGCGCTGAGGCGCCCTCCGGGGTGCCCGCCACGACCGGGAAGCAATGGATCATCCCGGGCCAGACCCTCAGGTCGATCGTCGCGCCACGCGAGCGACTGGCCTCGACGAAGCGGCGGACGTCGTCGACCACGAAGTCGTCGCCGCCGCACACGATCGCGGTCGGTGGCGCCGACGCGTCGAGGGGGCGCCGGGCGGGTGAGACCCCCGGGTCGTCGACCGGGACGTTCCCGGCATAGGCGTCGCGACAGGCGCGGGCCAGCCTCGGCGGCGTGCGCGGGTCGAACGCGCCACTCCACCGGGCCGCGCCGGCCTGCCGCCCCGGGCCGGTGCGCCCGGCCAGGTCGACCCAGGGGCTGACCAACGCCAGGGCGGCCGGGCGCTCCCCACTGCGGCGGAGGCGGTCGAGCAGCCCGAGGGCGAGGGCGCCGCCCGCGGAGTCCCCGGCGACGGCGACCCGCGCTGCGCCACCGACACGCTCGGCGAGATGACGGAACGCCACCTCGGCGTCGTCGAGGGCGGCCGGGTACCGGTGCTCGGGCGCGAGTCGGTAGTCGGGGACGTAGGCGGTCGATCCGGACAGCCGGGCGAGCGTGGTCGCCATGGTGGCGTGCGTGTCCGCTGAGCCGGCGACATAGCCACCACCGTGCAACACGAGCAACCCAGGGGCATCCGCCGGCCCGTCGATCCAGAGCCCGGGGACGGGAGCACCGTCGGCCGGTCGGGCCACCCGGCGGGATCCCGTGGCCCGCGACGCGCCGGTGGCCACCGCGCGCATCGCCCGGATCCACCTCTCGTCGAACGGGGCGACGGTCAACACGGGTCGGATGACCAGCTGCAGACCGAGGCGTTGGAGGCGGGCCCGCAGGCTCGGCCTGCGGGTGAGGGTGATCCGCCGGTCGGCCTCGGTGACCACCCGACGCGCCAGCAGGGCGACGAGGGCCTCGAGGACCCTGGCTACTACCGTGCCGACGAACCGATCGGACGTCCGGATGGAGCACTCCCACTCGAGCTCGCCGCCGCCGCCGGGCAGCGCGCGCACCGTGACGCGGCCGGGGTGACGTCGGCCGAGCCCGCGCAACAGCGCAGGCGCCCACTCGTGCCACCGCGCGGCGTCGGAGGCGAGGGAGAGCACATCGCCGGGCTCGGCCGAGAAGCGTGCGACGACGGTGAAAGAGTGAACGGCCACTGCCCCAGCTCACCCCAGCGCCAACTCACCCCAAAGCCAACTCACCCCAAAGCGGAAAGGCCGTCCCCGCTTGCGCGGAAACGGCCTTGAGAACTCGTAGTCCTTGGGTGGAGCTAAGGGGAATCGAACCCCTGACCTTCTCGATGCGAACGAGACGCGCTACCAACTGCGCTATAGCCCCTCGCCGCCCTGGCGGGCGACGTTGTCACCCTCGCGGGCGACGATGCCGCCCTCTCGAGCAGCGTGGAATACCTTACCAGGATGGTCGGCCCCCCGACCAAACCGGGCCGTCGATCAGCCCACCGCGCGCCGCAGCGGTACGTGCTGCCGACGCCGGTGATCGTGGTGCCCGGGGTCGGAGTCCAGGTGATCGTCGAACGTATCGAGGACGTCGAACGCCGGGTCCTCGTCGTCGATCTCCAGCACGACCGCACCGGGACGCCGCAGGCGGGGCGGCACCACGGACAGCTCGTCGTCCTCGCGGGACTCCACACCGAGCCGGGCGCGACGCATCCTCTCGACGCGGCGCCGGCGCAGGCTCTCCTCGAGCTTGACCTGGCGGCGCAGGTAGGTGAGGTAGGCGGCGAGCAGCAGAACGGAGCCTCCGGCGAACCACCAGACGGCGGGCACGGTGAGCAGCGCGGCGATCACGGTGACGACGGACAACGCCACGAGGATGAGCGCGGTGCGCTGGCGCGCGTGGGCCCGCTGCTCGGCGGCCTCGCGGTCCGCCATCGGGTCGTAGGCCCCGCGCCCGCGCCGCCGCTCGGCGAAGCTCAGATCGGCGTCGGTGAGCTCGACCTCGGGCTCGGCCGGGCGTCGGCGCCCACGATGGGTGAGCACGGCCTCCTCGTCGATACCCGCGGCGTCCTCGGCATGATCGGTCCGAGCCGCGGTCCGCTCCCCCGCCGTGCCCTCGACGAGCTCGCCGTCGACGACCACCGGTCGCCGGGTCTCGTCGTCCGCCTCCGCGCCCGACACGTCCGAGTCCGCGGCCGCCGAGTCCGCGGCCGCCGCGCCCACGCCGTTCGAACCCATGCCGTTCGAGCGGCGGTCGCCGACCCGGGCGCCCACGGCCGAGGCGGACCGCTCGTCGACCGACGCGACCGCCCGGACCGGGTCCTGCTCGTCGGCCACGGAGACGGTCGGGATCTCGGAGGTGACCTCCTCGGCGGCCGGGTCCCCGGCCAACGCGGCGCGCCGCTCCTCCATCGCCCGGCGGACGGCCTCGCCCCGGCGGCCGGCGGCCTCACGGCGCAGGGTCTGCTCGAGCAGGTGCTCCCACGTCTCGGTGTCGAGCAACTCGGCGTCCGTCGCGCCCGCCCCGGAGGGCAGACCGAAGAGGGAGTCCTCGTCCTCGGCCTGGACCGGGTCGGCGGCGGCACGGCCACGACTGGGTACCAGTCGGCCGGAACCGCCGGAGTAGAGCGTGCGCGTCTGGGCCAGTGCGTCACCGGTGCGGCGGATGGGATTCCGCGACCGGATGAGCATCGGCGCGAGGACGAACAGCCAGACCACCACCAGCAGGATGATCAGCAGCGAGCTCGACATCGATCAGGCCTCCTCGAGCGTCTACCCCGACACGGGACGTCGTGGTGAGGTCCCCACCGTATCGGGGCCCGAGCCCCGTCCAGTGACGGCGCGCCGCAGGTCACGATGCTCAGGACATACTCAGACGCGCGGTCACGCGCGTCGCGCCAGACCCGCCTGCACCAGAGCCGCGACGGCGCCCCGGCCGTGCTCCTCGCGGGTCCGCGCCACCAGGAGATGATCGCGCCACGCCCCGTCGACGTGGAGGTAGCGCCGCAGCAGCCCCTCCTCGCGGAAACCGCACCGGTCCAGCACCACGCGGCTGGCGGTGTTCTCCGGCCGGACGGTGGCGTCGACCCGGTGCAGTGCTCCCGGGCCCAACGCGTGGTCGACCCCCAGCGCCAGGGCGGCGGTGGCCACCCCGCCACCGAGGAAGGGTCGCCCCACCCAGTAGCCGATCCAGCCGGAGTGCAGCGCGCCGCGGACGATCCCGCCCACGGTGAGCTGCCCGCAGAAGCGGCCGTCCAACTCGATGGCGGCGGGCAGGCTCGCGCCGGCGCGGGCGTAACGCTTGAGCTGGGCGTGGACGGGGGGCCAGGCGCGCGCGGAGTTGTTCTCGTGCCAGCGCCCCTCGACGGTGGGCTCCCACGGTTCGAGGTGGTCCCGCTCGAACAACCGCAGCGCCGCCCAGTCCCGGGCGTCGCGGCGGCGGACCGGGCGCAGGGTCACGACCCCGGCGCGCACCCGCACCGGCCCGGCCTCGATCGGCCACCCGGGGCGGGTCACCGTGTCGGCGGCGAACGCGCTCCACGGTCCGCTCACGTCGCCGGCCCGGTCACCCGCGCTGGGCGAGGAACATCACGTCGACCTCGTCACCCGTACGCACCGCGGTGACGCCGGGGTCGATCACGACGAGGCAGTTCGCCTCCGCCAGCGAGGCCAGCAGGTGGGTGGACGACCCCTGGGCGCCGCCGAGGGCGCGGACCAGGTACTCGCCGGTGTCGGTGTCGCGCATCAGTTGTCCGCGCAGGTAGCCGCGCCGACCCTCGACCGACGAGATCGGCGCGACGGTCCGTGCGCGGACGGTGCGGCGCATGGGCTGGCGCTTGCCGAGGGCGATCCGGATGAGGGGGCGGACCATGATCTCGAAGACCACCAGGGCGCTCACCGGGTTGGACGGCAGGAGGAAGGTGGGGACCTCGTCGCGTCCGAGCCGCCCGAACCCCTGGACCGAACCGGGGTGCATGGCCACCCGGTTGACCTCGATCTGGCCGAGCTCGGCCATGACCTGGCGGATGCGGGTGGTCGCCTCACCGCCGGCGGCGCCCGAGACCACGACGAGCTCGCTGCGCACGAGTTGACCCTCGAGGACCTCGCGCAGGCGGGACGGTTCGGTACTGGCGATGCCCACGCGGTGGACGTCGGCGCCGGCGTCCCGGCCGGCCGCGGTGAGGGCGTAGGAGTTGACGTCGTAGACCTGTCCGGTACCGGGCCGGCCGTCGACGTCGACGAGTTCGTCGCCGACGGAGATGACCGCCATCCGCGGCTTGGGGTGGACCAGCACCTTCGCCCGCCCGACCGAGGCGAGCAGGCCGACCTGCGCCGGTCCGATGATGCTGCCCGCGCGCACCGCCACGTCCCCGGGCTGGACGTCGTCGCCGACCCGTCGGACGTAGTCCCCGGTGCGGACGGCGCGGGAGGGGGTGATGTGACGCCCGTCGGCGGTGGCCCATCCGATCGGCAGGACCGCGTCCGCGAGCGTGGGCAGCGGCGCGCCGGTGTCCACTCGGACGGTCTGGCCGGGCTGGAGGCGGGTCGGCTGGCGGGATCCGGCGGTGATCTGACCGACCACGGGCAGTGTCGCCGGTCCGGCCGGACCGTCCCCGCCCTGGGCGGTGGACCCGCCGGCGCGCACGTCGACGCTGCGCACCGCGTACCCGTCGATGGCGGCCTGGTCGAACGCCGGCAGCGGCCGTTCCGCCACGACCTCCTCGGCGCACAACAGACCCTGCGCCTCGGAGATCGCCACACGGACCGGGCGCGGGGCGACCGCGGCCGCCGTCACCAGCGCCAGCTGTTCCTCGACGGAGCGCACCCAGTGTCCCCTTCCCGTACCAGTCACCGCCCGCCGAGCGGGCCCGCCTCACCTACGGCGCTCGTCAGGAACCCAGTCGGTCCGAGAGCCACTCGCGCAGATCGTCCGCGTACGCCGGGTTGTCCAGCGCGAAGTCCACGCAGGCCTTGATGTAGCCGCCCGGGTTGCCCAGGTCGTGCCGCGTACCGTCGTGGACCACCACGTGCACGGGATGTCCCTCGCCGATGAGCAGGTCGATCGCGTCGGTGAGCTGGAGCTCGCCGCCGGCGCCCGGCTCGATCCGGCGCAGCGCGTCGAAGATCGCCCGGTCGAGCACGTACCGCCCGGCCGCGGCGAGGTTGGACGGAGCGTCCTCGGCGGCGGGCTTCTCGACCATGCCGAGCACCTTCTTCACCGACGGGTCATCGGTGTCCTCGACGCGGAACACGCCGTAGGACGACACGTCCTCCGGATCCACCTCGAACGCGCACAGCACGCTGCCGCCGCGGGCCGCGCGGACCGCCGACATCCGGCCGAGGATCCCGAACGGCAGGACGAGGTCGTCCGGCAGCAGCACGGCCACCGCCTTCTCCTCGTCGCCGAGCACCGACTCCACCTGCGCGACCGCGTGACCGAGCCCCAGCGGCTCGTCCTGGCGCACGTCCACGACCTCGATGAGGCCGGGGGCGCGCTGGACCTTGTGCAGCAGGACGTCCTTGCCGCGGTCGGACAGCGTGTCCTCGAGGACCTGGTCCTCGGAGAAGTGCGCCATCACGCCGACCTTGCGCTCGGAGGTGACGATCGCGAGCCGCCCGGCGCCGGCCTCGGTGGCCTCCTCGGCGATGAGCTCGATGCCCGGGGTGTCCACGACCGGTAGCAGTTCCTTGGGCACCGTCTTGGTGGCGGGCAGGAACCTGGTCCCCAGGCCGGCCGCCGGCACGACGGCGGTCCGGAACTGCGGGTCGACAGAGGTACTGGACGTCATGGCGACCACCTTAGACCTCGCACCCGCCCCCTCGGGGTGGCGCCACGCGCGGCAGACTGGGGTCATGCAGTCCGACCGGCCCGATCGCACCGACGAGACCGTCGCCCTCTCGGTCGCCAAGACGCGGTTGCGCCGCGAGGTCCTCGATCGCCGGACCGCGGTGCCGGCGCCGGTGCGCGCCGAGCGCGACCGGAGGATCCTCGGGCGCCTGGGGGGCGTCGTCATCGCCGGGATGGTGGTCTGCGCGTACGTCCCCGACGACGACGAGGCCGGCGGACGGGGTCTGGCCGAGGAACTCACCCGGTGCGGTGCGCGGGTGTTCCTGCCGGTCTCGCCGGTGGTCGGCCCGTTGCAGTGGGCGGCGTACGCGGGGCCGGCGGACCTGGTCCCGGGACGGTTCGGCATCCCCGTCCCGTCGGCCCCGCCCGCCGGGCCGGAGTTCATCTCGGGTGCCGATCTCGTCCTCGTCCCCGCCGTCGCCGTGGACCGGTCCGGGAACCGGCTCGGCCGGGGCGGTGGCTACTACGACCGGTCCCTCGCGTTGACCGGCCCGCACACGAGGATGCTCGCGCTGCTGGACTCCGAGAACGTCGTCGACCACGTCCCCGCCGAGCCACACGACCGGCCGGTCGACGGCGTCATCACCCCGGAGGCGGTTCTCGACTTCGGAACTTGGCACTCGCCGGAGTAGAGTGCCAAGGCGTTATCCGATACTCCTCGGGAGGCCCGATGCCCACCTACTCCTACCGGTGCCGCGACTGCGACGTCGCCTTCGACATCCAGCAGTCCTTCGACGAGGACTCGCTGACGGTCTGCCCCCGGTGCGACGGCACGCTACGCAAGCTCTTCAACACGGTCGGCGTCGTCTTCAAGGGCTCCGGCTTCTACCGCACCGACAGCCGGGCCTCCGGCGACAGCGGCTCGGTCGGCAAGGGATCGGCCGGCAAGGGATCGGGCGGCAGTTCGTCCGGCAGCGGTTCCTCGGGCTCCGGCTCGTCGGACAGCAGCTCCTCGACGTCCGGTTCCTCGGGATCCGGCTCGGGCTCCGGCTCCGGCGCATCCACCGGCTCGGGCTCCTCCTCGGGGTCGTCGACCTCGTCGTCGTCGTAACCGGCACCGTCGTCGTCACCTGCCGGGGCACCGCCCGCCGGTTCTCCCCGCGCGGTTATCCACACCCCCGGCCGTCTCCACAGGCGTCGCACCTCCGCGCGCCCGGAGCGGCATGGCCGCCCCGCCGCGCCGCTACGGTCTGATCGAACGGCACCGGCCCGCCCGGTGCCCACCGACCCGGCGCTCGAGTCGAGCGCACCGACCGACGGGGGACCCCATGCGCCGCACCATCGCCTCGGTGACCACACCCGGGCGGTGGCGGCGGCGCCGCGCGGTTCGGATCGGGCTCGCGGCCGCGCTAGTGGTGGCCGCACCGTTCGTGGACCGATCCGGTGCCCCGGACCCGGCGGACCCCACCGCCCCGGCCGCCGCAGACGCGGGGCCCGGCGACGATCCCGCGCGCGGGCCGGTCCGGGTGGTGCCCGTCCCGCTCGCCGACCCCACCGTGGCCGACCTGCTCCGACCCGGCGACCTGGTCGACCTCGTCGGCACCGCCGACCTCGCCCCGGGGCAGGCACCCGCCCTCGCCGCCCACGCCGCCCGGGTACGGGACGCCCCCGTGGGACGCTCCGGCGCCCGCTCGCTCCTCGTCGAGGTCCCCGAGGCCGACGCCGCCCGCCTCGCCGCGACGGCCGCCGGGACCCCGCTGGCCGTCGTGGTCCACGGTTGAGATGAGGTCAGGAGACTTGGCCGGGTGGTATCGTCGCCGGATCTGAAAGAACCCGCCTGGGAAAGGGGCGCACGATGCTCAAGGGATTCAAGGAATTCATCATGCAGGGCAACGTGATCGACTTGGCGGTCGCGGTCGTCATCGGTAGCGCGTTCGCCACCATCGTCGACGCGTTCACCAGCGCGATCATCAACCCGCTCATCGCTCTGCTGGGCGGGAACAACGAGATCGGTTTCGCCGTCCAACTCCGGGACAACAATCCCGCGACCGTCATGGACTTCGGGATGCTCATCACCGCGATCATCAACTTCCTGCTGATCGCGGCCATCATCTACTTCGTCCTGGTCGGGCCGATGAACAAGATGAAGGAGGCCGCCGCCAAGCGCAAGGGCATCGAGGCCCCCGCCTCGGACAACGACCTCCTCGTGGAGATCCGCGACCTGCTCGCCGGTCGCCCGCTCACGCACCCGTCGGAGCCGGACAGTCCGTCGAGCAACGCCTGATCGACTCCGGTCCGCGTTCCACGGTCTACGTCCCACGCCCCGTCGGCGCCGTCATGGCCGGCGGGGCGTCGGCGTCTGCCGGCGGTGGCGCTTCGTCGCCGTGGAGTCAGCCGTGATGCGGCGGACGCTGATCGCGCCACCAGTCGTCGTCGATCCGACTGTCCGCGGTGCGCGCCTCGTCCGAGGTCGTCTCGGGCAGGGTCTCCCCGAACACCTCGTCGAGTCGCGCCCGGTCCACCGGCCGCGGATCCGTCACAGTTCGTCGAAGGCGGACAACTGCGCCACCACGTACGAGACGAGCGGGCATAGCGTCGCCATCCCGTCGCGGATGGCCGCGCGGCTCGGCGCGAGGTTGGCGACCACCGTGCTGCCGGACACCCCCACGTAGCCGCGCGAGACGATCGAGTCGACCGCGCCGGCCGTGAGACCCGACGACCGGATGGCCTCGGCGATGCCGGGCAGTCGCTGGTCGAGGATCTCCTCGGTGACCTCGGGCGTGATGTCCCGGGGACCGACCCCGGTGCCCCCCACCGTCACGACGAAGTCGAATCCACCGACCACCGCCGTCTCGAGGGCCTTGCGCACCTCCGCCTCGTCCGACGCCACGCCCACGACACCACCGACGAGGAACCCCTCCTCCTCGAGGAGCTCCGTGACCAGCGGACCGATGGAGTCCTCCCGCTCGTTGAGGCGGTCGGTCACCACCACGACCATGGCGCGTCCGGCGATCTGCGGCTCGACCGGCTCGACGGCCGCGGGGTCGAAGTCCATACCGGTGGGGAGCTTGCGGCCTCCGGGCAGAGCCCGCGGGTCAAATCTGGTGCTCATCTGGCCTCTCCCAGCATCACGTCTACGGTGTTCGGCGAATCGCCCTCACGAGAAGCATAGGTGACGGTCACCGTGTCCCCCGGTGCCTGGGACCGGATGGCCGCGACGAGCGCGTCGCCGCCCTCGATGAGCCGTTCCCCCACCCCGGTGATGACCGCGCCCTGCTCGATCCCCGCGCGCTCGGCGGGCCCACCCGGCTCGACGGCACGCACCAGCGCGCCGTCGCCCTCCGGCGAGTCGCTGACCGAGACCCCGAGCACCGCGCGGGTCGCGTACTGCTGCTTGATCAGCTGGTCGGCGATCCGCCGGGCCTGGTCCACCGGGATGGCGAAGCCCAGGCCGATCGATCCCGAATTGCCCGATCCCAACGACGCGATGGCCGAGTTGATCCCGACCAGTTCGCCGTTCATGTTGACCAACGCGCCGCCCGAGTTGCCCGGGTTCACGGCTGCATCGGTCTGGATGGCGTCGATCACCGTGCTCTGGTCCGACTGGGCGCCGCCGGCCCGCACCGGGCGGTTCAGCGCGGAGACGATGCCGGTCGTGACGGTGCCCGACAACCCCAGTGGCGACCCCACCGCGGCCACGGCCTGTCCCTCGGTCAACGTCGCCGAGGTGCCCAGGGCGATGGGGGTGAGCGGGCGGGAGGTCTCCGCCTTGATGACCGCGATGTCGGTGGCCGGGTCCGTGCCGACGACGCTCGCGGGAGCCTTGGAGCCGTCGTCGAAGCGCACCTGGATCTGGCCCCCGGCCTGAGCTGCGCCGATGACGTGGCTGTTGGTGATGATGAGGCCGTCGGCGGTCAACACCACCCCGGACCCCTCGCCGCGGCCCGTCTGGGAACGCACGTCGATCGACACGACGCTCGGCAGCACCTTGTCCGCCACCGCCTCGACGGTGCCGTCGGGCGCCGTCCCCTCGGGTTGGGTCGCGCTGATGGGCGAGGACAACCCCGCCGCGGATCCACCGGCGACCGTCGCACCGATCCACCCACCGAGCCCACCCGAGACGAGCATGGCGGCCACGATGCCGGCCGCGAGCAGGCCCCGGCCCGACTTCCGTTGTCCCGGCGGCGTTCCAGGATCGACACCCGGCCCGGCCCCGGGGTGG
>NZ_JABFAN010000019.1:248864-329154 GCF_017168155.1 Dietzia sp. KRD202 | reverse complement strand
GGCCCGAGGGGGGCATGGCGTCGGAGGGGGGTATGGCGTCCGTGGGTCGCCACGGTCCGGCGTGCCCCTGGCCCTGTGCGTGCCCCTGCGCCTGCGCCTGCGCGGGGTGCTGAGCGGGGAAGGCCGTGGTGGGCCGATCGGTTCCACCCCACCCCTGGGCCATGCCATAGGGATTCTCGGCGGCGTAGGGGTTCTGGCCGGAGGGTCCGTGTGCGGGTCCTCCGAGACCGGCACCCGATCTGCCGGCCCACTCGTCCGGGGACCCGGGTTCGCCCCTGCCCCGGCCGTTCTCGTTCTCGTTCTCCATGGGTCCCATGGTTCCCGATGGCGCTGTGTGCCCGCTGAGACGGTGCGCGCCACCCCCGGGACTCACCCGGGCGGCTGCTCGCTTCCGGGGATGGTCACCCGCACCAGTGCGCCTCCGCCCTCGGCGTCGCTGATCTCGACGGTTCCGCCGTGTCGGGTCGTGACCTGTCGGACGATGGCCAGCCCCAGACCCGACCCCGGCATCGCGCGCGCCTCGTGCGAGCGGTGAAACCGTTCGAAGACCAACTCGCGGTCCTGTTCGGGAATGCCGGGCCCCTGGTCGGCGACCGTCAGTTCCATCACCGCGTCGGAGACGGGGCGCATCCGCACCGTCACCGTCCCCCCGGCGGGACTCCACTTGGCCGCGTTGTCGCACACGTTCAGCACCGCGCGCTCGATCCCGGCCGAGTCGCCGAAGGAGTACCAGGGCATCAACTCGACGTCGAAATCCACGTCGTGTCGGCGGCGACGCACCCGCTCGAGGGCACGTTCGACCGCGTCGGAGACCGCGACCGGCTCCAGCTCGACCTCCCCGGAGTCCTCCCGGGCGAGCTCGACCAGATCCCCGACGAGCTGACTGAGCTCCGAGATCTGCCCCACGACGTCCTCTTCGAGTCCGTTCCGGTCGGCGTCGGGAATCGTCCGCGCGCCGGGGCGGCTGGCCGCGATGAGCAACTCGACGTTCGTCCGCAGACTCGTCAGGGGCGTCTTGAGTTCGTGACCGGCGTCCGCGACGAGCCGCGCCTGTCTCTCCCGGCTCTCCCCCAGCGCGACGAGCATCTGGTTGAAACTGCTCGTCAGGCGGGCGATCTCGTCGTCACCGGCCACGGGGATCGGCCGCAGATCATCGGTGCGGGCGATGCGTTCCACGGCCCTGGTCAGCCTGGCCACCGGCGCCAACCCGGTGCGGCCGACGGCCGTCCCGGCCACCGCCGCCAGGGCAATGCCCGCTGCCCCGACGAGCGTGAGCACGATCGCCAGACGGTTCAACGCAGCCCGGGTGGGGCTGAGGTCCTGCGCCAGGATGAGGGTCGAGCCGTCTCGGACCCCGACCGCGTAGATCTGCTTGCCCCCGGAGGTCCGCAGGCTCGACTCGGCCTCGCCGCGCACGACCGCGATCTCCGGGCCACCGATCTGGAAGGGTTCCCCGGTCGCGGTGCGCACCCCGGAGGGAGCGACGATCTGCGCGTCCAGGTTCGGGTTGAACGCCCGCAGTGCGATCAGCGTGCTGCGCGACTGCAGGGCGAACTCGGAGGCGAGTTGGCTGTTGACCAACTGGTCGGCCTGCTGCTGCAGGCGGTTGTTGACATCGCTGTACATCGACCCCGACACGACGAAGTACGCCGCGACGGCCATGAGGGCCACCGCGACACCCACCGAGCTCGCCGCCAGCAGCGTCACCCGCTGGTGCAGGGAGATCGGCGCGGACCCCGTCCGCATCGTGCGGGCGGGCACTACGGCGTCTCGCGCAGCACGTAACCCACACCGCGCACGGTGTGGATCAACCGGCTCTCGCCCTCCCCTTCCGTCTTACGCCGCAGGTAGCCGATGTAGACCTCGAGAGCGTTACCCGAGGTCGGGAAGTCATAGCCCCACACCTCCTCGAGGATGTGGCTGCGGGTGAGGACCCGGCGAGGGTGGTGCATGAGGAGTTCGAGCAGGGAGAACTCGGTGCGGGTGAGCTGAATCCGCCGCTCGCCGCGGGTGACCTCGCGGGTCGCGATATCCATCCGCAGGTCCTCGAACTCCAGCACCTCGTCGACCTCCTCGGCGTCCGTGCCGCGACGACGCAGCAGAGCCCGCAGGCGGGCGAGGAGTTCCTCCAGCGCGAAGGGTTTGGGCAGGTAGTCGTCGGCCCCCGCGTCCAGACCCGCGACCCGCTCGGAGACGGCGTCCCTCGCGGTGAGCATGAGCACCGGCAGGTCGTCCCCCCTGCTGCGCAGGATCCGGCACACCTCGAGCCCGTCCCGACGGGGCATCATCACGTCGAGGATGACCGCGTCCGGCCGGTTGGTGTCGACCCTCTCGATCGCCTCGATGCCGTCGCCGGCGAGCTCCACGTCGTAGCCGTTGAAAGTCAGGGAGCGCCGGAGCGATTCGCGCACGGCCTGGTCGTCGTCGACAACGAGAATCTTCATGACGGGATTCTCGCCCACCCGACTGAAGCGCGGCTGAGGATCCGCCGCGGAGGGCCGCCGCCACGCGCGCCGCAGACGCCGACGAGCCCGACGGGTCCGTGTGGACCCGCCGGGCTCGTGACCGGGCGTGTGCGTGCGGCGCCCGCGGCGCCGCCGTGCTCAGCTGCGCCCCGGGGGCGGCAGCCGACGCGGCTCAGCGGTCGAGGTTGACCAGGCCGAGCTGAGCGGCCTTGACCAGACGACGCGGCAGCGCCACGGGGCGGCCGTCGATCTTGGTCTCCTGGAGGGCGACGTTGTCGGCCTTCCACTGGGACCGGCGGGAGTGGGTGTTGGCACGCGAGAGGCGGCGCTTCGGAACTGCCATGATTATCGTCCTCGGGGTCTAGGAGGGTGGTCGGGGCGCGGACGCCCCGCTGCTCACTTGCGGCGGGTGCGGTTGCCGTAGCGACGCTGGAACTTCTCGACGCGGCCGGCGGTGTCCATGACGCGCTGCGCGCCGGTCCAGAACGGGTGCGACTCGCTGGTCACGTCCACGACGATGAGCGGGTACGTCTGACCGTCCTCCCACTCGACCGTGCGGCTGCTGGTCGCGGTGGAACGGGTGAGGAACTTGGTGCCCGTGCCCGAGTCCTGGAAGACCACCGGGTGGTAGTCGGGGTGAATGTCGTTCTTCATACTGGATCCCTCTAGCTCGGTAGAAGTCTGTGGGTCTGGCGCTCGCTCCTGCAAGAGCGCGCAATTGCCAGTGGCCGAACCGGGGATCCCGGTGTCAGCACACGCATCGGTAGATCGTACCCGTAGGATGGCCGGGCACCCAATTCGTGCGCCGCGGACATCCGCCCGCCGGAGCCGGTTCGGCCGCCTTTATGCCCACTGACGTGCCGATTACCGTTTCACGCGGTCGGGCCGTAAACTAGACCATCGCTGTTGTCTGCACGTTTGCTATCGCCTCTCACGGTGCTCGCGACGTGGCGGTAAGCCCCCGTACGGCCCAGGCCGACCGAGGGTGCCTCCTCCGCCGCGCGCCACCGCAGGACGGGGCGGAAGGAGAACCACGCCATGTCGGCGCATTGCCAGGTAACGGGACGGAAGCCGGGTTTCGGCAAGTCCGTCTCGCACTCACACCGCAGGACCAACCGTCGCTGGAACCCGAACATCCAGCGCCGTAGCTACTTCGTGCCCTCCGAGGGTCGTCGCATCACGCTGACGGTCTCGACCAAGGGCATCAAGACCATCGACCGCGATGGCATCGAGGCCGTCGTGGCCCGTATCCGCGCCCGTGGGGAGAAGATCTGAGATGGCACGTAACGACGTTCGACCCATCATCAAGCTCAAGTCCACGGCCGGGACCGGGTTCACCTACGTGACCCGCAAGAACCGTCGCAACAATCCGGACCGCATCGTCCTCAAGAAGTTCGACCCGGTCGTCCGTAAGCACGTCGAATTCCGAGAGGAGCGCTGACTCGTGGCCAAGAAGTCCAAGATCGCGCGCAACGAGCAGCGCAAGGCCAAGGTCGCCCGGTTCGCCGAGCGTCGCGCCGAGCTCAAGGCAATCATCAAGAACCCCGAGAGCACGGACGAGGCACGTATGGATGCCCAGACCGCTCTCAACAAGATGCCGCGTGACGCCTCGCCCGTGCGGGTGCGTAACCGCGACGTCGCCGACGGTCGCCCCCGCGGCTACCTCCGCAAGTTCGGCCTCTCCCGCGTCCGCATGCGCGAGATGGCCCACCGTGGCGAGCTGCCCGGTGTCACGAAGTCGAGTTGGTGAGTAGGTAACCATGGCTAAAGCACGTAGCACCCCGTCCAAGAAGATCCGCGCCCAGGAGGGCCGTCGACCCAAGAAGAACCCGTTGAAGGTGGCGGGTATCGAGACGGTCGACTACAAGGACGTCAACACCCTCCGTACGTTCATCTCCGATCGCGGCAAGATCCGTTCGCGTCGGGTCACCGGCCTCACGCCGCAGCAGCAGCGTCAGGTCGCCGTCGCGGTCAAGAACGCCCGCGAGATGGCCCTGCTGCCGTTCACCAGCCGCTGAGTCACCACTCGGCGCGGGTGAACCGGACCGCCCGTCCCGCCTGCGGCCTCTAGCCGCCGACTCAGGCAACAGCAACCCGATCGGGGTCGTGCCTCCTCACGCAGGAGTGCGCGACCCCGATCGGCGTTACCGCGCCTACCGCTCCCCTCTCCCCCTCCCCTCCCCGACACCAGGAGTCCACCCGTGGCCGGCGTCCTCAACGGCTTCGCCGTCATCGTCGCGCTGGTCGCGCTGGGCTGGATACTCGCCCGCACCCTGGTCCTCGGCACGGACGCACGGCTGGTGCTCAACCGGCTCGTCTTCTACGTCGCCACCCCGGCACTGCTGTTCGACTCCCTCGCCCGCACCACCCTCGACCAGGTCTTCACCGGCGTGTTCGTGGTGTCCGCGGTGTCGGCGATCATCGTCGCGGTCCTGTACGTGGCGATCGCCCGGCTGTGGCTCAAGCGCCCGGCCGCCGATCTGGTGGTGGGTGCCCTGTCCGCCGGCTACGTCAACTCCGCCAACCTCGGCATCCCCATCGCGCTGTACGTCCTCGGGGACCTCGGGTTCGTCATGCCGCTGCTGCTCTTCCAGGTGGTGGTCCTCCAACCGGTCGCCATCGCCGTGCTGGAGCGGGCCGCGCGGGCCGAGGGGTCGGACGGCGGCGGGAACGGGGGCGCGCTCGGCGCGTTGCTGCAGTCGGTCCGCACCCCGATCGTCCTCGCTGCGCTCGCGGGCGTCGTCGTCGCCGCCCTGCGCTGGACGCCGCCCGAGACTCTCCTGGAGCCCGTGCACCTGGTCGGCCAGATCTCCGTCCCCGGCGCCCTGCTGGTGTTCGGCATGTCGCTCTACGGGGTCAAGGTCCTCGAGGCCGGCGCCTCGCCCCGCCGGGAGATCTTCCTCGCGAGCGCACTCAAGCTCGTCGCCCACCCCGTGCTCGCGTACGCCATCGGCGCCGGGCTCATGGGGATGCGGGGCCACGAGCTCCTCACCGTGGTGGTCGCCGCCGCGCTGCCCACCGCGCAGAACGTCCTCGTGGTCGCGACCCGGTACGGACACGGGACTCTGCTGGCCCGGGACTCCGCCGTCCTCACGACCCTCGGCGCGCTACCGGTCCTCCTGCTGGTCTCCG
Organism: Dietzia sp. KRD202; assembly: GCF_017168155.1. Classification (NCBI taxonomy): domain Bacteria; kingdom Bacillati; phylum Actinomycetota; class Actinomycetes; order Mycobacteriales; family Dietziaceae; genus Dietzia; species Dietzia sp. KRD202. The sequence continues at coordinate 323,557 of NZ_JABFAN010000019.1, read as the reverse complement.
CACTACTGGCCTGACCCGGCGGCGATGACCCCCACGAACACGATCGCGTTGTTGACTCCGTGGAGCACGATGCCGGGCACGATCGACCGGTACCACTCGGCCATCGCGCACAGCGAGATCCCCACCACCAGCAGGTACGGCAACGCCGGGGGCACCAGGTGCACGGCCGCGAAGACCGCCCCGGCGAGCGTGATCCCCGCGACGGCCCGCAACCGCGCCCGCAGGGCCGGCAGCACGATGCCGCGGAACACGACCTCCTCCGCCACCGGGATGAGCACGGCGACGGTCAGCAGCCCGAGTACGGCGAACACCGGCCCGTCGGCCGCCAGGTCCGCGATCGCCGCATCGGCCTCATCCCCCGTCGACTCGGCGCCCGCCCCCAGGGGGATGAGCACGATCATCGAGGCGGTGACGCCGGCGGCCATCACCGCGGGGATCTGCCACGCCAGGTGCCAGGGTGAGCGGTCGGGTGGCCGGAGGCCGACGTCCGCCCACCCGAGACCGCGTCGGCGCAGGAGGTGGATCCGCACCGCGAGCAGCGCGGCCACGGCGGTGCCGGCGAGGACGGCCAGGGCGAGGAGCGCGGTGTCGGGGCGGCCGGCCCCGAGGGACCGTGCGGTGACCAGGCCGAGGAGGACGACGACGACGAGGGCGGCCCCGTACACGAGGACCCACGCCAACGCCGACAGCGCCGCCCGGCCCCGGACCGGTGTGGTCCAGAGGCCGGGTGGCGCCGGCGGCGGCGGGGTCACCTGAGGTGCTCGGCCACCCGGAACGGCGCGTCGGTGGCCGCCTCGATCTGTTCGACGGTCACCCCGTCGACGATCTCGATGAGGGTCAGCCCGTCGGCGTCCCGGTCGAACACGCCGAGCTCGGTGATGATCCGGTTGACGCAGCCCAGGCCGGTGAGCGGCAGGGAGATCTCGGAGACGATCTTGGAGGAACCGTCCTTGGCGACCTGGTCCATGACCACGACGATCCGGCGGGCGCCCACCACGAGATCCATCGCGCCGCCCATGCCCTTGACCATCGCGCCGGGGACCATCCAGTTGGCGATGTCACCGGCCGGGTTGACCTCCATCGCGCCGAGGATCGCCACATCGATCTTGCCCGAGCGGATCATGCCGAAGCTCATCGCCGAGTCGAAGATCGCCGACCCCGGCAGGGTCGTGACGGTCTCCTTGCCGGCGTTGATGAGGTCCGGGTCGACGTCGTCCGGGTGCGGGTACGGCCCGATGCCCAGCAGCCCGTTCTCGGACTGCAGGGTCACGTTGACGCCCTCGGGGACGTAGTTGGGGACCAGGGTCGGCAGGCCGATCCCGAGGTTGACGTACTGACCGTCCTCCAGCTCCAGGGCCGCGCGGGCGGCCATGGCCTTGCGGTCGCGTCCGATCCTGCTCATCAGCGCTGTCCTTCCGAGGGCGGGTTGGTGGTGGTCTTCTCGATCCACTTGGTCTGGGCGACCTGCTCCGGCGTCAGTTCCACCAGACGGTGGACGAAGATGCCCGGCAGGTGGATGTCGTCGGGGGCGAGCTCTCCGACCTCGACGATCTTCTCGGCCTCGACGATGCACACCCGTCCGGCCATCGCCGCGAGCGGCGAGAAGTTCCGGGCCGTGAGGTTGAACCGGAGATTGCCGTTGCGGTCGGCCACGGCGGCGCGCACCAGCGAGTAGTCGGCCTCGATGGCCTGCTCGAGCACGTAGGTCTCGCCGCGGATCTCGCGGGTCTCCTTGGGCGGGGAGGCCACCGCGATCCCGCCGGCCGAGTCGTACTTCCACGGCATGCCGCCGTCCGCGACGAACGTGCCGACGCCGGTGCGGGTGAAGAACGCCCCGATGCCGGACCCGCCCGCACGCATCCGCTCGGCGAGCGTGCCCTGCGGGGTGAGCTCCACCTCGAGCTCACCGGACAGGTACTGGCGGGCGAACTCCTTGTTCTCCCCGACGTAGGAGGAGACGATGCGCCGGAGCTTGCCGCTCTCCAGCAGGATGCCGAGGCCCTTGCCGTCGACACCGGCGTTGTTGGAGAACACCTCGAAGTCCCCGACGTCGCGGGCGGCGAGGGCCTCGATCACGATCTGCGGGATCCCGCTCAGGCCGAACCCGCCGGCGGCGATCGACGCCCCGTCGGGGATGTCCGCGACGGCCTCGGCCGCGGTCATGATCTTGCTGGACATACACGCACTCCTTGGGTGTGGGGGCGGTCAGGCGATGCCGAGGATCTCGATCGCGCTCTTGCGCATGTCGACCTTGCGGACCTTGCCGGTGACGGTCATGGGGAACTCGTCGACCACGTGGACGTACTTCGGGATCTTGTGGCGGGCGAGCTTGCCGGTGGCGAACTCGCGGACCTCCTCGGCCGTGAGATCGTCGCGTCCCGGCTTGAGCCGGACCCAGGCCATGAGCTCCTCACCGTATTTCGGGTCGGGCACGCCGATCACCTGGGCGTCGAGGATGTCCGGGTGGGTGTAGAGGAACTCCTCGACCTCCCGCGGGTAGATGTTCTCGCCACCGCGGATGACCATGTCCTTGATGCGGCCGGTGATGCGGACGTAACCGCCCGAGTCCATCTCCCCGATGTCGCCGGTGTGCATCCAGCCCTCGGGGTCGATCGCCTCGGCGGTCTTGTCCGGCTGGTCCCAGTACCCCAGCATGACGCTGTAGCCCTTCGTGCAGAACTCGCCGGCCTCGCCGCGCGGCAGGGTGGCGCCGGTCGACGGGTCGACGATCTTGATCTCGAGGTGGGGCCCGACCCGGCCGACCGTGGACACGCGCCGGTCCAGCGAATCGTCCCGACGGGTCTGGGTGGACACCGGCGAGGTCTCGGTCATGCCGTAGCAGATGGAGACCTCCTCCATGTTCATCCTGTCGATCACCTGACGCATGGTGGATTCGGGGCACGGCGAGCCGGCCATGATCCCGGTGCGCAGCGTGGACAGGTCGTAGGAGTCGAAATCCTCCAGCGCGAGCTCGGCGATGAACATCGTGGGCACGCCGTAGAGACTCGTGCACTTCTCCTGCTCCACCGCGCGCAGCGAGGCCGCGGGGTCGAACGCGGGCGCCGGGATGACCATGGCCGATCCGTGGCTGGTGCACGCGAGGTTGCCCATCACCATGCCGAAGCAGTGGTAGAAGGGCACCGGGATGCACACTCGGTCGACCTCCGTGTAGTTGACGAGCTCGCCGACGAAGTACCCGTTGTTGAGGATGTTCGAGTGCGAGAGCGTGGCGCCCTTGGGGAAGCCCGTGGTGCCGGAGGTGTACTGGATGTTGATCGGGTCGCCCGGCTGCAGTGCGGCGCGGATCGACGCCAGTTCCTCGGCGTGGGTGGGGCCCGAGACCAGCGACTCCCACTCCTCGTCGCCGAAGAGCACGACCAGTTCGAGGTCGGGGCAGTTCGGCTGGACCTGCGCGAGCATCCCGGTGTAGTCGGAATCCTTGAACTGGGGGGCGGCGACGACGGCCTTGATCCCCGCCTGCTTGAGCACGTACTCCAGCTCGTGGACCCGGTAGGACGGGTTGATGTTGACCAGAACCGCGCCGATCTCGGCGGTGGCGTACTGGACCATCACCCACTCCCACCGGTTGGGCGACCAGATGCCCACCCGGTCGCCCGCACGGATGCCGAGGCGGTGCAGCCCGGAGGCCAGACGGCGTACGTCTGCGAGGAACTCGGCGTAGGTCCACCGCCGGTCGGCCTGCACGTCGACGAGCGCGTCGCGGTCGCCGAACCTCTCGACGGTCGCCGCGAGGTTCTCGGGGATCGTCTGGGTGAGCAGGGGGACGTCGGTCTCCCCGCGCGTGTGGGACCCGGCGGGGTCGAGGGGTGTGGAATCGAGATCGGTGGTGGTCATCTCGGTACTCCTTGGGGGTGGGGCCGGACGGCCCGCGACAGGGGGATTGCGGTATCAGGTGGCGGCGGCCGCGGCGCGACGCATCGTCGCCTCGGCCTGACGGAAGACGGGACCGTCGACCATGCGACCGTCCAGCCGGAACACGCCCTGGTTGTGTTCCGCGGCGGCGAGGACCTTCCGGGCCCAGGCCACCTCGTCGTCGTCGGGGGCGTAGGCCTCGCGGACCACCGCCACCTGGGACGGGTGGATACACGCGGTGGCCACGAACCCCAGCGCGACGGCGTCGAGCGCCTCGGCGCGCTGCCCCTCGGAGTCGGCGATGTCCAGGTGCACGGAGTCGACCGCCCACCGACCGAACGCGGCCGCGGCGAGCGCGACCCGCGCCCGGGCGTGACGGGGCACGTCACGGTACTCCCCCGCCTCGCGGGGGCCGCCGGCCTCGGCGGAGGAGAACCGGCTGGTCGATCCGCCCATCGCGGCCAGGAGGTCCTCGGCGCCCCACATCATCCCGGCGCACCCGGGCGCGGCGGCGATCTCCTCCGCGCGGACGACGCCGAGCGGGGTCTCGACCAACGCCAGCACCGCGGCGCCGGTCGTCGAGTGCAGATCCGTGACCTGCGCGGCGGACTCGGTCTTGGCCAGCATCACGCAGCGGTACTCCGTGTCGGCCAGGGCCTCGAGGTCGGCCGCGTGGTCGTCGGTGCCGGTCGGGTTGACCCGCACGATCGTCCGGTCCGGATCGAGTGTCGAGGCCCGCAGCGCGTCACGGGCCGCGGGGCGGTCCGCCGGTGCGACGGCGTCCTCGAGGTCGACGATCACGACGTCCGCGCGGTCCGCCGCCTTGCCGTAGCGCTCCGGCCGGTCGGCCGGGCAGAACAGCAGTGCCGGGCCGGGCGGAATCCAGGCGGGTGCGGGGGTCATGCCGTGGCCTCCCCGCCCGGGCCCGACTCCGTCGGCCGCTTGCGGACCAGCGTCTTACGGACCGCCCTGGCCACGATGTCGCCGTGCTGGTTGCGGCCGATGTGCTCGAGGGTCACGATGCCCTCTCCCGGCCGCGACTTCGACTCGCGCTTGTCGGTGCACACGGTCTCCGCGTACAGCGTGTCACCGTGCAGGACCGGTTTGGGGAAGCTGACCTCGGAGAAGCCGAGGTTCGCCACGATCGTGCCCTGGGTGAGCTGGGCGACCGACAGTCCCACGAGCGTCGACAGCGTGTGCATCGAGTTCATGAGTCGCTCGCCGCCGAAGCCCGGCTGCTCGGCCGACCACGCCGCGTCCAGGTGCAGGGCCTGCGTGTTCATCGTCAGCGTGGTGAACAGGACGTTGTCCGTCTCGGTCATGGTGCGCCCGGGGCGGTGGAGGTAGGCGGTCCCCACCTCGTACTCCTCGAACCACAGGCCACGCTGGACGACCTCTCTGCGCTGGTCTGTCATCGCCTACAGCCCCAGACCGCGCGCGATGAGCATGAGCTGTACCTCGGTGGTGCCCTCGCCGATCTCGAGGATCTTGGAGTCGCGGTAGTGCCGCGCCACCGGGTACTCGTTCATGAACCCGTAGCCACCGTGGATCTGGGTGGCGTCGCGGGCGTTGTCCATGGCCGCCTCGGAGGCGATCATCTTGGCGATGGCGGCCTCCTTCTTGAACTCCTTGCCGGCCAGCATGAGGCGCGCGGCCTCGTAGTAGGCGCAACGCGCCGTGTGGGCACGGGCCTCCATGCGGGCGATCTTGAACGCGATGGCCTGGAACTCGCCGATCTTGCGGCCCATGGACTCGCGCTCACGGGCGTACTTCACGGACTCGTCGACGCACCCCTGCGCGGCACCGGTCGCCACGGCGGCGATCGCGACGCGTCCCTCGTCGAGGATCGACAGGAAGTTCGCGTACCCGCGCCCCTCCTCGCCGAGGAGGTTCTCCGCCGGAACGCGCGCGTCGGCGAACGTCAGCGGGTGGGTGTCGGAGGAGTTCCACCCGACCTTGTCGTAGGCCGGCTCCGCTGTGAATCCGGGGGTGTCGGCCGGGACGATGATCGTCGAGATGGCCTTCTTCACAGAACCGTCCGCGGCCCGCCGCTCTCCCGTCACCGCGGTCACGGTGACCAGCGAGGTGATGTCGGTGCCGGAGTTGGTGATGAACTGCTTGTTGCCGTTGATCACCCACTCGTCGCCGTCACGCTTCGCGGTGGTCTTGGTGGCGCCGGCGTCCGAGCCCGCACCGGGCTCGGTCAGGCCGAAGCCGGCGAGCGTGCGACCGGCGGCCAGGTCGGGGAGCCACGTGGCGCGCTGCTCGTCGTTGCCGAAGTGGTAGATCGGCATGGCGCCCAGGCCCACGCCGGCCTCGAGGGTCATGGCAGTCGACTGGTCGACGCGGCCGAGCTCCTCCAGGGCGAGCGACAGGGCGAAGTAGTCGCCGCCCATCCCGCCGAACTCCTCCGGGAACGGCAGACCGAACAGGCCCATGTCGCCCATCTGGGCGACGACCTCGTAGGGGAAGGTGTGGTTGCGATCGTGCTCGGCCGAGGCCGGGGCGACCACCTTGTCGGCGAAGTCCGCGACCGTCGACTTCAGGTCGGCGTAGTGCTCTTCCAACTCAGGCATTGCCTTCTCCTTCGGATTCCTCGGTGGAGGGGTGTGGCTCGACGGTCGCGAGCAGGTGGTCGGCGGGCACCTGCTCGCCGGTGGTGACGTGCACGCGGACCACACCGTCGATCGGCGCGGGCAGCGCGTGTTCCATCTTCATGGCCTCGACGGCCAGGATGTTCTGTCCGGCGGTGACCTCGTCGCCGTCGGCGACGAAGCACGCGATCACCGAACCGGGCATGGGGCTGACGATCTGGCCGTCCGACATCCCGGCGTCGTGGATCCGGGAGTCGATGAGGGGGAGCATCCGCAGGTCCCAGGTCCCGCCGTCGCCGGCCACCCAGAAGGTGTCGGCGGCCTTGGGGTCCGCCGAGCGCACGACGGTCCAGCGCTGCTGGGTGCCGTCGACGGTCAGCCGGAGGGAGGCGCCGTCCCGGGCGACCCGCGCACGATGTCGGGAGGAGACCTCGGGCGCCTCGGTGGATCCGATAGTGGCGTCGGTAATGGTCACCTCGGCGTCGTCGGGGGTCCCCCGCAGTCCCACGGTGACCGCGTCGGACCCGGCGCCGGCGTCCAGGCGGGTCCACACCTCGGCGCGCCCGCCGATGCGCCACCCGTTGGGAACGTCCCACGGGCCGCGGCGTTGCGCGGGCACCCGGGCCCAGCGCTCCTCGGTGCGGTGCATGGCCACGGCGATCAGTCCGCCCTCGGGGGCGGGCGTCGCGGTGTAGTCGTCGACGGACCGGTCGAGCAGGCCCGTGTCCAACTCGCCGGAGACGACCTCCGGCCGCGCGAGCAGGAACCGACAGAAGTCGACGTTCGTGCGCAGGCCCAGCACGTGGGTGCCGGCGAGCGCGGCGTCGAGCCGGGCCAGTGCCTCGGCGCGGTCGGCGCCGTGGGCGATGACCTTGCCGAGCATCGGGTCGTAGTCACTGCCGACGACCGTGCCGACGCGCAGGCCGGAGTCCACGCGGATGCCGTCGCCGGAGGGCTCCTCGAGCCCGACCACGGTGCCGCCGGTGGGCAGGAAGCCCTTGGCCGGGTCCTCGGCGTAGACGCGGGCCTCGATCGCGTGTCCGGTGAGGGTGATGTCCTCCTGGCGCAGGGTGAGCTCCTGGCCCGCGGCGATGCGGACCTGCCAGTCGACCAGGTCGACACCGGTGACCATCTCGGTGACCGGGTGCTCGACCTGCAGGCGGGTGTTCATCTCCATGAAGAAGAACTCGTCCGGGGCGTGCGCGGAGACGATGAACTCCACCGTGCCCGCGCCCACGTACCCCACCGACCGGGCGGCGTCGCACGCCGCCTGACCGATGCGCTGACGGGTGACCTCGTCGAGCAGTGCGCTGGGCGCCTCCTCGATGACCTTCTGATGGCGGCGCTGCAGTGAGCACTCCCGCTCACCCAGGTGGATGACGTTGCCGTGGGTGTCGGCCAGGACCTGCACCTCGATGTGGCGCGGGGTGTCGACGAACCGCTCGAGGAACAGGGTGTCGTCGCCGAAGGCGCCTGCCGACTCCCGTCGCGAGGACTCCAGTGCCGCCGGCAGATCGGCGGGATCGGTGACGCGGCGCATCCCCTTGCCGCCACCACCGGCCGAGGGCTTGACGAGGACCGGGTAGCCGACCTCGGCGGCACCGGCGATCAGTTCGTCGTCGGTCAGTCCCGGACGCGAGATCCCGGGCACGGTGGGGACGTCACGTGCGGACACCGCCGCCTTGGCGGTGATCTTGTCGCCCATGGTCTCGATCGCCGAGGCCGGTGGTCCGACGAAGATCAGTCCGGCCTCGTCGAGTGCCCGCGCGAACCGCGAGTTCTCGGACAGGAAACCGTATCCCGGGTGCACGGCCTGCGCGCCGGTCTGGCGGCAGGCGTCGATCACCTTGTCGATGTCGAGGTAGGACTGCGAGGCTTGGGCCGGGCCGAGACGGACCGCGGCGTCGGCCATGCGCACGTGCAGCGCGTCGGCGTCCGCGTCGGAGTAGACGGCGACCGAGCGGATACCCGCTGCCCGCAGCGAGCGGATCACGCGGCACGCGATCTCCCCGCGGTTGGCCACCAGGACGGTGTGGAGTTTCTGTGACAGTTGTTCTGACATGGAGCTGCTCACATCCTGAAGACGCCGTTGTTGACCGGCTCGAGGGGGGCGTTGGCCGCGGCCGCCAGGGCCAGACCGAGGACAGTGCGGGTGTCTGCGGGGTCGATGATCCCGTCGTCCCACAGGCGGGCCGTGGAGTAGTACGCGGTGGACTGCTCCTCGAACTGCTCGCGGATCGGTGCGGTGAACTCGGACTGCTGCTCGTCGGTCCACTCCCCGCCCGACTTGGTGACCTGCGCGGCACGGACCGAGGCGAGGGTGTCGGCGGCCTGGGGCCCGCCCATCACGGCGATCTTCGCGTTGGGCCACATCCACAGGAACCGCGGAGAGTACGCACGGCCGCACATGGAGTAGTTGCCGGCACCGAAGGACCCGCCCACGACGATGGTGAACTTGGGGACCCGGGCGCACGCCACGGCGGTGACCATCTTGGCGCCGTTCTTGGCGATGCCGCCCGCCTCGTACTGCCGGCCCACCATGAAGCCGGTGATGTTCTGCAGGAAGACCAGCGGTATCTTGCGGCGGTCGCACAGTTCGATGAAGTGGGCGCCCTTGAGCGCGGACTCCGAGAAGATGACGCCGTTGTTGCCGATGATGCCCACCGGGTGCCCGTGGATATGGGCGAACGCGGTCACCATCGAGGTGCCGTAGTTCTCCTTGAACTCGGTGTACTCGCCGCCGTCGACGATCGTGCCGATGATGTCGCGCACGTCGTAGGGCTGGCGGGAGTCGACCGGGACGAGGTCGTACAGGTCGGACTGCGCGCGGACGGGCTCGCGGGGCTCGAGCACCTCCCAGTCCGGCTCGGGCGCCGGCGGGCAGGTCGCCACGATCCGGCGGACCTTCATCAGCGCGTCGTAGTCGTCGTCGGCCAGGTGGTCCACCACACCGGAAGTCTTGGCGTGCAGGTCGCCGCCACCGAGCTCCTCGGCGGTGACCTCCTCGCCCGTCGCGGCCTTCACCAGCGGCGGGCCGGCGAGGAAGATCGTGCCCTGGTTCCGGACGATCACGGCCTCGTCGCTCATCGCGGGGACGTACGCGCCACCGGCGGTGCACGACCCCATGACCGCGGCGATCTGCGGGATGCCCTTGGCGGACATGTTCGCCTGGTTGTAGAAGATCCGGCCGAAGTGGTCGCGGTCGGGGAAGACCTCGTCCTGCTGCAGCAGCATCGCGCCGCCGGAGTCCACGAGATAGATGCACGGCAGGTTGTTGGCCAGCGCCACCTCCTGACCGCGCAGGTGCTTCTTCACCGTCATCGGGTAGTAGGTGCCGCCGGAGACGGTCGCGTCGTTGGCGATGATCAGGCACTCGCGGCCCGACACCCGCCCGATCCCGGCGACGACGCCGGCGGCGGGGGCCTTGCCCCCGTACATCTCCTCCGCGGCGAGCGGCGAGAGCTCGAGGAACGGGCTGCCCGGGTCGAGCAGCACGTCCACGCGCTGGCGGGCGAGCAGCTTGCCGCGCTCGAGGTGGCGCGCACGGGCCTTCTCACCGCCGCCCAGCGCGGCCCGCTCGAGGCGCTCGCGGAGGTCGGCGAGAAGTTCCTCGTGGGCCTGGCGATTGGTGGTCGCGGAAGTCATCAGTGCCGCTCCCTTTCAGTTAAGTCGGATTAACTGAAATCGACGATAGTGCTGCGCCTCACAAATGTCCAGACCGGATTCGGGATCACCCACCGGGGACCCGGACCCGCGCTCACCCACTCCGCGGACCCGACGAGGCGCACGGCCGGCGACCCGACGGGGGACTGCAACTCCCGGTCGTCGCGCAGCCGATCCGGCCGAGAACCCCGGGGGGGACGCCGCCACTCCCGCCATCCGTGCAGGTGGGCAGCTTAGGCTGGCCTGACTTAGCACAGCCTCAACTTGCTTGCAAGCCGGGGGGGTGCGGTGTTGACTCTGGGGCACACCACGCCACCGCCATACGAGGAGCGATCATCATGGCCACACTCACCGGAATCAGCGCCTGCACCGTCACGGCGTGCTCGTTCAACAGCGAGGAGAGCTGCAACGCGGGCGCCATCACCGTCGCCGGAACCCCGGATCACGCCGAGTGCGGCACCTTCATCTCGCTGGACGTCCGCGGCGGACTACCCACCGCCAGCGCACACGTGGGCGCCTGCCAACGGGTGGAATGCGCCCACAACAAGGACCTGCTCTGCTCGGCGGACTCCGTCGAGATCGGCTCCGGCGCCGACACCGCCGATTGCCTCACCTACAGCCCGGCCTGATCGGCCCGGTCCGCGCTACCGCGGGAGGCTAGCTGGCGCGGGCCACGTACTGACCCATCTCACGGACGACGTCGTTGACGCACTCCGCGCGGGTCAGGAACGGCAGGTGGATGACATCGGCGTGGGTACCGAGCGCCGTCAGCAGATGCAGGCCGTCGGGATCGACGCCCAGGACATACGGCGGCTGCGCCGGGTCGGCGGACCCGGCCAGCATGGCCAGGTCAGAACCGAAGCGCGCCCGGATCTCGTCCGCGAGGCCGGGCGCCTCGCATGCCAGGGGATCCGACGGGACCGCGTCCAGGCAGCCCGCGTGGACGGTGCCCTCGTGCCCCAGTCGGCGGATGTCGAGGTCGCCGAGCTCGATCTCGATCTCGACCACCCAGCCCTCACCCTGCCGGGCCGCACGCGCCACGCCGAAGCCGTACAGGCTCGCGACGTGGACCTTGGCCTCGACGATCGGGGCGAACTCGTCGATCATGACGACCACCTCGACCGACTCGCCCGGGGCGACCATCAGCGCGGACCAGGGGGCCGGGGTCCCGGTGACGATGATCGCCCCCTCCCCGACCCAGCGATGGCCGGCGGAGACCATGACATCCGAACGGTTCTTGGTTCCGCGTACGGCGACCGTCGCGATGCCGGCTCCGTCGAGCAGGCGGCGAGCGCCGGTGGTGATCGGATCCGACACGACCGGGTGCGCTGCCATCGATTGCCTCCAGAGATCGGCCCCGCCCGCCGATGCGTTAGGTGACCCTCGCCTTACTTAGGTACCCCTAAAGTGCCCGACGGTGCGGGGCCTGTCAAGAGGGCCACCGATTTTCACACCCCCTCGCCCTACAGTGGGGGGGTGACCGACGCCACAACCGATGCCACCGCCGATGCCACCGCTTCTGTCCGGCGCCATCCCGACACCACACGGATCCACGCCTTCCGTGACGACGCGCTCGGGTACGACGACGCCACCGCCCTCGCGGCGCGGGTCCGCGGCGGCGAGGTGTCTCCGACCGAGCTCGTCGAGGCCGCCATCGAACGATGCGCGCAGGTCGACCCGGCGCTCGGCGCCCTGGTCTTCACCGACTTCGACAGGGCCCGCGAGCACGCGCGCCGGACCGCGGACTCGCATCTGTCCTCGCCTTTCGCCGGCGTTCCGTCGGCCTTCAAGGACGCGGTGCAGGTCGAGGGCGCCCCGATGCGGCTCGGCTCCCCCGCCGTCCCCGACTCCTCCACGACGGCGAGTACGCGCGGGCGTTCCGCGCCACCGGCCTGATCCCGTTGGGCATCACCGCCATGCCCCCGTTCGGCTGGACCGCCGCAACCGAACGGCAGGGCGGCCTGGTGACCCGCAACCCGTGGAACACCGGCCGCACCAGTGGCGGTTCCTCGGGTGGTTCCGCGGCCCTCGTGGCCGCGGGGGCGTTGCCGATCGCCCACGCCAACGACGGCGGGGGGTCGATCCGGATCCCCGCGGCGGTGACCGGGCTGGTCGGGTTCAAGCCGAGCCGGGGCAGGCACACCGATGAGAAATTCTCCCGGGGCATGCCGATCCCCATCGTGTCGCAGTCGGTGGTCTCCCGGTCCGTCCGGGACACCGCCACGTTCCTCACCGCGTTCGAGGCGAGCCACCTCCCGGTCGGCGTACCCCCGGTGGGCCCCGTCGCCCCCGTCCCGGCCCGACGACTGCGCATCGGGCTCGTGGAACAGAGCCCCGCGGGCGGTGCGACAGATGCCGCGACCCTGGCGGTCCTCCGCGAGACCGCCGGCCGGCTGGCCGAACTGGGCCACGAGGTGGTGCCGACCGAGGCGCCCGTCCCGACGGGGTTCCGGGACGACTTCATCGCCTACTGGGGGCTGCTCGCGCTGAGCACCTCATCGTCCGGGCGCAGGCTCTTCGACCCCGATTTCGACCCCGCCGAGCTCGACCCCTTCACCGTCGGGCTCGCACGGATGGCCCGACGGAACATCGCCTCGCTGCCCCTGCACCTACTGCGGTTGGCCAGGACCCGGCGGCAGTTCGACGCGAGGTTCGGCGACCTCGACGTCTACATCAACCCGGTGGTCGCCCACGAGACCCCGGAGGTCGGGTACCTCGACGCGGACCTGCCGTTCGAGACGCATCTGGAGCGGGTCTCCAACTGGGTCACCTTCACCCCGCTGCAGAACATCGCGGGGTCCCCGGCCGTCTCTCTGCCCACCGGTCACGCGCCGGACGGGATGCCCGTCGGCGTGCACTTCTCCGCCCGTAGGGGGCAGGACCGACTCCTGCTCGAGCTGGCCTCGGAGTACGAGGCCGCCCATCCGTTCGCCCGGATCTGGGAGTGAGGCTCACTCCCCCAGCAGTTGGGTGACCCGCGGCCCGACCCGCTGACGCAGGATCACCTCGGTGCGGGTGCGCAGGACGCTGGGCGTGGAGATGATTGCGCTGAACACCTCCTCGAGGTGGGCGTGGTCCCGTGCGACGACCCGGCAGACGACGTCGAACTCGCCGGCGATGCTCACCACCTCGAGCACCTCGCGCACCTGCGCCAGCCCCGCGCACGTCTCGTCGAGCCTGGCCTGCGCCACCTGGATGTGGACGAGCGCGCCCAGCGGGTACCCGAGGGCGGCGGGGTCGAGCCTCGGCGCCCAGGAGGCGAGCACGCCGCGCGCCTCCAGTTTGTCGAGCCGGGCCTGGGCGGTGCCCCTGGCCACCCCGAGTCGTCGCGAGAACTCGCGGACCCCGACGCGCGGGTCGGACAGGACGATGTCGAGGAGCCGCCGGTCGGTGTCGTCCAGGTTGGGTGATGGGTCCATGTGTCCACGGTATACGACGACGAGGTGGACAGCTGGTCCAGCCAGCGCCCGTTCTAAGCCCTCCGAATGTACAGAGTGACCGGTCTTCGAATGGCCGCGTGACGCGCCTCACAGTTCGTCCTAGCCTGGGGGTACATCGTTCGTATCGCGAAGGCCAGGTGTTGATCATGACCTCTCTCCTCCACCCCACGGACGGCGCGCATGACGACCTGCCGCGGACCGGGCAGGCGGACGCCGGATCGTTCTCCCTCTCCGATCGCTATACGCGCGAGAGCGGCACGGTCTTCCTCACCGGGATCCAGGCACTGGTCCGGACGGTCCGCGACCGGGCGCGGCTCGACCGCAGGCAGAATCTGCTCTCCGCGAGCCTGGTCAGCGGATACGAGGGGTCGCCGCTCGCGGGGTACGACCTCGAACTGGCCAGGCGTCGTGAGTTCCTCGACCCGTTCGACATCGTGCACCGTCCCGCCCTCAACGAGGAGGCGGGCGCCACCGCGGTGATGGGGTCCCAGCTCGCCCGGCGCACGGGCACCCTGCGCGCCACCGCCAACACCGGCGGCGCCGCCCTCCAGGGGGTCGTGGGGTACTGGTACGGCAAGGCGCCCGGCCTGGACCGAGCCACCGACGCGTTGCGCCACGCCAACCTGATCGGTACCGATCCGAACGGCGGCGCGGTGGTGCTGGTCGGCGACGATCCCGGCGCCAAGTCCTCCACCGTGCCGTGCGCGTCCGAGTTGGCACTCGCGGACCTGTACATGCCCACGCTCTACCCCGCGGACCCGCAGGACGTCCTGGACTTCGGCGTCCACGCGGCGATCCTGTCCCGGGTCTCCGGGCTGTGGTCCGCGATGAAGATCTCGGCGCACGTCGCGGACGCCTCGGCGACCGCCCTCGTCGATCCCGACCGGATCCTGCCCGTGTACGGCGACCTCGGGACGAGCCCGCACGTGCCGTCCGGTCGGCTCCTGGGGGCCAGCCTCATGGAGCTCGAGCAGAACCAGCTCACCATCCGCCTCCCCCGTGCGCTGGAGTACGCCCGCCTCAACCGACTCAACCGGATCGTGCAGTCGACCCCCGACGACCGGATCGGCGTCGTCGCCGCCGGGAAGACCTACCTGGACGTCCGCGAGTCGCTGCGGCGCCTGGGAATCGGCGACGACGAGCTGGGCCGCCGCGGGATCCGCATCCTCAAGCTGGGCCTGATCTACCCCCTGGAACGCACGATTCTCGACGAGTTCATGTCCGGTCTCGACGAGGTGATCGTGGTGGAGGAGAAGCGCGACTTCATCGAGACCATGATCCGGGACATCCAGTTCCGCAAGCCAGGGGTGGCGAACGTGGTCGGCAAGGCACACGAGGACGGGTCCACCCTGTTCAGCCGGTTCGGCGAGCTCGACGTCGATTCCGTCACCCGCGGCCTGGCGCAGCGTCTCGGCCCGGTCCACGGAATCGAATCGGCTCGGGCCTGGCTCGACGGCCCGGGACGCGGACGCTCCCGGATCGCACTGCCGCTCGCCACGAGCCGCACCCCGTACTTCTGCTCGGGATGCCCCCACAACAGCTCGACCAAGGTCGCCGACGGCACGCTCGTCGGCGGGGGCATCGGCTGTCACGCGATGGTGCTCATGATGGACGAGGAGCAGGTCGGCCACGTCACCGGAGTCACCCAGATGGGCGGCGAGGGGATCCAGTGGACCGGGATGGCGCCGTTCCTCACCGAACGGCACATGGTCCAGAACGTCGGCGACGGCACCTTCATGCACTCGGCCTCCCTGGCGCTCCGGGCCGCCGTGGCCTCCGGCGACAACATCACCTACAAGCTCCTCTACAACGGGACCGTGGCGATGACCGGCGGTCAGGACCCGGTCGGTGAGATGACCCTGCCCGAGATCCTCCGGCTCCTGCAGGCCGAGAAGGTCGCCAGGATCGTCGTCACCACCGACGACGTCAAGGCGACCCGGTCCCGGGGCCTGCCGAGGGGCGTTGAGGTCCGCGACCGGGTGGACACCCTCGAGGTACAGCGGGAACTCGCGGCCGTCCCGGGGGTCACGGTTCTCGTGCACGACCAGTACTGCGCGGCCGAGAAGCGCCGCCACCGCAAGCGTGGCACCTACCCCACCCCGGACGAGCGGGTGGTGATCAACGAGCGCATCTGCGAGGGATGCGGGGACTGCGGCCGGAAGTCCAACTGCCTGTCGGTCCATCCGGTGGAGACCGAGTTCGGCCGGAAGACGCAGATCGACCAGTCCACCTGCAACTTCGACTTCTCGTGCCTGGAGGGTGACTGCCCCTCGTTCGTCACCGTCGTCCCCGGTGAGAAGTCGCGGCGGGTGGCGTCCGCGCCTGCCCTGGCGGCCGACGCGATCCCGGAACCGGTCCGCGCCGGGGTCGAGCCCGACCGCGGTTTCTCCCTGCGGCTGACCGGGATCGGCGGCACCGGCATCGTCACCGTCTCGGCGATCCTCGCCACCGCGGCCGTCCTCGACGGCCACTCGGCGCGCACCCTGGACATGACCGGGCTCGCCCAGAAGGGCGGCGCGGTGGTCTCCGACGTCCGCGTCACCCGCACGCCGACCGAACAGCCCCCGAAGATCGGGGCCGGCGACTGCGATCTGTACCTGTGCTGTGACGGCCTGGTCGGTGCGGACAGCACCCACCTGAAGGTGGCCGCTCCCGATCGCACCACCGCGGTGGTGTCCACCACCCAGATCCCCACCGGGAAGATGGTGATCGACACCTCCGAGCACTACCCGACCACCTCGGACATCCAGGCGATCATCGACCCGACCACCTCGCGCGGGCTGTACCTCGACCCGGGGGCGCTCACCCAGCAACTCTTCGGGTCCACCCAGACCGCCAACATGCTCATGGTCGGGGCCGCGTACCAGAGCGGTGCCCTGCCGATCTCGGCCCGGTCGATCGAGCGGGCGATCGAGCTCAACGGGGTGTCCGTCGACGCGAACCTGCAGGCCTTCCGTCGCGGCCGGCAGGCGGTCGCCGAGCCGAACGCGCTGGCGGCGTTGGCGGCCGGGTTGCACCGCCCGGCCGGAACGGTCGCGGCGGGCCGGCACGTGCCCTCCCCCGCGGCGGAGCGACTGCTGACCCACCTCGACGCCGACGCCTCCGACGAGCTCCGCGACGTGATCGCACTCCGGGTCGACGAACTGATCGGCTACCAGGACGAGGCGTACGCGCTCGACTACGTCCGGCGCGTGGAGGAGGTCCGTGCCGCCGAGGCCGGCGTCCCCGAGCAGCTCAGCCTCGCCGTGGCCCGCAACCTGTTCAAGGTGATGGCCTACAAGGACGAGTACGAGGTCGCCCGCCTGGCCGTGGATCCACAGTTCGCGGCGCAGCTCGACGAGGACTGGGGCGAGGGGGCGGTGGCCAGACTGAAATTGCATCCTCCGGCGCTGCGCGCGATGGGAATGAAGAAGAAGATCTCGATCGGCCCGCGGGCCATGCCGGCGATGAAGGCGTTGGCCCGGATGAAGCGACTGCGCGGCACGCGGATGGACCTCTTCGGCTACGCGGAGGTCCGCCGCGTCGAGCGTGAGCTGCTGGCCGGGTACCGCGACCTCGTCGCCGACCTGGCCTCGGAGTTGCGGCGCGCGGGCCCGGTGGGCAAGGACGCCACCTGGTGGGCGACCGCGGTGGCGCTTGCGGAGCTGCCGGACATGGTCCGCGGTTACGAGCACGTCAAGCTCGCGAACGTCGAGCGCTACCGGGAGGAGATGGCCCGCCTCCGGTCCACCCTCACCTGATCGGCGAACCCCCGAGACGACGAGAGGAACCCTCAGACTGACCGGCGCATGCCGATCACGAGCGAACCGAGGGGCAGATCGGCACCCGGGCAGGCGCTCAGGACCGCAGCGCGGCCGAGGCCATCGCCGTGAGCACGCGCCGAAGGTCGGCCTCGCCCATGGCCGGCAGCCGGGGGCTGGAGTTGAGGAGCCCGAACACAGCGTGGACGTGGGCCCGCGCCTCGATCGACGAGAGCTCGGGACGCACCCGCACCAGGGCGTCCACCCACAACTGCGCGTATTCCCGCTGCAGGGTGCGCACCTCGTGCCGGGGAGCGGCCGGCAGGGAACCGAGGTCACGGAACTGCACGCTGATGAGATCGGGCTCCGTGGCGACGAAGTCCACGTGCACCCCGAGCAGGGCATCGAGCACGTCCGCCGGCTCGCCGGCCCGCTCGACCGCCGCCCGCCCACCGTCCCGCAGGCGACGGGAGATGTCGAGCAGCATCTCGGCCAGTACGTCCTCCTTGGAGGTGAAGTACCGGTACATGCCGGGCCCGGAGATCCCGACCTCGGCGCCGATGTCGTCCAGCCGCACGGCGTGGAACCCGCGCCGGGCCATGAGGCGGGCGGCGGCCACGAGGATCTCGTCGCGGCGCCGTGCCTTGGCCCGGGCGCGCGGGGTCAGCGGGGCCGCGGCGTCCTGCTGCTCGCCCACCCCGCTGCCCGCGGCCCCGGTCCCGGTCATGTCAGTGCCATCTCGGACGTGCCGTCTCAGTGGAAGAAGTGCCGGGCGCCGGTGAAGTACATGGTGATCCCCGCCTTCTCCGCGGCCTCGATCACCTCGGCGTCGCGGACGGAGCCGCCGGGCTGGACCACCGCGCGCACGCCCGCCTCGGCGAGCACCTCGAGCCCGTCCGCGAAGGGGAAGAACGCGTCCGACGCGGCGACCGACCCGGTGACCCGCTCCCCCGCGCGCTGCACGGCGAGCCGGGCGGAGTCGACGCGGTTGACCTGGCCCATGCCCACGCCCACGGTGGCGCCGGACTGCGCGAGCAGGATGGCGTTGGACTTGACCGCACGGCACGCGCGCCACGCGAACAGCAGGTCGCGCAGGGTCTGCTCGTCGGCGTCGTCGCCGCACGCCTTGGTCCAGCCGGCGACCACGTCACCGTCGGCGTCGAGCGAGTCACGCTGCTGGACCAGCACGCCGCCGGAGATCTGCTTGCGCTCGAACTCGCCCTCGGCGGGCGTCTGCGCGGAGAGGATGCGGATGTTCTTCTTGCGCTGCAGGATCTCCACGGCACCGTCCGCGTAGGACGGGGCGATGATCACCTCGGTGAAGATCTCGGCGACCTGCTCGGCCATCTCCACCGTGACCTCGCGGTTGGCGGCGATCACGCCACCGAACGCGCTGACGGGGTCGCACTCGTGCGCGGCGCGGTGGGCGGCCGCGATGTCGGCGTCGATCGCGATGCCGCACGGGTTGGCGTGCTTGATGATCGCGACGCACGGCTCGGCGTGGTCGAAGGCGGAGCGCCACGCGGCGTCGCCGTCGACGTAGTTGTTGTAGCTCATCTCCTTGCCGTGCACCTGGGTGGCCTGGGCGAGGCCGGGCGCGGCGGCAGCGTCGGTGTAGAGGGCGGCGCTCTGGTGCGGGTTCTCGCCGTAGCGCAGGGTGGCGGCGAGGTCGAGGCTCTGCCCCTGCCACACCGGGAACGCCTCCGCGCCCTCATCGGTCGGCTCCGCGGTCTGTGCGGTCATCCACGTGGCCACGGCGACGTCGTAGGCCCCGGTGTGGCGGAACGCGGCGGCGGCCAGGCTGCGGCGCTTCTCGAGGGTGAAGCCACCGGCCGCGACGGCCTCGAGCGCCTCGCCGTATCCGGCGGGGTCGACGAGCACAGCCACCGACGGGTGGTTCTTCGCGGCCGCGCGGACCATCGACGGTCCGCCGATGTCGATCTGCTCGACGCAGGCGTCGTAATCGGCGCCGGAGGCGACGGTGTCGGTGAAGGGATAGAGGTTGACGACGACGAGCTCGAACGGGTGCACACCGAGGTCGGCGATCTGCTCGAGGTGCTCGGGCTTGCGGGTGTCGGCGAGGATGCCGGCGTGAACCCGCGGGTGCAGGGTCTTGACGCGGCCTTCGAGGCATTCCGGGAACCCGGTCAGCGCGTCGACGGGCGTCACGGCGACCCCGGCGTCGGCGATACGCTGCGCGGTCGAGCCGGTGGAGACGATCTCGACCCCGGCGTCGGCGAGCCCCCGGGCGAGCTCGGTGAGCCCGGTCTTGTCGTAGACGCTGATGAGTGCGCGGCGGACGGGCCTGCGGGAATCGGTCACGTTAGGTGCACCTTTCGACCTTCGATGTGGAGTCGGCCACGGGCGGCGGCCGCGAGGACGTCGACGAGCATCTCGCGCTCGACGACTTTGATGCGTTCATGGAGGGTGGCCTCGGTGTCGTCCGGGTGGACGTCGACGACACGCTGGGCGATCACGGGTCCGGTGTCCACGCCGGCGTCGACCAGGTGGACGGTACTGCCGGTGACGGTCACCCCGTAGGCGAGCGCGTCGCGCACCGCATGGGCGCCGGGGAACGACGGCAGCAACGCCGGGTGGGTGTTGAGCACGCGACCGTCGAACCGTTCGAGGAACGCGGCGCCGAGGATGCGCATGAAGCCCGCCGAGACCACCCAGTCGGGATCGAACCCGCTCACCACGTCGGTGAGGGCGCGGTCCCAGTCGGCGCGGTCGGCGTGGTCGCCGGGCCGGACGACGGCCGTCGGGAGGTCGGCGCGGTCGGCCCTGGCGACGGCCTCGCAGTCGCGGTCGGAGACCAGCGCGACGATGCGGTACGGGCAGCCGGGGGCGTCGGCGGCGTCGAGCACGCTCTGCGCGAGGGTCCCGGAACCGGACGCCATCAGGACGACGCGGCGGGCACCGGCGGGGTCGGCATCGGGGGCACCGGCGCTGGCGGAACCGGCGCTGGGCGAAGAGGCGCTGGGGGTCTCGCTACCGACCACGTCCGGCTCTCCTACCCGTCGATCCTCAGACCCACCGGGAGCGCGGGCCACGGCTGGGAGTCTAGTCGGCCGCCCCTCTGCCCTCGGCAGGCAGACCGGTCGGATCGTCGGAGTCGGACTGTGCATCGCCGGGTTCGGCATCGTCGGCGACCCTGTCCCCACGCCGGGTGTCCTCGGGCTCGCCCTCGTCGAGCCGGACCTCCTCGAACTGATCCTCGGCGGGCTGACCCTCCGCGGGCTGCTCCTCCGCCGGCCGTGGGTCCTCGACCACCGCCGGTGATGGCGGACCCCCGGCAACCGTGGCGTCCTCGTCGGCAGCCGGGTCGAGGTCTGGCTGCGCGTCCACCTCGGCTTCCGCGGCGGTGTCGGAAGCGGCGACCTCGTCGTCGACCCCGGCGCTGTCGACCCCGGCGTCCTCGACACCAGCGTCCTCGACACCGGACGTGCTGGCCTCGCCGACCTCGCCCACCCCGCTCCCGATCGGGTCCTCGACCGGATACTCCGCCGGGTCCTCGACCGGGTCCTCGACCACCGGGGCGGTCCCGGCGCGGCGACGACGCCGCTCGAGTTCGCTCTCGGCCCGCTCGCGGCGCCGAGTCAGGCCCGCCAACGACAAGACGATCGTCGCCGACCCGATGATGCCGAACAGCACCAGGGCCATCGACGCCGCGATGAGCGAGCCCGTCCCGACCATGCCCAGCATCCCCAGCCGACCGCCCGCGATGACCGGGCTCACCGCGATCACCAGGGCCACGATCCCCGCGGCCAGCCACGTCGCCTTGACGGCGTCGCCCGTCGTGCGGAACCAGTGCGCGACCGACCTCGCGAGCCCGGCCGCCACGAACACCGTCACGAGCAACAGGCCCTGCACGACCCAGTGCGGGTTGGTGGTGGGCAGGACGGCCGCCAACGGCACCTCAGGCATCGGCCCCCGGGACACCGCGAACACGCTGTACGAGGCCTCGCCCAGGTGCGCCTCCCCGCCGACCATGAGCGCGGCCCCCGTCATCACCACATTGGGCAGGTACGCCACCGAGATGCCCGCGAGCGCGGCCGCGCCCACGACGCCCTTGCCGATCTCCAGGACCGACCCCACCGGCTCCCACGCCATCACCAGTCCGACCAGCACCAGCAGTGTCGCGACGGCCCACGTCGCGGCGACGAACGCGGCGCCCAGGTGGATCCCCCCGCGCACCCACAGCGGAAGGATCTCGCGCAGGTCGCGGCGGAAGTACAGCCACACCCCCAGCCCCGAACCCACGATCCCCACACCTGCGGTCCACAGCAACGCCGTCGACAGGGCCGACTCGCGCACAGCGAAATCCGAGGCCGCGGACCCCACCAGGAGCGTCGCCAGACCGGTCAACAGCAGACCCGCCAGCGTCACACCGGCCATCGCCGCACCCGCCTCGCGCGGGCCCGGCTGCTCGACGTCCGCCAGCACCGCACGGGTCTGCCGGGCCAGGACCGCCACATAGATCAGCGCGGGCAACAACGGCAGGAACCCCAGCTCGACCCGGTCCACGGTCAGCGGCACCCGGTTGACCACCAGCCACTCCACCGCGACCACCGCGAACAGCGAGTCGAATCCGTCGGCGGTGAACAGCAGAACCGCCAGGGTGAGCGCCGCCAGCACCAGTACGGAGACGATGACGGGCAGCGCCGCGGCGGCCGCCGTCCACAACAACGAGCGGGCACCCGCGGGCGACCGTCTCGCAGCGGGCCGGATGACGCGTGGGGGACTCACTCTGACAACCGTAGATACCCGCCGGCGCGGGGCACCCCCGGCACGCCGCGACCCCCGCCATCCGGGGATGACGGGGGTCGCTGGGGCCTGCTCACTCGCGGTGGCCGGGAGGGCCACCGCGGGCGTATCACATGGCGTCGAGAAGATCCTTGGCCAGCTGCGCGGTCTCGGACGGCGTCTTGCCGACCTTGACGCCCGCGGCCTCCAGGGCCTCCTTCTTGGCCTGCGCGGTACCCGCGGAGCCGGAGACGATGGCGCCGGCGTGGCCCATCGTCTTGCCCTCGGGTGCGGTGAAGCCGGCCACGTAGCCGACGACCGGCTTGGTGACGTTGGCCTTGATGTAATCGGCCGCACGCTCCTCGGCGTCGCCGCCGATCTCGCCGATCATGACGATGACCTTGGTCTCCGGGTCGTTCTCGAAGGCCTCGATGCAGTCGATGTGCGTGGTGCCGACGATCGGGTCGCCACCGATGCCGATGGCGGTCGAGAAACCGTAGTCGGCCAGCTCGTACATCATCTGGTAGGTCAGGGTGCCCGACTTGGACACCAGACCGACCGGCCCCTTGCCCGCGATGTTGGCCGGGGTGATACCGACCAGCGACTCGCCCGGCGTGATGATGCCCGGGCAGTTGGGGCCGATGATGCGGGTCTTGCCGCCCTTGGCGACGTTGTAGTTCCACGCGGTGGCGGTGTCCAGCACCGGGGCGCCCTCGGTGATGACCACGGCGAGCCCGATCTCCGCGTCCACGGCCTCGATGATCGCGTCCTTGGTGAACGGCGGCGGGACGAACAGAATCGTCGTGTCGGCGCCGGTGGCCTCCATGGCCTCCTTCACGGAACCGAACACGGGCAGCTCGACGTCGTTACCGTCGGCGTCCTTGTGGGACACCGTCGTGCCGGCCTTGCGGGCGTTGACGCCGCCGACGATCTGGGTACCGGCCGCGAGCATGCGGGCGGTGTGCTTGCTGCCCTCGCCGCCGGTGATGCCCTGGACGATGACCTTGTTGTCCTTGTTGAGGAAAATCGACATGTGTGTAAGGTCCTTTAGCTTCTTACTTGGCGGCCAGCTCGGCGGCCTTGTCGGCGCCGGAGTCCATGTTGTCGGCCAGGGTCACGAGCGGGTGGTTCGCCTCGGCGAGGATCTTGCGACCCTCCTCGACGTTGTTGCCGTCGAGCCGGACCACGAGGGGCTTGTTGGCCTCGTCGCCCAGGATCTCCAGGGCCTTGACGATGCCGTTCGCGACCGCGTCACACGCGGTGATGCCGCCGAAGACGTTGACGAACACGCTCTTGACCTGCTCGTCATTGAGGATGACGTCGAGACCGTTGGCCATGACCTCGGCAGAGGCACCGCCGCCGATGTCGAGGAAGTTGGCGGGCTTGACGCCGCCGTGGTTCTCGCCCGCGTAGGCGACGACGTCGAGGGTCGACATGACCAGACCGGCGCCGTTGCCGATGATGCCGACCTGTCCGTCCAGCTTGACGTAGTTGAGGTCGTTCTCCGCGGCCTTCTGCTCGAGCGGATCCGTGGTGCCCGCGTCGGCGAAGTCGGCGAAGGTCTCCTTGTGACGGAACTCGGCGTTCTCGTCCAGGGTGACCTTGCCGTCGAGGGCGAGGATCTCGTCATTCGGCGTACGGACGAGCGGGTTCACCTCGACCAGCGTGGCGTCCTCCTTGATGAAGACGTCGTACAGCTTGGCGATGGTCACCGCAGCGGCGTCCAGCACCTCCTCCGGCAGGTGGCCGGCTTTCGCGATCTCGCGGGCCTTGGCCTCGTCGACACCGACCGTGGGGTCGATGTTGATCCGGGCGAGGCGGTCCGGGGACTCCTCGGCGACCTGCTCGATCTCGACGCCGCCCTCGACCGAGCACATGGCCAGGTAGTTGCGGTTCGACCGATCGACCAGGAAGGAGATGTAGTACTCCTCCGCGATGTCGCTGGCCTCGGCGACCAGCAGGTTCTTGACGATGTGGCCCTTGATGTCCAGGCCCAGGATGTCCTCGGCCCGGGCGCGGGCCTCCTTGGCATCCTCCGCCAGCTTCACGCCGCCGGCCTTGCCACGGCCACCGACCTTGACCTGCGCCTTGACGACGACAGGCTTGCCGATCTCGGCCGCAACCTTCTCGGCCTCTTCCGCGGTGTCCGCGACGCGCCCCGGGGTGGTGGGCACGTCATGCTTCGCGAAAAGAGCCTTTGCCTGGTATTCAAAGAGATCCATCAGCTCACCATCTTGACGTGGGTAGATTCGCCCGGCCCTGTTGAAAGCCGAGTCCTGCCTCATCCTAGGCGCGTGGTGTGTCCCCCGTCGCACACTGGGGGTAGCTGTGTGTAGTGGATCACACCGGACGGCAGTCCGAACCGTCACACCCCACACATGGGCACCCCGGAGCCCCTCGGGCACCACGAGTCACACCGGTGTGACGCACCCCTCCCTCACGCGCCGCCGACAACCTTGCGGCACCGTTGCCGA
This sequence comes from Dietzia sp. KRD202, assembly GCF_017168155.1. Classification (NCBI taxonomy): domain Bacteria; kingdom Bacillati; phylum Actinomycetota; class Actinomycetes; order Mycobacteriales; family Dietziaceae; genus Dietzia; species Dietzia sp. KRD202. The sequence goes on along the minus strand of NZ_JABFAN010000019.1, from coordinate 299,027 downwards.
TCCGTTACGTTGGACGACGTTCATCACGAAAAGATCACGGCGCGAACGCAGAGGGGAAACGACACGGTGCAGAAGTCGCAATTCGAGGAAGCCGCGACTCCCGTCGTCATCCCCCCTGCCGGTGCGCACCGGGTCGGCCGTCACCGGATGCCCGCGCCGCCGCACGCACTGCGCGGTCGCGCAGCCGTCCTGGCCGTCGCGGCCGGCGCCGCGGTGACCGCGGCTTCGGCCGGCTCCGCCATGAGCGACACGAGCACCCACTCGGCCGAGGCCGGGGACATCGCCCTGCTCGCCAACGGGGAGCCCGCCCCCGCCACCTCCGCGCCCAGTGCACCGTCGACCTCGGCGCCGGCGACGCCCTCGGCCCCGGCGCCGGTCGTCGTGCCGGCCGCTGCCGACGGCTCGTCCACCGATGACATCAGCTCGACGATGCTGTACGCGGGCACCGAGATCAACACTCAGCGTGAGATCGCCGAGGAGCAGGCCCGGCGTCCGAGATTCGCAGCACCCACAGTGGGTACGCTCACCTCGGATTTCGGCTCGCGCTGGGGAGCGTTGCACGGAGGCATCGACGTCGCCAATTCAATGGGCACCCCCATTCTCGCGGCCACTGACGGCTTGGTGATCGACGCGGGTCCCGCTCAGGGCTTCGGAAACTGGGTGCGGATCATGGCTGACGACGGCACCATTACCGTCTACGGCCACATGGAGACGGTCGACGTGACCAAGGGCGCACGCGTGGTCGCCGGTCAGAAGGTCGCCGGCATGGGCAATCGGGGATTCTCTACCGGGACCCACCTGCACTTCGAAGTGCTGGTCGACGGCACGCAGCGGGTCGATCCCGTGGCCTGGCTGGCCCAGAACGGGATCGCCCTCGCCGGCCCCGGAAGCACGGGCTCAGCCTCGCTGGGGAGCTGACCCGGGGGCGGGCCCCACCTGTCTTCCCTCGATACGCACGCGATCTCCGCGCACAGAATCGAGCCCGGACTCCTAGAGCTTCTGCATGGGGACTCCCCCGATGAGCATGAGCCGGACCTTGCCGGACGCCCCGAAGTCGATCGTCGCGGTGGCCCGCATCCCGGCCCCGTCGCATGACAGGACCTTCCCGAGCCCGTACTTGTCATGGGTGACGCGATCGCCCGGAACCAGCTCGAGGACGGGCGCCGATGACGTGGACCTCGGGATCCCGGAGGACCTGCCGCCGCCGGAACCGAACCCGCCGCCCCCGCCGGCGCCCATGTGCCCCGCCCCCGCCGAACCGGCGCCGGGGCGCGAACCCGGAGTCGTCGCCGAATCCGCCGCCTCCCGCAGGCTCCTCGCGCTGCCACTCGATCGCCTCCGACGGGATCTCCTCGAGGAAGCGGGACCCCGGGTTGGTCATGGGCTGACCCCACGACGAGCGCATCATGGCGCGGGTCAGGTACAGCCGCTTCCGGGCGCGGGTGATGCCCACGTAGGCGAGCCGCCGCTCCTCGGACAGTTCCGCCGGGTCACCGAGCGCCCGCATGTGCGGGAAGAGCCCGTCCTCCATGCCCACCAGGAACACGACGGGGAACTCGAGCCCCTTGGCCGTGTGCAGGGTCATGAGTGTGACCTGCCCCTGGTCCTCCGCCGGGATCTGGTCGGCGTCCGCGACGAGCGACACCCGTTCGAGGAACGCGGCCAGCGACCCGGGCTCGGCGATCCCCTCGTCGAGTTGCGCGTCCACCACATCCGCCTGGTCGGCGACCGCCCCCGCGGCGTCCCCCGCCGATTCCTCCCCGAAGCCCTGTTCGCGCGCGGAACGTTGCAGAGCCGCCTCGGAGGAGAACTCGCGACCCACGCCCACGAGCTCGTTGAGGTTGTCCAGACGGGCGGCGTCCTGCGGGTCGTTCGAGGCCTCGAGCTCGGCCCGGTAGCCGGTCCGCTCGAGCACCGCCTCGACGTGCGCGCCGACGTCGGGGGCCGACCCTTCGCCTCCGGCGTGGTCGCCGCCGTCCAGCCGTCCGCGCAGCTCGTCGAGCAGGGTGACGAATCCGGCGATCGCCTTGACAGACCGGGTGGGCAGCAGCGCGACCTTCCCGGCGGCCGCGTCACGCAGCGCCTCGCCGAAGCCGATGGCCCGCTGCTCGGCGTGGACCACCACGCACGCCTCGGCGCGGTCCCCGATCCCCCGCTTCGGGGTGTTGAGGATGCGCCGCAGCGCCACGGTGTCGTCCGGATTGCTGAGCACCTTGAGGTAGGCGACCACGTCGCGCACCTCCTTGCGCTCGTAGAACCGGGTGCCGCCGACCACCTTGTAGGGCAGGCCCAGGCGGACGAACACGTCCTCGATGACGCGCGAGGAGTTGTTGGTGCGGTAGAACACGGCCACGTCCGAGTAGGACGCGTCACCGGAGTCGATCAACCGGTCGATCTCCCCGGCGATGAACCGCGCCTCGTCGTGCTCGTTGTCCGCCACGTAGCCCACCAGCAGCTCGCCGGCGCCCTCGTCCGTCCACAGGCTCTTCTCGCGCCGTCCCGGGTTCCGGGAGATGACGGCGTTGGCGGCCGACAGGATGGTCTGCGTGGAGCGGTAGTTCTGCTCGAGCAGGATGGACCGCGCGTCCGGGTAGTCGTGTTCGAAGTCCTCGATGTTCCTGATCGTGGCCCCGCGGAACGCGTAGATCGACTGGTCGGCGTCACCGACCACGCAGAGTTCCGCCGGGGGGACGCCCACCTCGTCGTCGTCCCCCGCCACCCCGCCGACCAACGTCCGGACCAGGACATACTGCGCGTGGTTGGTGTCCTGGTACTCGTCCACCATCACGTGCCGGAACCGGCGCCGGTAGTACGCCGCGACCTGCGGGTGCGCCCGGAGCAGCCCGACGGTCTCCCCGATCAGGTCGTCGAAGTCGAAGGCGTTGGCCGCCTGCAGACGCGACTGGTACTCGGTGAAGACGGCCGCCACGGTCTGCCCGGTCCGGTCCGAATCCTCGAGCGCCCGGTCCATCGCCTCCGACGGCTCGCGCAGCTCGTTCTTGTGGTTGGAGATCGCGGTGGCCAGCATCCGGGGGGTGAACTTCTTGACCTCGAGCTGTTGCTCCTTGGCGATCATCCCGAGCAGCCGCCGGGAGTCGTCCGAGTCGTAGATCGTGAAATTGGAGTTCCGCGTCCCCAGGAGCGCGGACTGCGCGCGCAGGATCCGCACACAGATCGAGTGGAACGTCGCCACCCACATCCGCTCGGCGTGCGGGCCGACCAGTGTGGCGACCCTCTCGCGCATCTCGGCGGCGGCCTTGTTGGTGAACGTGATGGCCAGGATCTGCCCCGGGTGCGCGCCACCCTCGGCCAGCAGGTACGCGATCCGCCGCGTGAGCACGCTGGTCTTGCCCGAGCCCGCGCCGGCCACGATCAACAACGGGCCGCCGCGGTGTGTGACCGCGGCGGCCTGCTGTGGGTTGAGCCCGTCCAGGAGGGGCGAGTGGGGCGTGGTCGGTCGGGCGGAAGCGTGTGCGGTGTCGGTCATCGTGGGTCCAATCTACCCACTCGGTCCGACACCCCGGGCTCAGCGTTGACCGGCCCCCGTGAACTCCTTCACCTGGGACGCCGTGGCGGTCAGACCGGGGTCGTTGTCCAGGTAGTGGCGCGTCTCACGGACGATGAGGCCGGAGAGGACCAGGAGGCCGATGAGGTTGGGGATGGCCATGAGGCCGTTCATGACGTCGGCGAAGTTCCACACCACCTCGAGCTCGGTGACCGCCCCCACGAACACCACACAGGTGAACACCATGCGGTACGGGATGACGCCGCGCGCGCCCACGAGCCGCTCCATACAGCGCTCGCCGTAGTACGACCAACCGAGGATGGTGGAGAAGGCGAAGAACGCGATGGACACCGCGACCAGCTTGTCGCCCTCGGGGATCGCGGAGCCGAAGGCGTCTGCGGTCATCGTCCCGGCGCTGTCGCTGCCCTCCTGCCACACACCCGTGGTCACCAGCACCAGACCGGTGAACGTCACGACGATGATGGTGTCGATGAACGTCTGGGTCATCGACACCAGGCCCTGCCGGGTGGGGTGCGTGGTCTTGGCGGCCGCCGCCGCGATGGCTGCGGATCCCATACCGGACTCGTTGGAGAAGATGCCGCGGGCGACACCCATCTGGATGGCGTAGAGGATCGCCGAGCCGACGAAGCCGCCGACCGCCGAGGTGCCGGTGAAGGCATCCGAGAAGATCTGACCGAATGCCGACGGGATCTGGCCGGCGTTGACCGCGAGCACGACGGTCCCGCCGACGAGGTAGAGCACGATCATCAGCGGCACGAACCCGGCGGTGACGCGGCCGATCGCCTTGATTCCGCCGAGGAGGACCGCGCCGGTGAGGACGAACATCACGATGCCGGTGGTGACGTGCGGGACGCCGAACGAGTTGTCCAACTGGGTGGCCACCGCGTTGCCCTGCGTCATGTTGCCGATGCCGAAGCTGGCCAGGACGGCGAACACTGCGAACACGATGGACAGGACGAGGCCGATCCTGCCGCCGGTGCGCCCGAAGAGTTCCGCGAACCCCCGGTGCAGGTAGTACTGCGGGCCGCCGGACTGCTCGCCGCGGGCGTCGGTGACGCGGAAGCGCACACCGAGGAACGCCTCGGAGTACTTGGACGCCATGCCGACGAGCGCGGTGATCCACATCCAGAAGAGGGCACCCGGTCCGCCCAGCGCGATGGCCGTGGCGACACCGACGATGTTGCCCACACCGACGGTCGCGGCCAGGGCGGTGGTCAACGCCTGGTACTGCGAGATGTCACCCTCGCCGCCGTCGTCCTTCCGTTTGAGCAGCCCCAGCCGCAGGGCGGGGACCAGCTTGCGGAACTGCAGCATCCGCAGCCGGATCGTCAGGAACAGGCCGGTGCCCAGCAGCAACGGGATGAGGACGAACGGCCCCCAGATCACCGATCCGATGTCGGCGAGAAACGTGTTGATATCTTCCACGGGCGGAAACATTAGACGGTCATTCGTCCGGTTCGGGGCGCAGTGGGATAATTCGGTCATGAGCATCGATCCCGCCGGCACCGACGACCCGCTGTCAGAGTCCGAAATCCAGGAACTGCGATTGGAGATCGACCGCCTGGACGCCGAGATCCTCGACGCGATCGTCCGCCGCAGCGAGATCTCCAAGCGCATCGGCCGCACACGGATGAAGTCCGGCGGCACGAAACTCGTCCACACCCGGGAGCTCAAGGTCTACGAGCGGTTCTCCTCACTCGGCGAGGAAGGGCAGACCCTCGCCGGCATGCTCCTGCGTCTCGGCCGGGGCCGCCTGGGCTACTAGCTGTACTGACAACCAGGGCCCCGGCTACTCCTCCGGCCCGACCCTGCCCGCCGTGGACGCGAAGCCCAGCCAGGTGTGGTGATTGTTCGCCCAGCACCACCCCACCTTGGGTGCGCCCTTGTTCGCTTTGCCATCGCGGCCGGTCCCGCCACTGATCCACAGTGCGGGCGTCCGCGAGTCCAGCCCGCCGCCCTTCTTGGGTTTGCGTGAGCCGATGCACATGAAGCACTTCCCGGGCTCCAGTAGGTCGGGGCGCTGAAGCAGCCAGCTGATCCCCTCGGAGACGGTGAGCGGGGTACGACCCCGGGCGTCCATCTCGGTGTGGGCGTCGGTGGGCGTCCAGTCCAGCATGTCGTCGTCGCGTGTCACGTCCCCCACCAGGTACAACGGGGCGTCCGGGACGTGGACGCCGTCGGTGGGCACGAACTCGGCCAGGTCGGTCATGTCGACGACGACGAAGCCCGCCTTACCGTCGCGGCGCATGAGGGTGGCCAGTCGCGCGGTGGGCACCAGGGACGGGTGGACGGCCAGCACGGACCCGCCACCGCCTTCGCTGTCACCGGGTCCGGCAGGCAGGGCGCGGGCGTGGGCCCGCAGTTGGTCGGCCGTGATTCCGGCGAGCTCGGGCACGCCGAGCTCGATGAGTCGCTCGGCCTGGCGGGCGATGGGGGCGTCGGGAGGAACTACGGGGGTCACATCGCCGGAACGGCCCGCGGCCCGCCGTTATTCCCGGTTAGCCTCGAAGCCATGACCGACATCAGCACGACGAAGCAGTGGACAGCGGTGGAGAACCTGGTTCCGTCGATCGGCGAGGTGTCTCTGCGGGAGCTGTTCGACGCCGACCCGGACCGCGGCCGCCGGATGTCGGTCACCGCGGGCGATCTGCACGTGGACCTGTCCAAACATCTGGTCACCGACGAGATCCTGTCCGCCCTGCTCGAACTCGCCCACGCCGCCCGGCTGCCGGCGCAGCGGGCCGCGATGTTCCGGGGCGACCGCATCAACACGACCGAGGATCGCGCGGTTCTCCACACTGCGCTGCGTCTTCCGCCCGATGCCGAACTCGTCGTCGACGACCGGAACGTGGTGGCCGACGTCCACGCGGTACTCACACGCATGGCCGACTTCTCCGACCGCGTCCGCTCCGGCGAGTGGACCGGACACACGGGCGAGCGGATCGACACGGTGCTCAACATCGGCATCGGGGGCTCCGACCTTGGCCCGGTGATGGTCGACAGCGCCCTGCGGCAGTTCCGGACGGCCGGCATCAGCGCCAGGTACGTCTCCAACGTCGACCCCGCCGACCTCTCGGCCACGCTCGCGGAGATCAACCCGGCAACGACCCTGGTGGTGGTGGCGTCCAAGACGTTCACCACCCAGGAGACCATGGCCAACGCGCACGCGGCGCGCCGCCACTTCGTGGAGGCCCTGGGCTCCGACGACGCGATCGCCTCGCACTTCGTCGCCGTCTCCACCGCCGCCGAGAAGGTCGCCGACTTCGGCATCGCGGCGGACAAGATGTTCGAGTTCTGGGACTGGGTCGGTGGACGATATTCCGTCTCCTCCGCCATCGGGCTGTCGGTGATGATCACGGTGGGGCCACCGGCGTTCATCGAACTGCTCGAGGGCTTCCACACGATGGACGAGCACTTCGCCACCGAGGCGCCCGAGCACAACGCACCGGTCCTCATGGCGCTGCTGGGGATCTGGTACACGTGCTTCCTCGGGTCGCAGTCCAAGGCCGTGATCCCCTACGCCCAGGACCTCCGACGGTTCCCGGCCTACCTGCAGCAGCTGACCATGGAGTCGCTCGGCAAGTCGGTCCGGCTCGACGGCTCCGATGTCACCTACCCCACCGGCGAGGTCTACTGGGGCGAGCCCGGCACCAACGGCCAGCACGCGTTCTTCCAGCTCCTCCACCAGGGCACCCAGCTGGTTCCCGTCGATTTCATCGGGATCGCCCGCCCGGGCACGGACCTGGACGCCCACCCCACCGACGGGTCGGACGCGGTGTCCATGCACGACCTGCTCATGGCCAACCTGTTCGCGCAGTCGCGGGTCCTGGCGTTCGGCAAGACCGAAGAGGAGGTCCTCGCCGACGGCGTCGACCCGACCCTCGCGCCGCACAAGGTCATGCCCGGGAACCGGCCGTCCACCACGATCCTCGCGCCGTCGCTCTCGCCGGGCGTCCTCGGCCAGCTCATCGCCCTGTACGAACACATCGTGTTCACCCAGGCCGCGATCCTCGGCATCAACGCGTTCGACCAGTGGGGCGTCGAGCTGGGCAAGGCCCAGGCCGGCGAGTTGCTGGGCGCCCTCACCGCCGACACCCACCCGGGCCCCACCTTCGATTCCTCCACGGACTCCCTGGTCGAGATCTACCGCGAGGCACGCGGCCGGCGCTGACGCCCGCACCGGCGCCGTCTCCCGCGCCGGCTCGTGCGCCCGGCCCGCTCAGCGGGGTGCGCCGTCCCCCTCGCGCGGGGCGCGCCACCGTGCGATTCTTGAGCATGGCCACGATCTACTGCACCGCGACGAGCCTCGACGGGTACATCGCCGACGACGACGAAAGCCTCTCCTGGCTGTTCGCCACTCCCGGAGGCGCCGCGCCGGGGTCGACTGCCGGGGCCGATGACGAGTCGGTGCCCGAGCTCCACTTCGACCGGTTCTTCGCCGGCGTCGGCTCGATCGTCTGCGGTGCGAACACCTTCGAGTGGGTCCGCCGGGATCTCACCAAGGACGGCCAGCCGTTCGTCTGGCCGTACTCCCAGCCCACCTGGGTCGTCACCCACCGGGACCTCGACCCCGTCGACGGCGTGGAATACTTCGCCGGCGATATCGCCGACCTGCACCCCCGCCTCGTCGAGGCCGCGGCAGGGCGGGACGTCTGGGTGGTCGGTGGAGGCGACCTCGCCGGCCAGTTCGCCGATCTCGGCCTGCTCGACCGGGTGTGGATCCACCAGTGCGCGGTGGTCCTCGGCTACGGCCGCCCCCTGCTCCCCCGTCGGCTCCGCCTCCACCGTCGTCAACTCGACACCGACGGGCAGTTCACCGCCATGCTCTTCGACGTCGTCGGCCCGGAACCGCGCGATTCGGCCTAGCTGCTCGACCCCCAGCGCGTCTCCTGTGCTCCTCCGGTGCTCCCCCGGTGCGCTGGAGGAAAACCCTTGCTTGTTCGAATGTATGTGCGTATCATAGAACACAGATTCGACACCAGGTAGCCAGACGGTCAGGGGGTGGAGCACATGGGCGGAAACGCAGACACCGCGGCCGGTGGCCCGTCCCCATCCCCGTCCGGTGGCTCGCCCTCGTTTGGTGGCGGCTCCGGTTCCGCGGCGCCCGTGTCGCTGTCGGGGTTGCGGGCGGCGGCGCGGGAGGGGTGGATGGGCGAGAATCGTGCGGCGGCGCGCCGGTTCGTGGCCTGTTACGAGTTGTTTGTCGAATGCCAGCGCCGGGAGGAGTCCGGTGCGGGCGGCGGCGAGTGTCGGCCCGGGCATGCGGTGCTCGATCCGATCGATGTCGCGGCCGGGTACGTGGTGTCGGCGATGGCGATCTCGACGGGCCGGGCCGAACGGATGATCACCTTCGCCCTCGATCTGCACCTGCGGTATCCGGCGATCCTGTCCGCGATGGCGCAGGGGCGGCTGGATCTGCAGGCCGCGAATATCCTGGCCTCGCAGATGGCCACCGTCCACGTCGATGTGCTCGAGGCGGTGCAGCGGCAGGTCGTCGAGGAGTATCTCGCCGCGATCGAGGGCGGGGTGCGGTTGGGTGAGAAAGCCATCCGCGGCAACGTCGATGCGATCATCGCCCGCTACGACGCGAACGGCATCCGCTTGCGCCGTCAGGAAGCGGCCCGCACCCGCGGGGTGCGGTTCCACAAGGGCGTCGACGGCATGTCCAGTGTCTCGGCGATCCTGGCCACCGAGGAAGCCGCCGTCCTGGCCGAGGCCCTCGACCAGCGCGTGAAAGACCACAAGTACGCCGACACCCAAGCCGACACCGCCAACCCCGACACCGACACCGACACCAACACCGGCACCGGCGGCTCTGGCGAGGTCGAGGATTACTCGATCGCCGAGCGTCGCGCCGACGCCCTGATGTCTCTGGTGTGCGGCGACGCCGCCACGGCCGGCACCGCGGCCCGCCCCGGCGGGACCGGTGGGGTGGCGTTGCGGCCGAAGGTCACCGTCATCGCCACCGGCAACCACGCCCGCGACGCTGGCGGCGCCCGGGTGGAGTTCACCCGCACCGGCCAGGCCGCCCTGCAGGCCCTGCTCGACATGCTCGCCACCAGCGACGGCGCCACCTTCGAGCCCATCGATCCCCACATCGGCGCCGCCGATGACGCCCGCGCCGCCCTGAAATACCGGCCCAGTGCCCAGTTGGCCCGCCGGATCCGGCTGCGGGACGGCACCTGCCGCCACCCCGGCTGCGCGATCCCGGCCGAGGCCTGTGATCTGGACCATGTGGTGCCGTTTGATCACGCCGACCCCCAGCGGGGCGGACACACCATCGAGGCAAACCTGGCCGCAATGTGCCGCCGGCACCACCGGTTCAAGACCTTCTCCGACTGGATCTACGACCTACAGCCCGACGGCACCCTGATTGTGCGCACCCCGGACGGCACCACCATGCTCACCCGACCCTCCGGCCCGCTGGCCGAGTACCGGCGTGAACAGGCGCGCGCCGAGACCGAGGCGTGGACCCGGCAGCAACGCCGCAGCCCCGGGCCCACCGGTGACGAGCAGGCCGACGCCGAGCCGACGTTCTGGTCGCGCCGCGCCGAACGCCACCGCACCGAACGCCGCAACGCCGAACGCGCCCGCACCTTTGACCCCACCCCACCCGCGCCCGGCACGGGCGCCTCCAGCTCCAGCACCGGCGCGGCCAGCTCCACCACCGCCGCGGCCACCGACACCACGCCCGAGAAAGCCGCGCCCGAGAAGGCAAGGCATCCGCGCCCTACTCCACGAACGCCTCGACGAACTCATCGACCCACCACCCTTCTGACACCACGAGGGCCGCGCCGGGCATGACCGGCGCGGCCCTCGTCGGGGCCCGGGTGGGGCCACCAGTGGGTCAGACGAAGCGGCGGCTGATCTTCTCGGGCAGGAGCGTGAGCAGCGGCCCGATCGCCTTCCACGGCTTGGCGGGAACCAGCGCGCGGGTGGGCTCGGCGTCGATCGTTTTGACCAGGGCATCGACGCCTTCGTCGAACTCGGTCATCAACGCGGTCTTCACCGACCGGTTGATGTCCGTGCGGATATACCCCGGGAGAATGTCCGTCACCTTGATCCGGCTGCCCGCGCTGTCGAGCTCGGCGTAGAGACCCTGCGCCAGGGCCGAGACGAACGCCTTGGTCGCGCCGTAGGTGTTCTGCGCCTTCGGCATGCCGCGCAACGAACTCACCGACGAGATGAACACCAGGTGCCCCTCACCCCGGGTGAAGAGCCGCTCCATCGCCGCCTCGGCCTGGTTCAGCGTCCCCACCACGTTCACCATGGCGGTCTCCCGGTTGGCGTGTGCCTTCCCCGTGCCGATCGAGGCGCCCTTGCCCAGCCCGGCGTTGAGTACGAACCGGTCGATGCCGCCGAGCTCGGCGTCCAGCTCGCCGAACACCCGCTCCACCGCGTCACCGTCAGCCACATCGAGCTCGCGGACCGCCACCGTGATCGAGGGATTCGCCGCCAGCAGTTCGGCACGGAGCTCCTCCAAGCGGTCCAGGCGCCGCGCGCACAGCGCGAGGTTCTTCCCCTGCGCGGCCCAGCGGCGGGCCATTCCCTCCCCGAGGCCAGAGCTGGCACCGGTGATCAGAATCGTCTTGCGGTCGGTCACGAGTTCTCCTCCGTTGGCGATGCGCCCAGTGTGGCACGACGCGGCTGGCAGGACGGGCAACGGTAGGCGATGCGATCCAGGGAGTCGCTCGGTTCGTACGGGTCCGCGAGTCCTCCGAGACGGAACGTCTCCACCTCGGTCCCGCACCGGCGGCACGGCTTGCCGTCGCGGCCGTACACCCACAGCTCGCGCCCGCGCCGGGTGTCGCCGGTCGTCACCCGGACTGTGCGGTCGGCGTTGGCCACCAGCATCCGCCGCGCCAGAGTGACCATCGCACGGAGGTCCGGCACGACCTCGACGGGATCCCGCGGGTCCACCCCGCGCAGGAAACACAGCTCCGCCCGGTAGACGGTCCCGATCCCGGCCAGATTGCGCTGGTCGAGCAACGCCTCGCCGATCGTACGAGTGGGTCGCTCGCTGATCCTCCGCACGACCTCGTCTGTGCTCGTCACCGGGTCCCAATCCGCGCTGAGGAGATCGGGCCCGAGGTGGCTGACGGCGCGGTCGGCCTCGGCGGGGGTCAGTGCGCGGAGCAGTCCGAGTTCCGTGCCCACCACCTCGACGTCACCGGCACGCAGGAGCAGCCGGACGGTGTGCGCGGGGAACCGCCACCGGTCCCCCGCACGCAGGACGTGGATGCGGCCCTCCATCTTAAGGTGGATGTGGAGGGTGACGGGGTCACGGCCCTCATCGTCGGGGCCGACGACGACGAAGAGGTGCTTCCCCCGGGACCGGGCCGTCACCACCGACCTGCCCGTGAGATCGACGGCGGCGAATCTCGGTACACGGAGCTCGCTCCTGTCCAGGGTGCGGCCGGCGAGGGCCTCGCGGACCCGCGCCGCAGCCCGGTGCACCGAATCACCCTCGGGCACGGTTCACCACCCCAGTTCGCGGCAACCGACGACCCCGGCGGTCTCGATCTGCACCGTCACGTGCTCGATCCCGTGCTCCTCCAGGAGGACGCGCCGAGCCTCGCCGAGCACCTCTGAGTGATCCGCGACCGAGTCGACCACCAGGTGCACGGTACCCACGTCCATTCCCGAGGTCAGTGTCCACAGGTGCAGGTCATGGACCTCCTCGACGTCACGCAGGGCTCCCAGCTGGGCCTCCACCTCCACCGGATCGACGCCGACGGGTGCGTGCTGGGCGAGGACCGCGACCACCTGGCGTCCGAGCACCACCGCGCGGACCACGATGAACACGGCGATCGCCACCGCGACCACCAGGTCCCACACCGTCGACCCGGTCGCCCGCATGAGCAGCGCCGCCACGATCACCCCGACGGACCCTGCCGCATCGGCGAGCACCTCGAGGTACGCGCCACGCACTGCCAGACTCTCGTCGGACCCGCTGCGCAGCAACAGCAGCGAGATGACGTTGATGACGAGTCCCAGCGCGCCGACGACGAGCATCGTCCCGGTGGCGACGGAGGCGTCGGAGCCGAGACGACCGACGGCCTCGATCAGGACGTACACGCCCATGCCGAGCATGATGAGCACCGCCAGGCCGGAGGCGAAGATCTCCACGCGGTAGTGGCCGAACGTCCGGCGGCCTGATGCGTCGGGCCGGGTGGCGACCACCGTGGCCAGGAGGGCCGCGCCGAGTGCCACCACGTCCGCGCCCATGTGGCCGGCGTCGGAGAGGAGGGCGAGGGAGCCGGAGACCAGGCCGGCGACCAGTTCGACCCCGAAGAACGCCGCCGTCAGGGCGAACGCACCCCCGAGGCGCGCCCGGTATCGCCCACCGGCGTGGCCGGAGGGACGACCATGGGAATGGCCCGCACCCATTCGACAACACCCCTTCCAATACATGCACTAATGCGCATACTCTAACTATTCGCCGCGGCCGACTCAAGATGTGTTCAGCGGCGGATCCGCAGCCCCTTGGGAGTGATGCCGAAGCCGGCGGCCTCGAACGCCGCGGCATGGGACGAGGTGTGGACGGGCTCGCCACCGAGGGTGGTGACGGTGAGCGCGCCGACCGCGCCGGACTTCACGGTTCCGGCGAGCGCCGTCGCAGCGGCCGGGACGGCACCGGCGCGGTCGTCGAGGACCAGCACGGTTCGCCCGCCGCGTTCGACGAACAGCACACACACGCCGTCGACCAGCACCACCAGAGCTCCCGCCTTGCGACCGGGGCGGTGTCCGGACCCGTTCCCCGTGCCCTCGCCACCCGCGGCCCCGTCACCGGTCGTGCGTGCGGAGGGCCAGGGCAGAGCCGCCCCGTAGGGGTTGGCGGGGTCGGTCGCGGCGAGGACCCGAACGGTGGGGTCGTCCGCTCCGGATGGCCAGTGGGCGTCGTCCGCGGTGTCGTCGAACGTCCGCAGCCGGTCGATGGTGTTGCCGGCGGCGAACTGGGCGGCTCCGAGGCCGTCGACGAAGTACCCACGCCGACAGCGGCCCGAGTCCTCCATCTGCGCCAGTACCTTGTACACGGCCGCGAACCCGCCGGGGATCTCCTCGGCCTCCACCGCGCCCCGGGTGACCACACCATGACGCAGTAGCAATGTCTCGGCCCAGGCGTGAGCACGCAGCGTCGCGTCGGTGACCGGCTCCGGCACCAGCGACCAGCGGCCGGCGAGCAGGGGCGGCGTCCTCGTCCCCGCGGCGGCGGCGCCGTTCAGTTGGGCCATGGTCGTCCTGCCCAGCCGGGCACGGCGCGGTCGGGCGGAGGACCTGGGCGAACGATGCGCGGTCCCCGACCCCGAGAATCCGCCGCCGGCCAGCACCGCGCGCAGCGGAGCGAGGGTGTCGTTGGTGACCGCTCCGTCCCACACCAGATCCCACAGTGCGTCGCGGACCGCGGCCTCGGTGAGGGTGAGCACGGGGTCTGTAGTCGCAGGGTCTGTGTACGCAGGGTCTGTAGGTGCAGGGTCTGTAGGCGCGGGCGCAGCCGCGTCTTTCACCTTGGCGACGATGTCGCGGAAGAACAGGGCGCCGCCGCGCAGGGAATCGACGACGGCGAGGTGGACCGGCCCCTCCGGCTTCGGTCGATCGAGGGGCAGGGTCGCACCGGCCGAATCGGCTGGGTGCAGGGAGACCCAGCCGTCGCGTGAGCCCGCCCGACCGCGCCCGCTCCAGATGACCTCTCCCCCGGCCAGGAGTTCGTCGAGCATCGTCGGCGAGTAGTCCCGCACCCGGGGCGCCAGGATCAGCGGTTCGAGAGCGGAGGCGGGCAGCGCGAGGCCGTCGAGTTGCTCGATCACGGCGAGAACCCCGTCCACGCCTGACTCGGCGCCTGACTCGGCGCCGGCCGCTGTGCCCGCACCTGCTCCGCTGCCGAGGCTCTGCCAGCCGGGCAGGAAGCGACCCAGCGCGGAGTGCGAGACCGGCTCGATCTGCGAGCGCAGTGCGGCCAGCGAGCGGCGACGGATGTGCCGTAGGACCTCGGCGTCGCACCACTCGGGGCCCGTCGCGCCCGGACGGAACTCGCCGGCCAGCAGCACCCCGGAGGAGGTGAGCCGATCGAGAACGCCGCGGGCGACGGCCACCCCGAGCCCGAAACGCTCGGCGACCGCGTCGACGGTGAACGGGCCGTGGGTGCGCGCATAGCGCCGGATGAGCTCACCGAGCGGGTCGGTGACATCGCCGAGGAACGCCGACGGCACCCCGGGCGGCGGCGGGACACCCAGTCCATCGCGGAGCCTGGACACGTCTTCGACGCCGGCCCACCACGTCCGGCCGGAATGCTCGACGGTGACCACGCGCCACGCCTCGGCCAGGGAGGCGAGCCAGGCGGGAGCGGCGTCGGGGTCGGTGGACCGGGCCGCGACCTCCTCGGCCGTGAGCGGGCCCAGCAGGCGCAGGAGATCGACCACGGCCTCGGCGTCGCGGGCGGCGCGATCGGGCTCGAGGTGCTGCAGCCGCCGTTCGATCGAGTCCAGGACCTCGATGTCGAGCAGCTCGCGCAACTCGACGCGACCGAGGAGCTGCCCGAGCAGCGACGGGTCGATCGCGAGCGCCGCCGCCCGCTTCTCCGCCAACGGCGAGTCGCCCTCGTAGAGGAACGCCCCGACGTAGTCGAACAGCAGCGACTGCGCGAACGGCGAGGCACTGGGTGTGTCCACCTCGACGATCCGCACAGTGCGCGACTCGATCTCGGTCAGGATCCGCTCGAGCGCCGGGACGTCGTAGACGTCCTGCAGACACTCGCGCACCGCCTCGAGGATCATCGGGAAGTCCGGGTAGCGGCGCGCGACGTCGAGCAACTGCGCCGACTTCTGCCGCTGCTGCCACAATGGCGCCCGCCGGCCGGGGTCGAGCCGGGGGAACAGCAGGGCGCGCGCCGAACACTCACGGAAGCGGGAGGCGAACAGTGCGGACCCGCCCACGTGCCGGGTGACCAGGTCCACCGCCTCCTCGGCCCCGATGGCGAACGTCTCGGCTCCCGGGCGTGCGCCCACCTCGCCGTCGTCGCCCATGTCCGGTACCCGGAGGATGATGCCGTCGTCGGACACCACCGGCACCGCGTCGAATCCGTGCGCGGCGGCGAGCCGGGCGCGCACGGCCTCCGCCCACGGCCAGTGCACCCGCGCCCCGAACGGCGAGTGGAGAACCACCCGCCAGTCGCCGACCTCGTCGCGGAAACGCTCCACGACGAGCGTGGTGTCGCTGGGTACATGACCGGTGGCCTCGCGCTGTTCGGACAGGAAGCGCCGGAGATTGGTCGCGGCGTTGGCATCGAGGCCGGCGGCGTCCAGCCGGGCGGTGGCCTCCGCGTCCGTGCCGCGCGCGACCTCCCGCAGGAAGCCGCCCAGCGCGCGGCCGAGCTCGGCGGGCCGACCCTGGTCGTCACCGAGCCAGAACGGCAGCCGACCGGTGCCGCCGGGCGCGGGGGTGACCAGCACCCGGTCATGGGTGATCTCCTCGACGCGCCAGCTCGAGGCCCCGAGCGCGAACACGTCACCGACGCGGGACTCGTAGACCATCTCCTCGTCCAGCTCCCCGACACGGGTGGCCTTCTCCCCCACCATGAACACGCCGAACAGTCCGCGGTCCGGGATCGTGCCGCCCGAGGTGACGGCCAGCCGCTGGGCGCCGGGGCGGCCGGTGAGCGTCCCCGCGTCGCGGTCCCAGACCAGGCGCGGCCGCAATTCCGCGAAGTCCGCCGACGGGTACTTGCCGGCGAGCATGTCGAGCGTGGCCTCGAACGCCGACCGCGGCAGCCCCTGGTACGGGGCCGTGCGCCGGACGGCCGAGAACCACTCCTCCACGTCGATCGGCTCCAGCGCACACGCCGCCACCGTCTGCTGGGCCAGGACGTCGAGGGGGTTGGCGACGACCGACAACTCCTCGATCGCACCGGCGAGCATCCGCTCCACGGTCACCGCGCTGTGGACCAGGTCCGCACGGTGCTTGGGGAACACCACCGCCCGGGAGACCTCACCGACCTGGTGACCGGCACGGCCGACGCGCTGCAGCCCCGACGCCACCGACGGCGGTGACTCGACCTGCACCACCAGGTCCACCGACCCCATGTCGATCCCCAACTCGAGGGACGACGTGGCCACCACCGCCCGGAGCCGGCCCGACTTCAACGCGTCCTCGATGAGCGCCCGGCGCTCCTTGGACACCGACCCGTGGTGGGCCATCGCCAACTCCGGCGGTGCGCCCCGCGTGACCTCCGAGGGCACCATCACCTGCGCTGGCGGCCGGGCCGGGGGCTCGGGCAGGGACCCGGGGTCCGTGTCCTCGGCGTAGATCTCGTTGAGGCGGGCGGTGAGCCGTTCGGCCAGGCGACGGGAGTTGACGAAGACGATCGTCGAGCGGTGCGCGGTGACCAGGTCCACCACCTGCCGCTCGACGTGCGGCCAGATCGACCCCTGCCCCGGCGTGCCCGCTGGTGCGGACACATCCGGGGCGGCCGAGGACAGGTCGGTCATGTCCTCCACCGGAACCCGGACGGACAGCTCGAAGCTCTTGTCCGACCGCGGCGCCACCACGGTGACCGGGCGCTCACCCGCCAGGAAGCGGGCCACCTCGGAGTGCGGCCGGACCGTCGCCGACAACCCCACCCGCTGCGCGGGCGCGTCGAGCAGCTCGTCCAGACGCTCGAGGCTCAGCGCGAGGTGCGCGCCGCGCTTACTGCCGGCAACCGCGTGGATCTCGTCGATGATGACCGTGTCCACGTCCGTCAGGGTCTCGCGGGCCGCCGAGGTCAGGAGCAGGAACAACGACTCGGGCGTGGTGACCAGGATGTGCGGTGGCCTGGCCCGCTGGCGGCGTCGCTCGTCCGGCGGGGTGTCACCGGTCCGGATCCCCACGGTCACCTCCGGCGTCTCCGTGCCCAGCGCCGCGGCCTCCCGGGCGATCCCCGCGAGAGGCGCCCGGAGGTTGCGCTCGACGTCCACGGCCAGCGCCTTGAGCGGGGAGATGTAGAGGACACGGGTGCCGGGCCCGGACGCGCGGGCACTCCCGGCGGCACTGCCCGGGTCGGGTTCGGCCGGGCCCAGGAGAAGCCCGTCGAGCGCGGCGAGGAACGCCGACAGCGTCTTGCCCGAGCCCGTCGGTGCGACGACCAGGGTGTGGGCACCGCCCGCGAGGGCCGCCCACGCACCGGACTGCGCGGCGGTGGGCGCGCCGAACGCACCACGGAACCAGGAGGCGGTGGCCGGGTGGAACCGGTCCAGGGCGACGGACATGAACACATGATGTCGTACGGCTACGACACACGCCGTGACACGCACGGGGCTCCGTAGAGTGTGCTCATGCGCGATCTCGACGACCACGACCTGGCATCCCACCTCGCCACCGGCATCGGGGACATCGTCCGGGGCACCCGCGCGGGCGGCCTGCTGCACGGACGTTCGCTCGCGCGTGTGGCGAACGACGTCGCCGAGGACTGGACCGGCGAGGTACTCGCCGTGCACCGACCGGACGACGGGATCCTCTCGGAGGGGGTCGCCGACGATCGCAGCCGCCTCGCCAAGTCACGGGTGTGGATCATCGACGTGATCGACGGCACCAAGGAGTTCTCCACCGGCCGGTCGGACTGGTCGGTCCACGTCGCGCTCGTCGTCGACGGCCGGCCCACCGTCGCCGCCGTCGGACTCCCCGACGCCGGCCGGGTGTTCCGCTCGGACCAGGTCGACCACGTCGACGGCCCGAGCTCGGGGACCATGGTCATCAGTCGCAACAACCCGCCCGCCGGGATCCACGAGGTCGCCGACGAGCTCGGGCTACACGTGCGGCCGATGGGGTCGGCCGGCGCCAAGATGCTCTCCGTCCTGCTCGGCGACGCCGACCTCTATCTCCATGCCGGCGGCCAGAACGAGTGGGACCAGGCGGCGCCCGTCGGCGTGGCGCTCGCCGCCGGGCTACACGCCTCCCGGATCGACGGGTCGCCTCTCGAGTTCAACAAGTCCGACACCTACTCCCCCGACATCCTGGTGTGCCGCCCCGATCTCACCGAGAAGGTGCTCGCCGTGACGGCGGGGCACCCGGTCTGGACCGCGTGACCGGACCGCCTGAGTAGACTTGAGCGCCATGACCGTCCCCACCCCGTACGAGGACCTGCTGCGGTTGGTCCTGGAGCAGGGCACCCCCAAGGCGGATCGCACCGGCACGGGCACGCGGAGCCTGTTCGGCCACCAGCTGCGCTACGACCTGGCGCAGGGGTTTCCGCTGATCACCACCAAGCGCGTGCACTTCAAGTCCGTGGCGTACGAGCTGCTGTGGTTCCTGCGTGGCGACTCCAACGTCGGGTGGTTGCGCGAGAACGGTGTGACGATCTGGGACGAGTGGGCGGACGCCGACGGTGAGCTGGGGCCCGTCTACGGGGTGCAGTGGCGCTCGTGGCCGACCCCCGACGGCGCCCACATCGACCAGATCGCCGCGGCCGTCGAGTTGCTGAGGACCGACCCGGACTCGCGGCGCAACATCGTCTCCGCGTGGAACGTCAGCGAGTTGTCGGACATGGCCCTGCCGCCCTGCCACCTGCTGTTCCAGTTCTACGTGGCCGACGGCAAGCTCAGCTGTCAGCTGTACCAGCGCAGCGCCGACCTCTTCCTGGGCGTGCCGTTCAACATCGCCTCCTATTCCCTGCTCACCCACATGGTGGCGCAGCAGGTGGGGCTCGAGGTGGGCGAGTTCGTCTGGACCGGCGGCGACTGCCACATCTACGACAACCACGTCGAGCAGGTCCGCACACAGCTCTCGCGGGAGCCGTACCCGTACCCCGAGCTGCGGCTGAACCGCGCCAAGTCGGTCTTCGACTACACCTTCGAGGACTTCGAGGTCATCGGCTACGAGCACCACCCGGGCATCAAGGCCCCGGTCGCGGTCTGATCCGGCGGACGGCTGCGGTGACCGTGCGGATGGTGTGGGCGCAGGCCCGCGGCGGGGTGATCGGTGACGGCCGCGACATGCCGTGGCACATCCCCGAGGACCTCGCGTTCTTCAAGCAGGCCACCGTCGGGCGTCCCGTGGTGATGGGCCGCGCGACGTGGGAGTCGATCCCGGAGCGGTTCCGCCCCCTGCCCGGCCGTCGCAACGTCGTGTGCACCCGGGACGCCGACTGGTCGGCCGACGGCGCCGAGCGCGCGGGCTCCGTGGAGCACGCCCTGGAGCTCGCGGGCCCGGAGGCCGCGGTGATGGGCGGCGGCCAGATCTACGCCGCGGCGCTGTCCGCCGCGGAGGAGTGTCTGGTCACCGAGATCGACGCCGACGCGCCGGGCACCGTGCTGGCGCCCGAACTGGACGACCCCTGGGAGCTGGCCGAGGTCGGTGAGTGGATCACCGATCCACGGAGTCGGGTGGAAGGGTACGACGACGAGGTACGGCACCGGCACACGGTGTGGCGTCGCCGGAGAATCTCCTAGAACCACTTCCAGGTCTTGGGGATCTTCTCCCCCGCGGCGAGGATCTTGATCTTCGCGCCCGCCATGAACCCGTTGATCTCGATGTCCAGGTGGGGACCGCCGTGGACGTCGTAGCGCCCCTCGTCGATCTTCAGCTCGCTCATGGTCCGGTTGCCGGTGATCGACACCGAGACCCCGGGCGGGAGGAGAATCTTGGCGTTGGCGCCCCACAGGTCCAGTTGGAGGTGGGTACGCGGGCGGTCGACGACGGCCTCTCGGGCGTCGAGGTAGATCTCACCCAGCCAGGACGTCAGTCGGTAGTCGTCCGGCAGCATCCAGCGGCCCTCGCGCTTGAGGGTGTCGAAGACGGAGGTCCTCTTCTGGCTCTCGTCGACGGTGATCGCGCTGCCGGGACGGGTGGCCGGCGGCGCGGAATGCACCGGGCCGACCGGCGCCGGTCGGGCCTGGTGGGCCGGGCCGGGCCGGTCGGCGGGGAGACCGCTCAGCGCCACCTCGAGTTCCGCGGGGCAGGTCGCGGCCCAGATCTTGGCCGCTCGGTCCGAGAACTCGGCGAGCGACAACTCACCTCGCCCCACCATCGCCTCGAGGCGCCGCTGGGCCAGGGTCCGTGGGTCGTTGTCCTGCTCCGGGTGCATGCCCCCAGGTTACTCAGCGCGTGAGGTCCTTCATCATCGAGCGCATGTCGGTGGTCAGTTCGTCGGCGAGGTCCTGCAGGCCACCGGAGATGACCTGCGAGAGGAGATCCGGGTTCTGGGCCTCGATCACGCAGCCGCCGCCGGACTCGCGGATCACCACATTGCACGGGATCATCAGGGCGACGTCCTTGCTCACGTCGAACGCCTTCCCCGCGAACCCGGGATTGCAGGCGCCGAGGATGAGGACACGCTCGATGTCCTTGTCGATCTTGTCCTTCAGGGTGGCCGTGAGGTCGATCTCGTGGAGGATCCCGAACCCACGGTCGGCGAGCGCCGCGCGGGTCGCCTCCACCGCCTCGTCGAACTCCATCTCCGTGAACGTGCCGATTCCGATGTCCATGTCGACTACCTCCGGTGTTGTCGGTTCTGGTCTAGTCGGTGCTGGTCTTGTCGGTTCTGGTCTCCGGTGTCGTCACCCAGCCTGCCACGGCGCCGGCCGATGGTCAGGCGAGCGAGAGGAACAGCTTCTCGAGCTCGGGCAGGTCGACCCCGTCCGCGCCGGCTTCGCCGTCGCGGGTGATGCACTCCTGGATGTTCTCACTGATGATCTTGAACCCCGCACGGTCCAGTGCCTTGGACACCGCCGCGAGTTGGGTGACGATCTCCTTGCACGAGCGTTCCTGCTCGACCATGTCGATCACCGCGTTGAGCTGGCCGCGCGCGCGGCGCAGCCTGTTGAGGACCTGCTGCCTGGGCTCGGACACGGCTTTTGGGGACACGGTTTTTACGGACACAGCTTTGTCGGACACTGCTTTGTCGGACACAGCCCGCTCGGTTGCTGACATCGTCGTCCCTCTCGTGGGTCACTGATGGTCTCGGATGGTGAAGGCGGACTGACGCGAGACCCCCGTGGGTCCACCGGATGTCTCCAGTGTACCCGCGGGGGTATATTTTCGCGAGTGCCGGTTTCTGCCGGCCCAGCTGACGGTCAGTCGTCGTGGACGATAATGCCGCGGACCATGCCCTCGCCGCCGCGCTCCATGATCTCGTAGCCCTCGTTCACCTGGTCGAGGGTGAACCGGTGGGTGATGAGCTCGTCCAGCTTGAGCTGCTTCTCGTCCCACAGGCGCAGGATGTTGGGGATGTCGTGGAAGGCGTTGGCGGAGCCGAAGAGCGAGCCCTTGATGACCTTCTCGTACTGCGAGACGAACAGGCCGGGCAGGGAGATCGACTGGTTGTCGAGGCCGCCCATCGAGGTGAGCACGACGACGCCGCGCTTGCCGACCATGTCGGTCGCGTCGGCGGTGACCTTCGCGTCGGCCACGCCGATGGTGATGATGGCCTTCTCCGCCATCGTGCCCCAGGTCAGGCCCGGCAGCTCGGCCTTGGCCTCGTCGACGTCCGTGTAGACGTGGGTGGCGCCGAACTCCTTGGCCTTGGCCAGCTTCGACTCGTCGGTGTCGATGGCGAGGATGAACCGGGCGCCCGCGTGCTTGGCGCCCTGGATGGCGTTGATGCCGATGCCACCGATGCCGAAGACGACGACGGTGTCGCCGGCCCGGACGTCGGCGGAGTAGACGGCGGAACCCCAGCCGGTGGTGACTCCGCAGCCCACCAGGGCCGCGACCTCGAAGGGGATCCAGTCCTGGACCTTGACCACCGAGTTCATGTTGGCCACGGTGTACTGCGAGAACGTACCCAGGGTGCACATGGCACCGGCGGTCTCGCCGTTGTCCAGCTTGAACGGGTAGCGGCCGTCGGCCATCTCACCGATGGTGCCGTTGAGGCCGCCGTCGCAGAGGTTGGTCATCCCGCGCGCGCAGGCCGAACACTTGCCACAGGCGGGGATGAACGACCCCACCACGTGGTCGCCGGGCTGGACGTGGGTGACGCCGTCACCGACCGCCTCGACGACGCCCGCACCCTCGTGGCCACCGACGATCGGCAGGCGACCCGGCAGGTCACCGCTGGTGATGTGCAGGTCCGAGTGGCAGAGGCCGGCGACCTTCCACTTGACGAGCACCTCGCCGAAGTTGGGTCCGTCGAGCTCGGCCTCGACGATCTCGAACGGCTTGCCGAGCTCTCGGGCGATGGCGGCCTTGGTCTTCATTGAACTCCCTCCGGGCGCGACGGGGTGAAGCCCGCCACTGGAACGTGTTCTAGCAACGTTAGCCCCATGGGTGAAACCTGTGGGGTGGTTACTGGAACGTGTTCCGGTGGGACCTCGCCGCCGCCGTCGTCCCGTCAGTTCAGTGGGCCGGCCCGCCGATCAGGGCTGCGCGTCGCCCTGCTGCGCCTCCGCGTCCTCGACGGCCTTGCGGACCTCGTCCATGTCGAGCCCCTTGATCTGCTCGACCAGGTCGTCCAGCGCCTGCTCCGGGATGGCGCCCGAGTGGCGGAACACCGCGATTCCCTCGCGGAACGCCATGAGCGTCGGGATGGACTGGATCTGCAGCATCGCTCCGAGCTGCTGCTCTGCGTCGGTGTCCACCTTGGCGAAGGTCAGCTCGGGGTTCTTGCCCGAGACCTTCTCGTAGACCGGACCGAACGCCTTGCACGGGCCACACCACTCGGCCCAGAAGTCCACCAGGACGATGTCGTTCTCGGTGACGGTCTTCTCGAACTCGGCGGTCGTGATGTCGACGGTGCTCATACGAATGCCCTCCTAGCGCGGACGGGGCGACTCTCGTCCCGTCTCGTTACGCCGCCAGACTACGGACAGCCCGCGCCGGCGACGACCTTCCGCGACAATCCATACCTCTGGGGGTATGGATGCCGCGCGTAGTCAATGACAACGTCGCCTGACTCGAGTTATTCCCCGCTCCCCCCGGACCTCACGCCTCCCGGGACGCCTCCCGGCGCGGCGGCGAGTCGAGGACCTCGGCGAGGAACTTCTCGAGCTGGTCGAGGAAGACCGCGTTGTCGTCGCCCGCGACCATGTGCCCGGCGTCGGGCACCTCCATCGTGTACGCGTGCGGGAGCAGCTCCCGCAGGTGTCGCACGGACTCGTCGCTGACGATGTCAGACGCCGAGCCCCGGATGAGCAGGGTCGGTTGCGTGATGTGCGGGACGAGCTCCTCGAAGAAGGCGTTGCCGAGTTCCGCGTTGTCGGCCGAGGCGCCACCGGCGAAGCGGGGGTCCCAGTGCCAGTGCCACCGTCCGTCCTCTCGCAGCCGGAGGTTCTTGCGCAGGCCCTCGGGATTCGGCGGCCGCTTGCGCTGCGGCTGGTAGGCGGCGATCGCGTCGGCGGCCTCCTCGAGACTGGCGAACCCGTCGAACCCGGAGCGCATGAACTCCCCGACCCGCTCGACCCCCTTGGCCTCGAGCTTCGGGGTGACGTCCACCAGGACGAGCGCACGGGCGACGTCCTTGCCGGTGCCCAGCGAGAGCATCGCGGTCATCCCGCCGAGGGACGCGCCGACGATCACCGGGCGCCGGGAGGGGAACCGCTCGGCGACGATCGCCTCGAGGTCCGCGGCCAGCCGGTGGATGTCGTAGTCACCCTCCGGATCCCAGTCGCTGTCCCCGTGACCGCGGGCGTCCATCGCGGTGACCCTGTACCCCTCCCCCGACAGCCGGCGGGCGGCGCGGCTCCACGCGTGGCGGGTCTGGGCACCCCCGTGCAGCATGAGGATCTCCTCGACCGGGTCGAGCGAGTCGCCCGTCGGATCCACCGGATCCCACACCTCGCCGACCAGCGTGACACCGCCGTCGCGTTCCACCGTGAACTGCCGCGGTTCGCAGATCGTCTCGGTACTCGACATGTACGGGCCTCCCGGGATGGCGCCCACCCCATCGGTGGAACGTGTTCTCGTGCCGTTCTACCACGCCCGCTCGGCGATCACCCGCGTAGCGAGGTCCTCGGCCATCGCCAGGACCGTGTAGTAGGGGCCGCACCGCGGCAGCGAGGGCAGCGCCGACGCATCGGCCACCCGCAGCCCCTGCACCCCCAGGACACGTCCGGAGTCGTCGAGCACCTCCCCGATCCGCGCGGTGCCGGACAGGTGCTGCGAGGTCGAGACCGTGACGTCCCCGTCCAGGCCCATCCGCTCCGCCACCATCGCGGCGGCCCCGGCGAGGACGGCCGAGTCGTGCGGATCGTCGGGCAGGTGCACGGTCCCGTCGTCGCCGATCCGGCCACGACCGACCGGGTTCATCAGTGCGACCCCGATCCGGTGCGGCGCCGGCCCCAGGCCGGGGATGACGTGGTGCAGGGGGACGGCGTAGGGGCGGATCTCGACCTCGGCCGCCGCGGCCAGCTCCAGCCGGACGACGTGGGAGAGCAGGGGTGGCAGCCCCCCGGGTGTGGCCGGGCCGGGGCTCGGGTACCGGTCCCGACCCGACAGGACGTCCGCGGGCAGGTCCAGCAGCAGCTCCGGATGCTCCTGCACCCCGTGGCCGACCGGGTGTCCGGTGGACGGTCCGATCCCGGACCCCGTCAGCAGGGCGGCCGTCCCGATCGCCCCCGCACACAGCACCACCTGTCGGGCACCGATCTCCTCGTCGTCGTCGAGCACCACGCCGTCACACCGTCCGGCGACGCGCCCGCCCTCCCACCGGAGCGACCGGACCTGCGCCCCGGTGCGCACCCGGGCCCCCGCGCCGGACGGGTCCCAGGCGTCGAACGCGGTCACGCGCCGCGGGCCCCGGCGCGCCTGGCCGATCGCGGACACGCGGCCGGGGAACGCGGCGGCCACCCGCGCGGCGACCGACCCCATCGGCGCCAGGCCGGGTCGGAGGCGCTCGGCGGCGCGGGCCAGTCCCACCGCGTACCGCCGCGGCCAGTCCGGACCCCACTCCGCGAGGTCCGCCGGTCGCGCCGGGGTGCAGTACCCGCCGTTGACCGCTCCGGACCCGCCGAGGGTGCGGCCGCGGGGCAGGTCGAGTCTCGCCTCGCCGAGTGTGGCGCAATGGCGGGCGACGACCTGCGACCCCGGTCCCACGTCGAGCAGGCCCGCGCGCGGCGAGGCGCTCGCGGTGCCGGACTCCACCAGGAGGACGTCGGCACCGGCCTCGGCGAGGCGGCGGGCCATCACGCAGCCGGCCGGGCCCGCGCCGACCACCACCACGTCGGCCCGTGCGCCGCCGCTCACCGCGTGACGCCGTTCACCGCGTGACGTCCGGTCGCAGTGCGTCGAGCGAGCGCGCGGCCCACGCCGAGCGCCACACGCCGAGGCCGTAGGCCAGGTCGTCGAGACGATGGAGCAGGACGTGCCCGAGGGGCTCGTCGATCGGCAGCCGTCCGGGTTCCCGGGCGGTCCACCAGTGCCACAGGCCCTCGGCCACCGCCGCGGCGAGGAGACGGTGGCGCAGGCCGCGGGCCGCGCGGGAACGGGACCCGGCGGTGGCCGCGAGCACCACCGCCGTGACCGGCCAATACGGGCGTAGTAGTGCCTGCGGGAGCTGACGGACCGACGCCCCGGCTCCCCGGGCGACCAACCCGGCGGCCGCGCGACCGTCCCCGGTGAGGCCGCGGGTCCGCCACCACGACCTCCCGATCGCACCGGCCGCGACCAGCGACCCCACCGGCGTGGCGCTCCACACCCCGATCGCCACGGCGAGGGACCACGGTGCGGCCACCGCGGGCGCCACGGCGGCCCCGTGGCGGTCGGCGAGCGGCGCCGCCCCACGCCCGTAGAAGGCGCGCCGGGCCACCACCGCGCCGAGCGAGGTGCGATGCCGGTGCGCCACCCGGGCGGCCGGCTCGTAGCGCAGATGGCTCCCCGCGGCATCGGTGCGCCAGCACAGGTCCACGTCCTCGGCGACGCGCATGCGTTCGTCGAACGGGCCGATTCCCCCGCCCTCGGGAGGGGGCGGCAACCGGTCGGGTCGCACCGCGAGCGCCGCGCTGGGGACGTACGCCACCCGTGTGCGGGGTCGGACCCTCGCAGGCTCGGGCCCCATGTCCAACGCGGAGCGGGCCGTCTCGTACCCGCGTACCCAGAACCGCCCCGGTTCGGCGGCCACGATGCGGGGCGCGACCGCGGCGACCCGGGGGTCGTCGAGGCGGGCGAGCAGGACGTCGAGCCACCCGGGCAGCGGGATCACATCGGCGTCGAGGTAGACCACCACCTGCGCCCCGGCCCCGACGGCCGCGGCGGTGCCCGCGTTGCGGGCGGCGGCGGGTCCCCGCGACTCGTCGTGGCGGAGGATTGTGGTGGGAGCCGGGGTGGCGGAGGTGGTCAGGGGCGGCGTGGAGCCGTCGTCGACGACGACGAGGTGCAGTCCGCGGGCGAGTTCCGGCTCGAGCGCCGTCGAGAGCGCGGCGACCCCGGCGGCGTCGTCACGGACGGGGACCACCACCGCGACGGCCGCCAGCGGACGGGTGCCCGTCGCGGTGCCGGCGGGGTGGGCCATCCCCCGGTCGGTGAGGGCACGCGCGAGGGCCGCACCCGCGGGGGTGTCGGTGGCGACCGTCTCGCCGCCGTCCAGGAGAGCCGACACGGCCGGCGACGGCGTGATCAGGGTGACCGGGTCGCCACCCAGCACCCGCACGACGTCGCCACGGCGCAGCACCCGGGTACGACGGTCGAGCAGAACGTGGGGGACCTCGGTCATCGCAGCATCCCGTCCTCCCCCGGCCGCCAGCGTCCGAGCCGGCCACGGGCGTCGGCGAGCAGCGCCTCCCACAGGCGCCGGCCCTCGTCGACGGAGGCGGTGGTGGGGTCGCCCAGCACCCCGTTCGGGCTCACCGCCGCGACGCCACCCTCGCGGAGGGCGGGCAGGATCCGCGGCAACGGTTCGACACAACCGGGCGCGGCGAGGTCGACCCGCACGAGGTCGGGGTGCAGATGCAGCAGGAGCGAGGTCTCGGCGTGACCGGCGTGGGTGTCCGTGGGGTCCTCGCTGGTGCGGCAGGGCAGCCAGGCGGCGTCGCGGCCCTCGTAGCGGAGTCGGGGTACCGCGCGGCGCAGTGCGTCGATGTTGCCTCCGTGCCCGTTGACCACGACGAGCCGGTCCGCCCAGGCGCTCACCGACCGGCCGAGCTCGATGATCGTCCCGGCGAGGGCCTCGGTGCCGATCGACACGGTCCAGTCAAACGCCTGGTGCTCCCCGCTCGCACCGTAGGCGAGGGCGGGGAGCACACGGACGTCACCGGGGGCGAGGGCGCGGGCGGTCGCGGTGGCCAGGAGGGTGTCCGTCTCCGGCGGCAGGTGCGGGCCGTGCTGCTCGGTCGCCCCGAGAGGCAGCACCGCGAGCACTCCCGCACCGGCCCGGCCGGTCGCGCCGATCGCGCCCGTCACGTCGGGTCAGACCTTGATCGCGCCCATGTCGACGGTGAAGGTCGAGGCGGTGATGGTCCGCGAGGCGTCCGAGGCGAGGAACATCACCGAGTCCGAGATGTCGTCGGTGGTGGCCATGCCCATCCCCAGGATCGGCGTGAAGTGCGGCAGGAACTGCGGCATGGTGTTGAACACCTCGAGCGCGTCGGGGTCCTCCGCGCCCATCGGCGTCTGGACACCGTAGGGGTGGATCGTGTTGACCCGGATGCCGTGCTCGCCGAGCTCCTTCGCCGCGGTCTGGGCCAGGCCCACCACGCCGTACTTGGACGCCGAGTAGGGCGACTGCACCGGCATGGCCTTGAGACCGGCCACCGAGCTCACCAGGATGATCGATCCGCCGTTGCCGGCGGAGAGCATGTGCGGGATCGCCGCACGCAGCGTCTTCCAGTACCCCGTGAGGTTGATGTCGAGGGTGTCCTGCCACTGCTGCTCGTCGAGCTCCCAGACCTTGCCCCAGTTGCAGATGCCCGCGTTGGCGATCACCACGTCCAGGCGGCCACCGAAGCGCTCCACGCCGCGGGCCACGAGGGCCTGCTGGAACGCCAGGTCGCGGACGTCACCGACCTCGGCGAGGATCTCCCCTCCCTCGGCCTCCACGCGCTCGATGGTGGTGGCCAGGTCGTCCTCGGTGGCGGCCCGGTACTTCACGTACTCGGACGGCGAGTCACACAGGTCCAGGCCGATGATCCTGGCGCCCTCGCGCGCGAAGCGGATCGCGTGCTTGCGGCCCTGGCCGCGGGCCACACCGGTGATGTAGACGACCTTGCCGTCGAAATCTCCCATTACAGGGGGTGTCCTTCTCTTCCGTGGTGGTGGGTCAGACGCCGAGACGTCGCATGAAGTCGTCGGGGATGACGTAGTCGTCGCGGTTCAGCTCGGAGATCGAGGACTTGCTCAGCCCGATGAGGCTCGAGTCGAGTCCGGAACGCATGATGTCGAGGACGTTCTCCACTCCCGCCTGGCCGTTGGCCCCGAGCCCCCACAGGTACGCGCGACCGATCATCACGGCCCGGGCACCGAGCGCGAGTGCCTTGGCCACGTCCGAACCGCGACGGATGCCGCCGTCGAGCAGGACCTCCACCTGATCGCCCACCTCGTCGGCGATCGGCGCGAGGCACCGGATGGACGCCGGGGTGGCGTCGAGGTTGTTGCCGCCGTGGTTGGAGACGGAGATCGCGGTGACCCCGGCGTCGACGGCCCGCTTGGCGTCGTCGACCCGGGTGATGCCCTTGAGCATGACCGGTCCGTCGTAGTTCTCCACGACCCAGGCGATGTCCTCCCACGTGGCCGGCGGGGTGCCCATCCACTCGCCGTAGGCACCGAAGAACGTCGGGCCCATCTCGCCCTTGCCCACCAGGTTGGGGGTCGTCAGATCGGGGAACCGCTTGTTGACCACCACGTCGCGGGCCCACTCGGCGGCCCAGCGGGGACGCACGGCGATCTGCGGGGCGAGGGTGATCATGGCCCTGGCGTCGAGCTTCTCCGGGATGGCCGGGCTGCCCCAGTCACGGCCCATCGAGAACGACCAGTCGGTGGTGAGGATGACCCCCGCCGCCCCGGCGGCCTTGGCGCGCTCCAGCCGCTCCAGCACCTTCTCCTTGCCGCCGAGCCAGTACACCTGGAAGAAGGTCTGCGGGTTGGCCGCGATGACCTCCTCGATCGGCTTGGACGCGAACGAGCTCAGTCCCATCGCGGTGCCGCGGGCGGCCGCGGCACGGGCCACATCCACCTCGCCGTCCGGCGTGACGGCCTGGACACCGGTCGGCGAGATCATCACCGGCAGGCTGATGGGCTGGCCCATCACCGTGGTGGCCATGTCGCGGTCCTGCTTGGCGCCGATCACGTGGGGCTTGGGCTCGAGCTCGGTGAAGGCGTCCATGTTGTCGCGGATGGTCACCCCCGCCTCGCTGCCGCCGACGAGCGCCATGTACACGCTCTTCGGCAGCTTCTTCTTCGCGCGGCGCTGGGCCTCCGCGACAGACTCGAACCACGGGTTCTGGCGCCAGGGGTTGGCCTCGGCGATCTTCGACAGGCGGGACACGGTGGTGGCTGCTCCTTCTAGGGGGTTCGTCCGGGCTAGCGGGGTTGGTCCGGGCCAGCGGGGTTCGTCCGGGCGTGCCGGCTCAGATCGGGGACTCGTCGCACAGGCTGGTGGGCCTGCGCGGCGGTGTCGTGACGAGGGTCAGCGGCACCGGGCCGGTGGGCTGCTTACGCGCCGCGAGCCCCATGGGCCGCGTGTGGTCCTGCGAGGGGTCGGGGATGCTGCGCTCAGCCGCGAGCAATCCCTCTCCGTAACCCTGGACGCACTCGGGGTCCGGGCCGTCCATCGGCAGCCCGGTGAAGAACTTGGCCGCCATGCAGCCACCCCGGCAACTGTCGTAGAAGTCGCAGGACGCACACGCCCCGGCCGACTGCGGCTCACGCAGCTCACGGAACAACTCCGAGGTCTGCCACACCGTCTCGAAGCCGCCGTCGGCGACGACGTTGCCGGCGAGGAACTCCTCGTGGATGGCGAACGGACAGGCGTAGACGTCGCCGATCGGGTCGATCAGGCACACCACACGGCCGGCGCCGCACAGGTTGAGCCCGGGTAGCGAGCCCTGCGCCTGTCCTTCACCGAAGGGGGTCAGGTGGAAGAAGCTGTCGCCGGTAAGCACATCGGAGCCGTTCGCGACCAGCCAGTCGTACAGGTCCTTCTGCTGCTCGGGCAGTGGATGCAGGTCGTCCCACACGTCGGCGCCGCGGCCCGACGGACGCAGGCGCGTGATGCGCAGGGTCGCGTCGTACTTGTCGGCCAGCGCCTTGAACTCGTCCAGCTGGGTGACGTTCTCGCGCGTCACCACCACCGAGATCTTGGCGTCGGTGAAGCCGGCGTCCTTGAGGTTCTGTAGCGCCCGGCAGGCCATGTCGAAGGACCCCGGGCCGCGGACCGCGTCGTTGACCTCCGCTGTCGCACCGTCGATGGAGATCTGGACGTCCACGTAGTCGCTCGCGGCCAGGCGCCTGGCGACCTTCTCGTCGATACGGACACCGTTGGTGGAGAACTTCACGCCCACCTGGTGGCTGGTGGCGTAGTCGACCAGCTCCCAGAAATCGGAGCGGACCGTCGGCTCGCCACCGCCGATGTTGACGTAGAAGACCTGCATCTTCTGCAGCTCGTCGATGATCGCCTTGCACTGCTCGGTGCTGAGCTCGCGCGGGTCACGGCGACCGGAGGAGCTCAGGCAGTGCACGCAGGCGAGGTTGCAGGCGTAGGTGAGTTCCCAGGTCAGGCAGATCGGCGCGTCGAGCCCGCGTTCGAACTGGTCGACGAGGCGGCCGACGGGTGCCGGGGCAGTGGTGGTGGTCGCGGTGGACGCCGTTGCGGGACGGTCGAGCATGCTGGTCATGAGGTCTCCTCGATCATGCGCGAGGCGGCGAGCTGGCCGAGCGCGTGCAGGTACAGCCGCGCTGTCGCCGGATCATCGATCGACACCCCGGCGGCGGCACAGGCGGCGCGCGCGGTGGGGTGGTCGGCGAGGGTGCTGACCACCTCGACGATGGTCGGCGACTTGAGGAAGCTGAGCTTGCGGGTGTGGAAGTGGTAGAGCAGTGCCCCGAACGGCTCGGGCCGGAGCGCCACGCCGGGGTGCAGGCGCCAGCCGGCGTCGAGGTCGAATTCCGCCGGGGCGGCTGACTGCTCGGCGTCGGCCGGCGCTGCTGCGGAGGTCATCTCAGTAGACCCCACACATGCCGTCGATGGAGACCTCCTCGATGAGGGCCTCCTCCAGCACGACCTCGGTGTTCTGCGTGTTCTCCATGACGTGTCCTTTCGTCTGGCACTCCAGCGACATCCCACCGGTTTCCGGTGAGATCTGCATCATATTGGCACTTAGTGCCAGTGGCAAGGGTCACTCATCTAGGCTCTCGTGTCATGGGAATGCCGGAAATGCCCGGAACCGGGACACGGCCCCCGGGACGTCGGCCGTCGACCACGCGCGCCTCCATCGTCGACGTGGCCCTCGACCTGTTCGCCCGGCAGGGCTACGACGCGACCAGCGTCGACCAGATCGCCGAGGCCGCGCACATCTCCCGCCGCACCCTGTTCCGCTACTTCCCCGGCAAGGCCGCCATCGCCTGGGGCGAGTTCGACGAGCAGATCGACCTCATGCTGGAGTACCTCGCCGACGTGCCCGAGCAGACGCCACTGCGCGACGCCCTCGCCGACGCACTGATCGCGTTCAACACGTTCCCGCGCGAGCAGACGGAAGCGCACCGACTACGGATGCGCCTCCTGCTCGGCGTGGAGGAACTGCAGGCGCACTCGACCCTCGTGTACGCCGACTGGCGCCGGGCCGTGGCCGGGTTCGTCGCCGCCAGGCTCGGCCAGACGGTGGACGATCTCGTGCCCGCCGCGACCGCGCACGCGGCGCTGGGGATCGCACTGTCCGCCTACCGACTGTGGGTGGCCGAGCCCGGAGCCGACCAGGATCGCCTCCACGAGCTCCTGCGTCACGGGACGCAGATCCTCGCCTGAGCGGACGCGTTCGAGCCCGGTGGGCGACCGCAGCGAACTTACCGGCGGGTAACCTCGTCGTCGTGACCCACTCCGACACCTCCCCCACCCACCACGCCGACACCTCCACCTACCGGCTGTGGAAGACCGCCACCCGGCTGCCGTTCGGCTCCCGCCTGTTCAGCGCGGCGGTGAGCCTCAAGGCCCCGTACTTCCGCACCGCGTACCCGCACGTCGTCGAACTCCGACCGGGCCGCTGCGTCGTCCGTGGACCCGGCTGGTGGGGCAACCGCAACCACATCGGCACCTTCCACGTGATCGCGGCGTGCAACCTCGCCGAGATGGCCATGGGCATGCTCGCCGAGGCCACGGTTCCCACCACCCACCGGTGGATCCCCGTGGGGATGAACCTGCGGTACCCGGCCATGTCGACCGGCGGCATGACCGTCACCGCCGAGTGGACGGACCTGCCGGACTTCTCGACCTTCACCAGCGGACAGGACGTCGAGGTCCCGCTGACGTTCGTCGACGACGCCGGGGTCGAGCCCATCACCGGCTCGATCACCATCCGCGTCTCGCCCGGGAAGAAGCGCTGAGACGGTACCGGCTCCCCCGTCGGCGGGCTCGTCGGCGGGCTGACCGGCGCGCTAATCGCGGGTGCGGGCGTCGAAGGCCTTGATCGCGATCGGGGCGATCACCACCGTCAGCCCGACGATCCACAGCAGTGACGCCAGCACCGGGTGCTGCAGCGGGAGGGCGGCGTCCGGACCGACGGCCGGCGCGTTGCCCCAGAGTTCCCGCATCGCCTGCACCACCGAGGAGAGCGGGTTCCACTCCGCGATCGCCCGCAACCACACGGGCATCGACTCCGGCGGGGCGAAGGTGTTGGCGACGAACGTGATGGGGAACGTCGTGGTGAACATGACGCCGTTCACCGCCTCGATCGTCTTGAGCCTCGAACCCACCACGATGCCGATCCAGATCATGACGAAGCCGAAGCCCAGCAGGATGAGGTATCCGAGCAGCGCGTCGATGATCCCGCTGCGGATCCGCCACCCCACGATCAGGCCGGTCAACGACATGACCACCACGCCGATCGAGGAGTGGATGAGACTGGACGCGCTGCGCGCGATGAGGATCGACGACCGCCTGATGGGCAGCGTCCGGAAGCGGTCGATGATCCCCTTGTTGAGGTCGTTGCACAGTCCGGAGGCCACGACGAACGACGAGAACGCCATGGTCTGCGCCATGATCCCCGGCAGCAGCCACTCGCGGTAGTTCCCGCTCCCCGCCACGGCGATCGCACCGCCGAAGACGAACGCGAACAGCAGGACGAACATCACCGGCTGGATGGTGACGTCGGCGAGGTTCTCCGGCTGGCGCCGGATGTGGAAGAGGTTGCGGCGCACCAACGCGGAGATCTGCCGGCCGAACGAGGGCCCGTCGGGGCGGACCGGCACTGAGAAGCGTTCCCGCTCCGGGGAGGTGGTGGCGGGGTCGGCGACAGTGCTCATACCCGAGACTCCTGATCGGTCGTGTCGGTCTGCGGGTCCTCCGCCTTGCGGCCCGTGAGGGAGAGGAATACGTCGTCGAGACTCGGCCGTTGCAGGCCGATGTCGTCGAGTTCGATACCCGCCTCGGTGAAGTCCGCCGCGATCGCGGCCAGGGCCGAGACCCCCTCCGACGGCGCGGTGAGACGGCGCGCGTCCCGGTCGACGTGCAGATCCTCGATGCGCCCCGCGAGGACGCGGGCGGCCTCGTCCACGTCGTCCGGTCGGGACACCGTGACCACCAGGCTCGCCGCGCCGGAACGGTCCTTGAGTTGCAGCGGTGTCCCGTCGGCGATGACGCTGCCGTGGTCGATGACGATGACCCGGTCGGCCAGTTGGTCTGCTTCGTCGAGGTACTGGGTGGTCAGCAGCAACGTCGTGCCGTCCCGCACCAGACCCCGCAGGACGTCCCACAGTTCGTTGCGCGACCGCGGGTCGAGCCCCGTGGTCGGCTCGTCCAAAAACAACACGGGCGGCGCGGCGACGAGGCTCGCCGCGAGATCGAGCCGACGCCGCATTCCGCCGGAGTAGCTCTTCGCGACCCTGGTGGCGGCATCGGTCAGGGAGAACTTCTCGAGCAGTTCGTCCGCGCGCGCCTTGACCGCCCTCTTGGGCAGGCCGTAGAGGTCGCCGATGAGGCGGAGGTTCTCGCGCCCGGTGAGCAACTCGTCC
The DNA here is from genome assembly GCF_017168155.1 of Dietzia sp. KRD202. NCBI lineage: Bacteria > Bacillati > Actinomycetota > Actinomycetes > Mycobacteriales > Dietziaceae > Dietzia > Dietzia sp. KRD202. Next base: position 264,445 of record NZ_JABFAN010000019.1, on the reverse strand, counting down.
ACCGTCGCCGACTGCGCCGTCAGCCCCATGGCCTTGCGGACCTGTGCCGGCTCACGCAGCACATCGTGCCCCGCGACCCGGGCGGTTCCCGAGGTCGGCGGGCTCAGCGTGGTCATCATCCGGATGGTGGTCGTCTTGCCGGAGCCGTTGGGACCGAGCAGCCCGAGGACGGTTCCGGTGGGGACCGCGAACGAGATGTCGTCCACGGCGGTGAAATCACCGAAGCGCTTCACGAGGTGTTCTGCTTCTATCGCCGGCGCGGAAGAGGATCGGGTGCTCACCTAGAAAGGGTGTCCCCCGCCCGCGTCCCAGTCAACACTCACCGCTCGCTTTGCGGACAGTTCCTGTCAGCAATGGGCTCCGGCGGCCGCGGAGCGGATGCCGACGGACGCCCACCGACCTACCGTGGGGAGTATGCCGCGCATCACAGTGACCTCCGTCCACGTCGATGACCAGACCCGCGCACTGGCTTTCTACACCGAGGTCCTGGGCTTCGTGATCAAGCACGATCTCCCGGCCGGGGACTTCCGCTGGCTGACGGTGGTGGACCCGGGCGACCCGGGTGGCACGCAGCTGCTGCTCGAGCCCGACCAGCACCCCGCGGCACGCGCGTACGCCACCGCCCTGCACGCCGACGGCATCCCGGCCGCGCAGTTCGAGGTGGACGACATCCACCGGGTGCACGACGAACTCCGCGAGCGGGGCGCCCGGATCGTGCAGCCCCCCACCGAGATGGGCCCGGTGTGGGCACTGGTCCTCGACGACACCTGCGGCAACCTGATCCAGCTGGTCACCGCCCCCGAGATGTGAGAGTCGTTCCCGTATGGTCCCGCCGGGGGCGCCCGGCGTATCGTGGGGAGGTTGCCAGCGCGATCGTCGCCGCCTCACGACCAAAGGATGACCGGTACCCATGAGCCCCATGTCGACCATCCCACCGACCATCGCCCGTTCGTGGCTGCTGCTGCCCGCGGACAAGTCCGAGCGCTTCGACGCCGCCGTCAACTCGGAGATGGACGTGGTGGTCCTCGACGTGGAGGACGGGTGTCGGCAGTCCGAGAAGGAACGGGCCCGTCGCGAGGTCCGTCAGTGGCTCGAGGCCGGGAACCACGCGTGGATCCGCATCAACGACGTCCGGTCCCCCGAGTGGGAGAAGGACCTCATGGCGCTCGGGCACTGCCCCGGGTTGGACGGCGTGATGCTGGCCAAGACCGAGAACGCCGAGCACGTCTCCCTCACTGCCGCGCGTCTGGCCGAGAACACCCCGATCGTCGCGCTGGTGGAGTCGGCCGACGGCCTCGCCCAGGCCGCCGAGATCGCCAAGTCCGAGCAGGTGGTGCGGCTGGCGTTCGGCGTCGGTGACTTCCGTCGCGACACGGGAATCGGGTCGTCGCAGATCGCCCTGGCGTACACGCGCTCGCAGTTCGTGGTGGCCAGCCGGATCGCGCGCGTGGCCCCGCCCATCGACGGGCCGACCATCTCCAATGACACGCAGGTCCTCAAGGACGCCGCCGAGCACGCCGTCGAGATGGGCATGACCGGCAAGCTGTGCCTTCGCGTGGACCAGGCGCCCTACATCAACGAGGTCCTCTCCCCCTCCGCGGCCGACGTCTCGTGGGCCGAGTCCGTGATCGATGAGCTCGGTCCCGGCGGTGAGCGCGCCCGCGACGGCGCCGACCTGCCGCGCCTGGCCCGGGCCCAGAAGATCGCGCGCCTCGCGCAGGCGTACGCCGGGGCTCGCTGACGCGACCTCACGCGCGAACTGGGCCCCGGCTGCGTTGTGCAGCCGGGGCCCTGTCGTCGTTCGCGGGTCCGTCAGCGGGGTGAGTCGCCGGTGACCAGCGAAAGGTCGGGATCGCCGGCCCATGCGGTCATGGACCCGTCGTAGACCGCCACGTCCGCGCGACCGGCCAGCGCCAGCGCGTGGGCGACCCCGGTGGCGGCGATCCCGCCGCCGCAGTAGGTGACGACCTTCCGGTCCTCGTCCAACAGCCCGGCCGCCTCGAACTCGGCGCGCAGTTCCCCGATCGGCCGGAGGGTTCCGGTCTCGGGATCGCGCAGCGTGTACACCGGCAGGTTGATGCTGCCGGGAATGTGGCCGGGCCGACCGTACGAGTCGACGTCCCCGCGGTAGGTGGCCTCGTCGAGGACGTTGACGAGGATCGTGTTCTCGTCGTCGAGGGTCGCGGCCACATCCTCCGTGGACCGGATCAACTCCGGGCGGCGGACACCGCTGAAGGTGCGGGGCGTCGGCACGGTGATCTCATCGGTGACCTCGTAGCCGGCGGCCTTCCACGCCGGCAGGCCGCCGTCGAGGACGGTGACGTCGTCGAAGCCCTCGAAGCGCAGGTGCCACCAGAGCCGGGTGGCCCAGAACCCTTCGTGCTGGTCGTAGACCACCACGGTCGTGCCGTCCCCGATGCCTAGCGCGCCCGCGGCGGCCGCGAAACGCTCGTGGTCCGGCGCGGTGGCGGGCAGGGGGCTGCCCGGGTCGGCGAAGTCGCCGAGCAGGTCGGCGAACAGGGCGCCGGGGATGTGCTCGGGCTGGTATGTCGCGAGGCCCGAGACGGGGCGTGGGGCGCCGTCCGCGTCGGTGGTCAGGTGGGTGGTGGCGTCGACGACGACGAGGTCGGCGTCACCCAGGTGCTCGCGCAGCCACTCGGGGCTCACGGTGAGGGGGGTCGTCATGTCTCGTCCTTTCGATGGGTACCCCTCCCAGGATAGACAGATCTGTTCAGTGGACGCGCTGGAGCCGGACGTTGGCGAACTCGGTCAGTCCCCAGCGGCCGAGCTCGCGGCCGTAGCCCGAACGCTTGACGCCGCCGAACGGCAGTCCGGGCATGGTCGTGCCGTGTTCGTTGACGTAGGCCATCCCCACCTCGAGCCGCTCGGCCACCTCGGAGGCGCGGTCGACGTCAGTCCCCCACACGGAGCCGGACAGGCCGAACGGGGTGTCGTTGGCGATCCGCACGGCCTCGTCGACGGAGTCGTAGCCGTAGACCATGGCGACGGGACCGAAGATCTCCTCCCGGTAGGCGTCCATCTCTGGGGTGATGTCGGTGAGGACGGCGGGCTGCATGAAGGCGCCGGGCCGGTCGATCGCCGCGCCGCCCGTGACGAGCGTCGCGCCCTGCTCAGCGGCGCGCTGGACCTGCTCGACCACGCCGTCGCGCGCGTCCTCGGAGGACAGCGGGCCCAGCTCGGTGCCCTCGTCGGCGGCGGGCCCGACGGCCAGTTCCTCGTAGAGGTTCTTCAGTCGCCCGACGAAGTCGTCCTTCATCTGCGCGGGGACGAAGATCCGCTTGGGCGAGTTGCACGCCTGCCCGCAGTTCGACAGCCGCGCCCGGCCCACGGTCTCGACCAGTTCGTCGAGGTCGTCGGCGTCCAGGACGACGAGCGGGTCCGAGCCGCCGAGCTCCAGGACGCTGGGCTTGAGGTTCTTCGCGGCGACGGTGGCCACCGCGGCGCCGGCGCCCTCGCTGCCGGTCAGGGAGACGCCCTTGATCCTGGGGTCGGCGATCATCTCGGCCACCGTGTCACTGGAGGCGTACACGTTGACGTAGGCGTCCTCGGGGAGGCCGGCTCCGCGCTGGACCTTCTCGATCGCCGCCGACGAGCGGGCGCAGATGCTCGCGTGCTTGAGCACGATGGTGTTGCCCAGCAGCAGATTGGGCGCCGCGAACCGGGCCACCTGGTAGTAGGGGTAGTTCCACGGCATGATGCCGACCAGCGGGCCGACCGGCTCGTAGGTCACCCGGTTGAGGCGGGCGTCCGGCACATCGAGGGTGTCGGACTCGAGCAGCGCGGGACCGTGCTCGCCGTACCAGCGGTAGATCGACGCCGCGAGGGCCACCTCGCCCTGCGCCTGCGCGGGGAGCTTGCCCATCTCGGTGGTGATCGCCTTGCCGAGCTCCTCTTGGTGCTCCTCGAAGGCGTCGGCGATCGCCAGGAGGATCCGTGCCCGCTCGGACACCTCCGTCGCGCGCCAGGCGGTGAACCCCTCGGTGACGGTGCTCAGGATGGCGTCGACGTCCTCGGTCTGCTCGTACTCGCGGTCGGTCCGGCCGGTCGACGGATCGTGCGTGACGTACATGCGGTCCCCCTTCGTGTGGCGTTCTCCACGTGGCGTTCACCGGGATCGTTCCCGGGTCGTGCCGCGACGGTAGGACGCCCGCGGGCCGGACGCATCCGGTCGACACGCCACGACCCCGCCGTCGTCGCGGGACGTCGGCGGGGTCGGGGTGCCCGTCGAGCCGGTTCAGCCCCAGCCCTGGGCAGCGCGACGATCGGCGTCGGCCATGCCCTGGTTGCCCTGGCTCGCGGCGCGCGAGATCTCGGCGAGCATCGACTGGAGCGCGGCCGCGGCCTGATCCCAGTCGTTCTGGTGCGCCTGGTAGGCGACGGCGGCGTCGCCCTCCCACTCGGCGACCAGCGGTGCGAGGTAGGCCTTGAGATCGTCGAGAGTGGTGCGCAGGTTGACCGAGGCCTGCGTGACCTGGCCGACGAGTGCCTCGATCGGGCCGTGGTTGTAGGTGATCTGTCCTGAGGTCATGGGGGTACCCTTCCGGTGCTGGCGGTGCTGGCGGTGCTGGCGGTCAGAGGTTGAGAGGCCCGGCGGCGCCGGCGCGGTTGATGAGCGCGGCCGAATCCTGGTCCGCTGCGTCGAACGATGTGCTGTTGGTGCGCATCGTCTCCGAGATCCCCGCCAGCGCGGTGTTGAGTTTGGTGCTCTGCTGCTGCCATTCGGTCATGATCTGGGTGAAGCGGGCCTGCGCGGCGCCCCTCCACACCGAGCCGCCGAGTTGGGACACCGAGTCCCGCACGGTGCCGAGCAGGCGGTCGATCTCCAGGTTCACGTCGTCGACCCTCCTGGCCGCGGTGTCCATGGTCCCGATGTGGGTGTTGAACCCGGTCATCTCGTCCTCCACTGTGGTCGGTGCGGAATCCCCTTCTGGGTCCGTCACAGTGTTCGACGCGCCCGCGGGGCGGTTCGGTTCCGCAGGATCGGGAAAATCGCGTCCGTCCCGCTCGTGTCCGAGCCGCCCGCGCGGTCCGGTCACGCGACCCGGTCACGCGGTCGCGTACAGGCGCCACGCCGCCTCGACCGGTGAGATCGCGGGGACCACGAAGGACAGCAGTCGGGCCCGGTCGCAGGCGTCCACGACGCGCTCGGCGAGGCGACCGCGCACCAGCACCTCGGTCGACCCGGTGCCCGCCTCACGCCGGCGACGGCGCACCTCGGCGACGGCGTCGAGGACCCGCGGCACCTCATCGTCGACCGCGGTGTCGCGACAGGGGTCCCGCCGGTGCACCACGGCCCGGTCGACGAGTACGAGTCCGCCACGGGTCCGCTCGACGAGTCCCACGGTGGTCCGCGTGTGGCAGGACTCCACACAGAGCGCCCACCGTGCGGAGGACGACGGCAGGGCCTCGGCGGTGACCAGCGCGGACCTGACCACGTGGGCGGTGACCCCCGCGCCGTGGGCGGCGCCGACGAGCCGCGTGGTGCGGCTGGTCCCCCAGTCGGTGGGTACGACCAGCACCACGGCGTCGCCCTCGCGGGCCCCTCCCCACCGCAGTGCCCGGGTCACGGGGGCACCGAGGAGTTCTGAGACCGGGACCGACAGGCCCGCGACCTCGACGCGGTCACGGTGGGCGTGCGCGACCGGATCGGCCAGGCAGCGGTCCGGGAAGCGGCCGGCGGCGACCTCCACGCGGGCGGAGCACTCGAGGCGATCGCCCCCCGGCGGGAGCGCCGAGCCGTCCAACCCGGCGAGCACCGATGCCGGAGCGACCACCGGGGACAGCACCGCGGAGGCGGACGCCGCCGCCACCGTCAGCCCCGAGCAGGACAGGTCGACGGCCAGGGTCGCCGCCCGCGTGTCGGTCACACCTCGCCGCCCTGTCCCGGCTCGGACAGGGCGGTCTGCACCAGCCGGACGCCGCCGTCGCGCGTGATGAGTCGGCCCCGGCCCGCCGGCAGCGGCCCCGGCCGGATACCGCCGAGCAGTGGGCCCTCCTCCCGACTGCCGGACATGAGGAACCCGGCCCCGCCGAGATCCCGGATGCGGGCGACGAACGGGTCGAACATCGCCCGCGACGCCCCGGCGCTGCGCCGTGCCAGGACCACCGTCAGACCGATGTCGCGGGCGTGGGGCAGGAACCGGGTGAGCGGTTGCAGCGGGTTGCCCCCGCCGGTGATGACCAGATCGAGGTCGTCGACGAGCAGGTGGATCCGCGGGCCGCTCCACCACGACCGCGCCCGCAGTTCCTCCGGGGTGACGTCGGCGCCCGGCATGCGCTCGTCGAGGACGCGGACGAGATGCTCGACCATCGGGGCCAGGGCGGTCTCGGTGGGCGCGTACCCCGCGAGGTGGTCTCCCTTGATCTCGCCGAGCATGGTGCGTCGGTAGTCGACCACGATGAGTCTGGCGTGCTCGGGGCCGTTTCCGGCTACCAGTCCGCGAGCCAGCGAGCGCAGCAGCGAGGTCTTGCCGCATTCTGAGTCACCGAGTACCAGCATCAGCGGGTCGCCCTCGAGGTCGGCGTAGACCGCCGTGAGGTCGGCCTCGTCCACCCCGAGCGGGACCCGGGTGCGGCGTCCGTCCGGGCCGGGGCGCGACAGACTCGCCAGCTGCGAGTACGGGAGCACCTCCGGCAGCATCCGGATCGGCGCCGCGGCGACGTCGCCCACCCGCGCCCGCCACCTGCGCGCGAGATGGCGGGACGCCTCGGCGGTCGCGTCGGCCATGCCGTCCGCGTCGACCCGCCCGTCGAGGCGGGGCTGGTGGACGAGCATGTGGTGACGGTCCGGTGTGAGCCCGCGTCCCGGGGCGGCGGGCACGGTCATCGCGGCCCGCCGATCGATCATCGAGTCGGTGGGATCCCCCAGACGCAGTTCGATCCGCGTGCCGAGGGCGTCGCGCAGTGCCGGTCGGAGGTCCGCCCACCGCGACGCGGAGAGCACCACGTGGATCCCGTAGGACAGCCCGTCCGCGGCCAGCCCCAGCACGGTCTGCTCGAGATCCTCGAACTCGGTGCGCAGCGCCTGCCACCCGTCGATCACCAGGAGCACGTCGGGGTACTCCGCCACCGGGCGGCCGTCCCGGTCGACCACCCGGCGCCGCGCCTGGTCGACGGAGGCCACGCCGTCCTCGCGGAACGCGGTCTCCCGGCGACGGCGCTCGGCGTCGACCTCGGCGATCGTGCGGCGAATCTTCTCGTCCTCACCACGACGGGCGACCCCGCCGACGTGGGGCAGGTCCGCGACCGAGTGCAGCGCCCCGCCACCCAGGTCCACGACGTACACCGACAGGCGGCCGGGGTCGTTCGTGGCCGCCGCGGACAGCACGAGCGTGCACAGCGTGGTCGACTTGCCGGACCGCGTCCCGCCCACCACGGCGACGTTGCCGTCCGCCCCGGAGAGGTCCGCGTGCCAGATGGCGCGGCGCTGTTCGAACGGCAGGTCCACCTCGGCCAGCGGGAACCTCAGGCGGGCCGGCCGACCAGCCGTCGGGGACGCTGCGGAGCCCTCGGGTCCGGCGCCGGCGCGCTCGTCCGTCGGTTCGGTACCCACCGCGGCGTCGAGCGGCGCCCCCTCCCCGAGCGGCGCCAGCCACACCTCATGCGCGGGCCTGCCGTGCCCGGCGAGTCGCCCCACCAGGACCTCGAGCAGGCTCGCGGATCCGTCGGCGGGCCCCTCGTCCGCGGCGCCGGAGGACGGGCGCGCGTCGTCGTCGACCCCGGACGCCACCGGAGTAGGCGCCGGCACGGGCATGTACCAGGACGTGAACGGGCGGACCGCCGCGCGGGCGACCGGTGCGGCCACCGACGACCCGTCGAGTCGACGGTCCTTCCGGTACGGCCCGGAGACGTAGGCGGCGTCGAAGCGCACGGGGTCGCCGGCGTCCACTTTGAGGTACCCGGCGCCCGGGGTGGCGGGCAGGTGGTAGGCATCGGTGACCCCGAGAACCGTCCGCGACTCGGTGGCGGAGAACGTCTTGAGCGCGATCCGGTAGGACAGGTGACTGTCCAGCCCGCGCAGCCGCCCCTCCTCGAGCCGCTGCGACGCGAGAAGCAGGTGGATGTGCAGGCTGCGGCCCAGACGACCGATGGTGAGGAACAGCTCCGCGAACTCGGGCTTGGACGACAGGAGTTCCGAGAACTCGTCGACCACGATCACCAGCGCCGGGAGCGGTTCGAGCGGGGCGCCCTTGGCACGGGCGGCCTCGTACTGGCCGACGCCTCCGTAGTTGCCCGCGGCACGCAGCACCTCCTGGCGGCGGGTGAGCTCGCCCTCGAGCGCGTCGCGCATCCGGTCGACCATGGTGATCTCGGCCTGGAGGTTGGTGATGACGGCGGCGACGTGCGCCAGCGACTCCAGCCCGAGGAACGTGGCACCGCCCTTGAAGTCCACCAGGACGAGGTTGAGCGAGTCCGGGTCGTGGGTGGCGACCAGGCCCAGCACGAGGGTGCGCAGGAACTCGGACTTCCCCGAACCCGTCGCGCCGATGCACAGACCGTGCGGTCCCATGCCGCCGTGCGCGGCCTCCTTGAGGTCCAACTCGACGGGGGCACCGTCCGGGCTGACCCCCACCGGCACGCGCAGCCGGTCGCGCTCGCCGCGCCGCCGCCACGCCACCGCGGGATCGACCTGGGTGGCCACGCCGATGCCCAGCAGGTCCGGAAGCCCGGGCGCGCGGCGGGTCGTGGTGGAGCCGTCGGCGTGGGTCACCGTGTCGGCGGGTCGGTACCGGGACAGGGCCATGGCCAACCGCTCGGCCTCCGGCGGGCTCATCGCGTCGACCCGGGCGATGTCCTCGTCCCCGGCCTCGGTGCGCACGCGGGCCACGCGGTCGTCGTCGACCCGGATGCACAGGCCGCGACGCAGCGCGAGGTCGCGCAGTTGCCCCGCGCGGCTGCCGGAGACCTCCAGCACCGTGACCCCGTCCAGGCCGTGCTCCGCCAGGAGACGTTCGGCGCCGGTGACGCCCACACCGTCGACGACGACGACGAGGTGCGCCCGTCCCGACACGACCGGGGCACTCGGCGAGAACGCCGAACGGTCGGAGATGTCCGTTTCCAGCATCGACTCCACCCCGGCGAGCGAGAACTCGGTGAGCCGGACCCGACCACCGCCGTCGGTGTAGTCGGGGTGTTCGTGGTGCGGGAGCCATTTGAGCCACTCCCAGGCCTGACGGGCGTCGCCCTCGCTCGCGGCCACCGCGACCCGGACCCTGTCGGGCCCGTGGGCCACGACGAGTCCGGCGATCATCGCGCGTACCGCGGAACGCACCACCTCCACCTCACCGTCGAGCGACAGCGCGGCGAACGCGCGCAGCTCCAGCGCCACGGGCAGGTCGTCGACCACCGAGTGCACGCGGACGAAGCGGCGCATGCTCACCACCGAGACCGGCTCCAGGTCGTCGACCGGTCCGGTGTCGGGTGCGTCCAGCCGGGTCGCCAGTGCCTGACGGCCCGGGCCCACCCGGATGGTGAGGTCCTCGGGATCCGACTCGTCGCGTTCCCACATCCGGGGCGTGCCCACCAACGCGGGTAGCTCCACCGGATCCGGGTGACGCCACAGGGCGGCGGCGCGCTGGGCGGACGCGGTCGCCCGCACAGTGTCGCGGGTCTGGCCGAGGTAGCGAAGGTAGTCCTTGCGCAGTTCGTCGGTCTCGGAGGTCTTGTTTCCGCCGCCCAGCGTCCCCGCGAGCATGCCTACGGCGGAGACCGCCATCATCACCGGGAAGAGCATGAACATGGGATTGCGCATCATGCCGGTGCGCATCATCACCACGACCATGCCTCCCACGGCCACCACCAGCACGATCGGCAGGATGATCTGGACGAGGGGCCGGGGCGTGGGCCGGGGCAGCGCGGGCGGCGCCTGGAGCGACAGCTCCCCGCCGGGCATCGGCGGAGCGTCGAGCTTCTCCGCGCGGGCGAACACGACATCACCCATGAACGTCACCCGTGCACGTCACCAGTGATCGATCCCTTCGCTCCCGCCGGGTGTGACCCCGCCGCCGGGAGATGGCGTCCCCACGAGCGCCCGTCCGACCCGACAATATCGGCGTATCGGATGGCGATGTTAGGGCAGTACACGTCCTGACGGGGGCACCATCCGGGCGGGATCGGGAGGATCTGGAGTGTCGCAACGCAGTGGGATCCGGGAGGTCGCGGCGGGCGTCGAACCCCTGGACCAGCGTCGGGTGTCGATCGTGTGCCGTTCCACCCGGGTGGACCTGAGTCTGCCCGCCCACCTCGAGTTGGTCGCGGTGATCCCGGAGGTCGTGGACCTGATCCGGGAGCACATCCGCGCGATCGCCGGTCCGGCCTCCGGCGTCGATGTCGACGCCCGGATGGGCGGCGACACCGGCGGGTCCTGGCAGCTCTCCCGACTCGCCGGCGGGCCCCTCGCGGTCTCGGAGACGCTCGCGCAGCAGCGGGTGCACGACGGGGAGATCCTCGTCCTCGACCACCGCCCCGTCCCCACGCCGGCGCCGCTCTTCGACGACGTCCTGCAGGGTCTCACCGAGCCGGACGTGGCTCGCTCCCCCACCTGGGACCGGCGCGACGCGGTCACCACCGCGACCGCGACGGCGGCGGTGGCGGCGGCTGCGGCCACGGTGGCGTTGGTGCGCCAGTGGACGACCGGAGGCGGGCCCGCGGTCCCCCTGGTCGCGCTCCTGGCCGCCCTGCTCGGCCTGGCGGCCGTGGTGGCTCTGCGCCGCACCCCGGCGCCCGGCGCGGCCCACGCCGTCGCGGGCGCGTGCGCGGTCGGGTTCACCGTGCTGGCCGGCGCCACCGTCGGGGGCCCGCCCGGCGGGGCCGGCCACCTCGTGGGCGGACTGACCGCCGGAGCGGTCCTCGCGGGCGTCCTCCGGTGGACCGTGTTCCGCCCGGGTCCGCGCACGTACGCCACGGCCGCCGGCTACCTGGCCGCGGCCCTCTCGCTGGCGGCCGGGGCGGTCGGCTCGACGGTGGTGGCCACGACCCGCGTCCCGGCCTCGGCGGCCGGAGCCGGGGCCGTCCTCCTCGCGCTCGTCCTGCTCACCGCCGCGCCGCGGGTCGCGGTCTGGGCCGCCCGTATCCCCATCCCGCCCGTGCCCGCCCCGGGCGAGGACGTGGAGGCCGGGGACCTCGAGGAGATCGACCACGACGTCCGCGGCCGGGCCGGTGGGCCCCTGCCGACCCCGGACGTGCTGCGGCACCGGTTCCACACCTCGCGCTCGTGGCTCACCGGTCTGCTGGCGGCGGCGGGGGCGGTCTGCACCATCGGGTCGCTCACGTCCCTGACCGGGGACGCCGGCGCGACCCGTTGGGCGGCACCGCTCGCGTTGGTCCTCATCGTCGTCCTGGTGCTGCGCGGCCTCGGCTACGCGGACCGCGTACACACCGCCGTGCTGCTGGCCTCCGCGCTCGTCCTCACCGCAGGGGTGCTGGTGGGCGCCGGGATCACCGTCGCGTCCCCGGTGGGCGTGGTGGTGCCGGCGGCCGTCGCGGTGGCGGCGGCCGCCGTGGTGGCCGCCTCGGTGGTGCCCCACGTCGATCTCTCCCCCGCCGCTCTGCGGGCCGTGGGCGTGGTCGAGGCGATCGGGATCTGCGTGGTCGTCCCCCTCGCGGTGGGCGCGATGGAGGTCTACTCGCTCGTCCGGCAGCGATGAGGATCCGACGCACGTCCGACACGAGCGGGCCCGGGCGCGGGTCGCGCGCCGCGCCCGGGACCGCCGCCGTGATGCTGACCGCCGTCCTCTCCGGGCAGCTCGCCGGGGGGCCCGTCGCGGCCGCACTGGAGCGCCCGGCGATCGATGGGCCGGTCCCGGCGGCCACCGGGCTCGACGCCGGCCCCCTGCGCCTGGACGGCCCCTGCCGGACCACCGCGGCCGTCCTCGATCCCGGGGTGTCGCCCCCGTCCGCCACGGCGGCCGAGCTGGGCGGGGCCTGGATCCACGGCCGCGGCGAGGGGCAGGTCGTGGCCGTGATCGACACCGGCGTCAACCCCGGTCCACGCCTGCCCCGGGTACGGGGCGCCGGTGACGTGGTCCCCGGTCGCGACGGCACCGAGGACTGCGACGCACACGGCACCCTGGTGGCGGGAGTGCTCGCCGCCACCGAGGACGAGACCGGACACTCCGGGGTCGCGCCCGGGGTCGAGATCGTCTCCATCCGCCAGTCCAGCAGCGTTCTGCGCCCCCAGGCCCGTGACCGGAGCCGCGGACCGGACGGCCCGACCGTCGGTGCCGGGGTCGGCACGTTGTCCTCCCTGGCACGCGCGATCCGGGCCGCCGTCGACGCGGGGGCGGACGTCATCAACATCTCCGAGGTGGCGTGCGTACCGGCCGGCACGGTGCTCGCCGACGCGACCCTCGGCGGCGCGATCCGCTATGCCGCCGTGGACCACGACGTGGTGCTGGTCGCCGCCGCCGGCAACGTCGGTGACGCGTGCGGGGACCAGAACCCCGGTGCCGCCGACCCCTCGGTTCCGGGCGACGACGGCTGGGACGACGTGCTCACCGTCGCCTCCCCCGCCTGGTACGACGAGCACGTCCTCACCGTCGCCGGCGTCGACGCCGACGGCGCCCCCGCCGACTTCTCCCTGCGCGGCCCGTGGGTGGACGTCGCCGCGCCGGCAGTGGGCCTGCGGTCCGTCGGTGCGGACGGGGCCGGGGTGTCCGACGTCGTGGTGGCCGGGGACGGGTCGCGCACGCCCGTCACCGGGACCAGCTTCGCCGCGCCGTTCGTCGCCGGCACCGCCGCGTTGGTCCGGCAGGCCCACCCCGGGCTCACGGCACGCCAGGTGATCGCGCGGATCGAGAACACCGCGATCCCCGCCGCCGGCGGGCACGACTTCGCGGTGGGGCACGGAGTGGTGGACCCCGTGGCGGCGGTGACGGGGGTCCGCAGGATCGGACGCCCCGCGCCCGCGACCACCGCGATCGCCGCACCCCCGGCCGAGCCGGGCCCACCGGGTGCCGGCGTCGGCGCGGCCGTGGCGGCGGGCTCTCTCGCTCTGGGAACGATCGCCCTCGTCGTCGTCGTGCTCCTCCGGCCCCGCGGCGACCGGGACACCCGGGCCTGACCACCGCGGGTCACCCGGTCGCGGTGGCCTGTCCCATGATCTCAGCGTCGGCACCGTCGCGGGCGACCAGCGCCGACCCGCGGTCCAGGCGCGGCCCGGCCGGGAGCCGGTCGAGGACACCCCCGTCCACCGGCACCGGCGTCCCGCCCAGTCCCAGCATGGCGGCGGTCGGGGCGTCGGGGACGTCGAACCTCACGCCGGTGTCGGAGACGATGGTCGTCACGGCACTGCGTGTGGTCGTGCCGCGGCCCGTCGCCGCCACCAGTAGCCCTCCACCCGGGATTCCCACCGCGTCCACCGCGGGCCCGCCCCCGTCGGCCCCGGCCACCTCCCGCACGTCGCCCGGGCCCGGGGCGGTCGCCCCCGCCACGAGCGTGACGCGACGCGTGGCGGAGTCCCTGCTACCCCCGTCGCGGACGCACAGCACCGGTGAGCCGGCGGTGTCCAACACCGTCGGGCGCCGGCCCGGGAACGCCTCGGTGTCCAGCGCGACCGACCTCGGCACACCCATCCGGTCCGGCGGCACCCGGACGACCGACCCGACCGTCGACGTCGACCGGATGACGTCCGCCAGCACGGGCCCCACCTCCTGTACCCCGTCCGCCAGTGCCACGTGGGTGCGCGTGCCGGTGGCCGTGTCGACGGTGAACACCTGCCCGATCCGGAGTCCGTCCAGGCCATAGTCCACCGGCTCACCTGCCATGTCGATCACCGGGCGACGCACCGGGTCGACCTCGGGCAGCGGATCCACCAGCGCCGCAGTGACCGGGCGCGGGTCGACCCCGGCCAGGCCGAGGATCGACAGCAGGTCCCCGTCCTCCAGATCGATCCGCGCGCGGGTGCCGTCGCGCAACAGCCACCCCGTCCCGTCCTGCACGGCCAACACGACCTCGTCGGCGCCCGTGTCCCGGCCCGGCCCGGCATCCTCGCGGGCGACGATGCTCGTGGCCGTGACGCGCGGGCGACCGCGCTCGGCGTCGGCCACCTCGTCACACACCGTCCACGACACGGCGGCCGCCGCACCGGCGTCGCGGTGGGTGGGCAACGCGGACGGTGCCCCGGGGATGCCGAGCAGTCCGCCCCGCTGCGTTCTGGCGACGTCGGCGTCGCGCACGGTACGGGGCTCCGCGGGCTCACCCAGAACGAGCCGCGCCGACGCGAGGTTGTGGACGGGGTGGACGGTCTCGCCGGCGCGGACGTACATCTGCCCGGAGTCCCGCCCCACCATGATCGTCGTGGCGTCGACGTCCGGGGCGGGGTCGAGCAGCGCCAGAACGGCGGCCCCGGCGACCCCGATCACGGCGCCGACCACACCCACCGTCAGCCCGGTGGTCTGGCGTTTGAGGGGGTCGTGCAGCATCCGGACATCGCGGGCGACCACGGCGTGTCGGGCCCGGCGGGTGAGGAAACGATGCCCGTCCACCTGCGCCCTTGTCGTCGGCTTGAGCGGCACGGCCCCGGCTCCCTCCCCTGATGTGACACCACCGCGACCGGGGGCACCGGGGGTAGGGTACGCCACGATCCGGCCCCCGTGGCCGGTCTTCCGAGGCCGCCGACCGGGCGCGGCCGGGGTGTCGCGGGCGTCGCGGAGGGGCGGGGATATGACGGCGGTTCCGACCTTCGCGGGACTGTCGGCCGTCCTCCTCACGACACTCGTGCTCACCGTGGTGTGTCCGCCGTCCTGGCAACCATGGGTGCAGTTCCTCGTGGCCGCGCTGGTGGCCGCCGTGATCACCGCGCGGCGCGCTGGGCGGCCACTGGTGGCGCGCGAGCGGGCCCCGCGGCGGCGGTCCGTGGACGTGGTGGACCTCGTCGCCCCCGACCGATCGACCGTTGGGTGCGTCGAGGGTAACCGGGTCGTCACCACGGCCGTCGAGATCTCGGCTGGCGCGCTCGTGGCCACCGAGGTGGGGCGCGACGACCCGGCCGACCACCGCGGCGTCCGCCTGCCCCTGGCCGTCGTGGCGCGACAACTCGACCAGGGTGGGGTGGTCCTGGAGGGGATCGACGTGGTGGTCGACGGTCGCCGTGCGGCGGACGGCGACGACGGCGAGGTCTACGACTCCCTGGTCGGGCCGCTGGCTCTGATGTCGCACCGGCGCGTGCACCTCCTGGTGCGGTTCGACCTGTCCCGGCTGGCGACGGGGGCGGGTTCTGCCCCGTCGGCCGCGGGGGCGGGCGGCTCGCTGGAGCAGGTGGTCGCGGTGGCCACGGAGCGGTTGCGGCGCGCACTGGTCCACCACGGGGTGCCGTGCCGCGTCCTCGACGCCGCCGAGCTCGCCGAGGTCTATCTCGACGCCGAGGCCGACCCGGGGCCCGGGACGGGGCTGGTGGTCCGGCCGTCGGCGGACCCGCGGGCCGTGATCGACGCGCTCACCGCCGTCCGGGCGGCCCGCCTCACCGAGGTCATCCGGTTGCGACGGGTGGAGGGGCGCGACGACGTGGTGGACATCGTCACCACGGTGGGCCTGGCCGGGGTGTCGGAGCGGGAGGTGGCGGG
>NZ_JABFAN010000019.1:240599-248764 GCF_017168155.1 Dietzia sp. KRD202 | reverse complement strand
GGTCGCCTCGAGCACCTGCGCGGAATCGCCCTGGGCTTCCGAAACCTCAACCACTACATCTTGCGGTCACTGATCCACTCCGGTCAGCTTCAGGACCGGATCAATGCACTCTGATTCCGGAAGGGCCGGTTAACTGGAGGGGTCCGCCGGGGCGAGACGGATCGAGAGTGCCTCGCAACGAAGTTTTCGTTGCGAGGCACTCTCAGTGGGTCAGAATTCCGAACAATTCTTCTTACGGGATAGTAAGTCCCCACGCCGCGCGGGCATCGCGGCCCGAGTAGTCAATTGCAATCGACTTCTCATTGGTGTACTCGTTGATGGCATTCGGGCCCATCTCACGGCCGAATCCGCTCTGCTTCACACCTCCGAACGGCAGTTGGCCTGACAGGGCGTGCCAGTCATTGATCCATACGGTGCCAGCCTCAAGTCGATGCGCTAGGTCCATTGCGACCGTATAGTCGGTGGTCCAAACGCCGGCCGAGAGTCCGTACTCACTGGTGTTGGCCTCTGCCACGACGGCATCGATATCGTCGTATGCCATCACTGAGACCACAGGGCCGAAAATCTCCTCCGTAGTGATCTTCATGTCAGGTGTGACGTCGGTGAAGATTGTCGGAGGAACCCACATGCCTTCCCTGTTCAGGTCAGCAGGAAGTTCGGCCTGGAATGCGACGGTTGCCCCATCCTTCTTACCGCTGTCAATGAACCCTTCCACGCGTTCCCGCTGAGCTCGGTTCATCAAGGGTCCGATGTCGGTGCTCATATCTGTGGGATCACCGATAGTGAGCTGCGATGCGCGCTGGACAAGGCGATCAACGAACTCGCGATAGATGGTTCGGTGGACGAACAACCGGGTGCCGGATTCACATGCTTGGCCGGCGTGGACCAAGAAGGCCCAGAGTGATCCGTCTACCGCCAGGTCGAGGTCGGCGTCGGGGAGCACGATGTTTGCTCCCTTTCCGCCGAGTTCCATGGTGACCTTCTTGACACGCTCTGCAGCGTTCGCCATGACCGTCCGTCCAGTGGCAGTGGACCCCGTGAATGAGACCTTCCGGACCTTTGGGTGCTTGGTAAGATGCCCACCGACTTCGGCTCCATCACCAGTGATGACATTGAATACGCCATCGGGCAATCCCGCAGCCTTGAGCACCTCGGCCAAGATGAGAGCCGTTGACGGCGTCTTCTCGTCGGCCTTGAGCACGACAGAGTTGCCCGCTGCGATTGCCGGGATCGACTTCCACACCGTGAGGAGCAGTGGAAAGTTCCACGGAACGATTCCTGCGACGACGCCAATCGGTTCACGACGAATGATGCCGACTACGCTGCCGCTTACCATGGTCGGCTGATCGGTGACGTGTCGTCGCGCCAGGTCGGCAAAGTAGCGGATATGCATGACTGGGAAGCCGACAGAGAGACCTTGAGCGAGCCTGACCGGTGTGCCGTTCTCTCGCGAGGCGAGCAAACTGATTTCTTCGGCGCGGGCTTCGATCGCATCCGCTGCGCGGTCGATTACCGCCGCCCGCTCATGCATCGGAGTTTCGCGCCAGCCGCTGCTGGCGAAAGCCGCTGCGGCGGCTTCGACCGCAGCGTCGACCTCCGCGGTTCCTCCCTTGGCTAGCGTGGCAATCACCGTGCCATCACCCGGGCTGACCACGTCATAGGTTTCGTCGGTATCGACAGACTTGCCGTCAATGAAGAGTGAGTAGTGCGTCATGTTCCCAGAACCAACTTTCTGAACTTGAATGTGTACTCAGCTTCCTTAGCCCAGGAAAGTGTCCTGTGGTGTGTGGTGCTGGTCATGAAACTCAAGCCTCTTCGTAGGTGATGATGCCGCGCAAATTTTTGCCATCCAACATGTCTTTGTATCCTTGGTTAACCTGGTCGAGGGTGTAGGTAGTAGTGACCAGTTCGTCGAGCTTGAGTTCTCCCTCCATATACCAGTCGAGCAGGCGGGGGATATCAATGCGGGGATTCGATGATCCGAACAGACCGCCGCGGATTTCCTTCTCGTACAAGGTGAGGGTTAACAGATCCAGGTCGACCTTGATTTGATCGCCCGGTGCACTCGAGGTCAGAACCAGCACTCCCCGTTTGCCGACCAGCTTCAGTGCTGGCTCCACCAGCTCGCCCTCAGCAACGCTGGTGGTCAGGATGGCCCGATGCGCCAGGGTGCCCCGAGTTAGCTCCGCGATAAGGGGCAGGGCTTCCTCCATGCTTGCGGCCACATGCGTTGCGCCGAACTCCTTGGCGCGCTCTCGTTTGTAAGCCACAGTGTCGATCGCAATGATGTTCTTGGCACCTGCGAGGCGGGCACCTTGTACTGCGTTCATGCCGATTCCGCCGACGCCAATCACGGCCACCGTGTCTCCGGGCTGGGTGCCCGCGGTGTGAAATGCCGAACCCCACCCCGTCGTGACGCCACACCCTACGAGCGCGGCCCGATCAAGCGGAACATCGTCACGGATCTTGATGACATTGTCCTCGTGGACAACAACATACGGGGAGAAGGTTCCCAGCAAGCACATCGTCCCTACGCCTTTGCCACGCGCTTGGACCCGGTGGGTCCCGTCCGAGAGCGCCACTCCTCCGAAGAGGTGGGCTCCGAGATCGCAAAGATGCGAATGTCCACTGACACAGGAGTAGCAACGGCCGCAGGAGGGGATAAACGCCAGCACGACGTGGTCGCCCGGCACGATTCCCTTGACTGCGGAGCCGACTTCCTCAACGATTCCGGCGCCTTCGTGTCCACCGACCATAGGCTCCAAGCCGACAAAGATGCCGGAGTCGATATGGTCGTCCGAATGACAGAGCCCCGACGCTGCGAGTTTGACTCGTACTTCATCAGGCCGAGGATCACCCAGTTCGATCTCTTCGACTGACCAACCCTTGTTCGCGCCAGGCTCCCAGCAAATCGCGCCTCGTGTTTTCATCAGAAAAATCTCCTGTCTCTTCTCGATATTCCTCAGTCGCTCCGCGCGGCCAAGGAGGTTGATAGGAACAAATGGGGATGTCAAAATTTGCTACACGCTGGCCGATTCAGTGTGTGGAGAACCACCATCCCTGATAGCAGTCGCTGTCATAGCCAACCTTCTCTCGCTGAGGTTGTTTGAGCGAACAAGCCAGGCCCACTCGGCTGACCCACCACGCGCTGCCACTCCCAAACGGACGACTGTGTCCTGCGCCACAAGTAGAACACAGACCACATCTTGCCGCAAGCAATATCGTACCGATTGGTACCGGATCTGTTGGCGTGACGCGATACCTCGCCTACAAGGATTGACAAGGGTTCATCCAGCCTCTCGGTGGGACTGAGATTCCACAAAGAGACCGTTCAGTACATTTATGCCAAACAGTGCGGCGCACATTCAGAGCGAACCAACGGCCTCCGGTCAAGACTTCGTCCACGACACCATCCACCCCGTCGCGCCTCCGCCAACCCGCGGGTGTTGAGCCGGACCAGGAACTCGCGCCAGAAGTCAAACGACTCACTGTCGCCGACCACGGCACCGAGCATCTCGCGGGCCCCATCGATCGAAACCCCGGTCGCCACCACCAAGGCGTGAGAGACCACATGAGCACCAAGATTCGGGACTCGTTCCCCTCAAGCGAGGCGGCGATCAAGCTGATCTACCTGGGCATCCGGAACATCGAGACCACCCGCGGTGGCGAATTCGGCACCGGCACCCAGGGATGGCACCGAGCGGTGAACGCCTTCGCCGTGCAGTTCCCCAACCGACTCCCACTCTGACCACCCGGCAGAGCGGGCTAGCTGACCGGCCCCTTACGCAGGAAACCTTGACACGCCCGGAGCCGCCTTGGGGTGTACCAAAAATCTTGGACAGCCGCTTGATGCGAGAGGATCAAGCTCATGGCACCACGATCACGTCGGAAGTTCAGACCGCAGTTCAAGGCTGAGGCCGTGCAATTGGTTATCCAGTCCGAGCGCTCCATCGCCGAGGTCGCCGGGGAGCTGGAGATCCAACCCCGGCACGTTGGGAAACTGGGTGCAAAAACACCGCCAAGACAACCCGGAACCCGGGCTCGGCCTCCGTCCGGCCGATCATGGCCGGCTGGAGGCGCTGGAAGAGCAGAACCGCAAGTTGAAGATGGAAAACGCGTCCCTAAAAAGCCGATTTAGACTCAAGTCGTCAACGCAACACCAAGCAGTTCATGGTGGAGATGGACAATGGTCAAGGTCGGCCGTCACCCAAGCACCCGCCGCGACGAGCACAGTCGAACAGCTACTCGCCGCTTAGATCAAACAGAAGTTCAAAAGAGATTGACACCGAGCGCTGCGCCATTAATTCGTTGGGTAATGCGTAGGACACTGGGAGTCTGTCGTATTGCAGCAGATAAGTCCCCCGGACTTTGCGTGCACAGCCTCGCTCGGCGAGCCACGGCACTGCCGTCCTTGATACCACTGCAATGAGGCGTGAAGGGGCCAAGTGACGAAGTCTCGGCGTGAGAAGTTTGCGAACGGGGGCACTGCCTGGCGGAACGATGCTGAGCGAACCCAGCCATGTTGCGAGCGCTACAACCGCATCCTGCTCGAGGAATGGGCCCGTGCCCGGTCCTGCCGAATTGTGTATGACCGCGCAGCCCGGTTATCGGAGTTTGTCACCTGACCTGCACCACCGCCTTGCCGCGGATGCCCCCCTTCCCGAGATCCGCGAGAGCGGTGGGCAGTTCGTTGAAGGAGTAGCGCGCACCGATATGTGGATTTACCAGCCCGGCCTCGACCATGGGATCGAGGGACTCGGCTTGGGTGCGCATGAGATCCGGGTCCAAGCCCACGAAGGCGCCGAAGGCCGCGCCGAGCACACCGGCGTTGCGTAGGAGTAGCCGGTTGACCTTGATGGAGGGGATCTGGCCGGCCGCGAATCCCACCACGAGCACGCGCCCCTCGGGGGCCAGGGCCCGGACGGACTCGTCGAAGAGCCAGTCGCCGACCGGGTCGAGCACCATATCCACGCCGCGGCCGCCGGTCCGCTCTCGGACCTCTGCGGAGAACCCGGGTTCCAGCACGATGGTCTCCGCCGCACCGGCGGCCACCGCGATGTCGACCCGGCTGGCGCTTGAGACCCCGGCGATCACCCGCGCCCCGAGCCCCGCCGCCACCTGGATCGCCGCGGTGCCGACGCCGCCGCCGGCGCCCATGACCAGAACCGTCTCGCCCGACTGCAGGTTTCCGCGGCGGGAGAGGGCGAGGTGCACCGTGTGGTAGTTCACGACCATCGCAGCAGCGAAGTCGAAGTCCACCCGGTCGGGGATACGCACCACCGCATTCAGCGGGACGGCGGCTTGCTCGGCGAATCCGCCCTCCCACACGAAGGCGGCCGCGCGGTCTCCGGGAGCCCAGCCCGACGCTGCCGGAGCAGCCACGACAGTGCCGGCGATCTCGCACCCCGGCACGACCGGCAGTTCCGGTCGGTGCTGGTACTGGCCGCGGGTCATGAGCAGGTCCGGAAAGTTCACTCCCACTGAATGGACCTCCAGCAGCAGTTCGTCATTTGTTGGGGTTGGCGGGTCGATATCGGTGAGGGCGAGACCGGCCGGGCCGGTGTAGTCGCTGAGGACGAAAGCGCGCACGCGCGTCTCCTTCGGTGATGGGTTGGCGGATCATGGAGTCGGGTAGACGAGGTAGACCGTCTGGCCGATCATCGCCGGCCGGTCCTGGCCCTCGATGTCCACGCGCACGGACACCGTGTACTGGACCCCGCCGTCCTCCCGCTGGCGAGTGGATTCGATCGCGGCGGCCAATGGCGTGGCCCGACCATTTCAACGCGCAACGTTGGGCAGAATTCGGACGATGGGGCCCCACGCGACGAGCCACATTCTCGGGGGCCTCCTTTTTCGGGGGTTCGGGAGCGGTCGGTCAGACCGGCGACTCGTCGCACAGGCTCCTGGGCCGGCGCGGCGGGGTGGTGATGAGCGTCAGCGGCACGGGACCCGTGGGCTGCTTGCGCGCGGCCAGTCCGTTCACGCGGGAATGATCCTGCGACGCCGGGGGGATATTCCGCTCGGCCTCGAGCAGTCCCTCGCCGTATCCCTGGACGCACTCCGGGTCCGGGCCGTCCATGGGCAGGCCGGTGAAGAACTTGGCCGCCATGCAGCCGCCCCGGCAGCTGTCGTAGAAGTCGCAGGACGCGCACGCCCCGGCGGACTGGGGCTCGCGCAGCTCGCGGAAGAGCTCAGAGGTCTGCCAGACCGACTCGAAGCTCCCGTCGGCCACCACATTGCCGGCCAGGAAGTTGTCGTGGATGGCGAAGGGGCAGGCGTAGACGTCGCCGATCGGGTCGATCAGGCACACCACGCGACCCGCACCGCACAGGTTGAGGCCGGGCAGCGAACCCTGGCCGTCGCCGAAGGCGGACAGGTGGAAGAAGCTGTCGCCGGTCAGGACGTTCTCGCCGTTCGCGACCAGCCAGTCGTAGAGACCCCGCTGCTGCTCGGGGAGCGGGTGCAGCTCGTCCCAGACGTCGGCGCCGCGGCCGGAGGGACGCAGTCGGGTGATCCGGAGCGTCGCGTCGTACCGGTCCGCCAGGGCCTTGAACTCGTCGAGCTGGGTGACGTTCTGCCGGGTGACGACCACCGAGATCTTGGCGTCGGTGAACCCGGCGTTCTGGAGGTTCTCCAGGGCCCGGACCGCCATGTCGAACGACCCCGGCCCGCGGACCGCGTCGTTGACCTCGGCCGTGGCGCCGTCCAGGGAGATCTGCACGTCGACGTAGTCGCTGGCGGCCAGTCGCTGCGCCACCTTCTCGTCGATCCGCACGCCGTTGGTGGAGAACTTGACCCCGACCTGATGACTCGTGGCGTAGTCGACGAGCTCCCAGAAGTCCGGGCGGACGGTGGGCTCGCCACCGCCGATGTTGACGTAGAAGACCTGCATCTTCTGCAGCTCGTCGATGATCGCCTTGCACTGCTCGGTGCTCAGCTCACGGGGGTCGCGCTTACCCGACGAGCTCAGGCAGTGCACGCACGCCAGGTTGCAGGCGTAGGTGAGCTCCCAGGTCAGGCAGATCGGCGCGTCGAGCCCGCGCTCGAACTGGTCCACGAGACGGCCGACGGGAGCGGGCGCGGTCGTGGTCGGCGCGGTGGCCGCCGGGCGGTTCAGCGTGCTGGTCATGAGGTCTCCTCGATCATGCGCGAGGCGGCGAGCTGGCCGAGCGCGTGTAGGTACAGCCTTGCGGTACCCGGATCGTCGATCGGCACACCGGCGGCAGCGCACGCGGCGCGCGCCGTGGGGTGGTCGGCCAGGATGCGGACCACCTCGACGATGGTCGGCGACTTGAGGAAGCTGAGCTTGCGGGTGTGGAAGTGGTAGAGCAGGGCCCCGAACGGCACAGGCCGCAACGCCACTCCGGGGTGCAGGCGCCAGTCGGCATCGAGATCGAAGGCCGCTGTGGCGGCTTCCTGTTCGGCGTCGGCCGGCGCTGCTGCGGACGTCATTTCAGTAGACCCCGCACATGCCGTCGATCGAGACCTCTTCGATGAGGGCCTCTTCCAGCACGACCTCGGTGTTCTGCGTGTTCTCCACGACGATTCCTCTCGTCGAACCAGATGTGCGCTTCACCACTTGGGTGAGATCTACATCATATTGACACAGGGTGCCAATGGCAAGGATCACGGCACTGGCGTCTGCTTTCGAAGTCGGTTAGGGCTGGGCATTATGAGTTCTGACGCACCCGAAGAAATTTCCACGGCCCAGAGTTATGCGTCTTGTTCGATGGTGGCCACATGGCCGGCGGCGCCAAGGTAGGCGGCATCGCGTAGGGCCGCCTCGAGAACCCGGACATACGGGAGACGTAGTTCAGCGGCCATGCCGTCGAGCGTGGTTCGGGCCGGCAGGCCGCGCAGACCGTGGGTGCGCCACAGGTGCAGATTCTGGCGGGTGATCCCGGATTCGCCATCGGACCGACCTCGGATCATCTGCGCGATGCGCACCTGCTCGCAGGTCAGGCGCAGCCCGAGTTCAAACGAGCTGCGAGCCATTAGGGGAGGTGTCGAGTTCGCACGATCGACAACTCGACACCCTTAGGTGGAAGGTCTGCGTATTAGATTCATGCGTATTCGAGTCGGCAGGCAGGGGCCGTCCCTGGCCGTTGTTCCGAGCGGGTTCTCCCGCAGGGGGAGGCCGGATCACAACGTGCGGCCGGTACGGT
>NZ_JABFAN010000019.1:192547-240499 GCF_017168155.1 Dietzia sp. KRD202 | reverse complement strand
GTGGCGGGTGGGATCCCGTCGACCACCACCGCCGCCTGCCACCCGCTCCCGTCGGGGCGGGTGTCGCCCGTACCCGGCGAGACCCTGCCCGATGCGATCGCCGGATCCCTCGCCCGGCGGGCGGTCGACGATCTCTCCGACCTCGCTCCGCCCGCCCACGGCTGCGGCCAGATCCTCGGCGCGACCCGCACCGGCGCCGCAGCCGCCATCCAGCTCGCCGGCCCCCACCTGCGGTCGGTGCTGCTCGCCGCCCGGCCCGCCGTCTGCCGGCAGGTCGCGTTCCGCGCGGTCGCGGCCGGGTACCGGGTGGCCGTGGTGACCGATGTCCCCGACCGGTGGAGCCCGCTGACCGCGATCGGTGACGAGACCCGCTACCGGATCGTCGACCCCGATTCCTCCGACGTGGGTGCCCCTGTCGACGCCGTGATGTGGGACGTCGACGGCCCGCTGACGGAGGGCAGGATCGACGCGCTCGCCGGGCCGGGCGGCCCGGATGTCACCCCGCCCACCGTCATCCGGGTGGACGCCGACTGGGAGCTGCGCGGCACCAGCCGCCTGTCCTCGGCCGCCGCGCCACCCGACCTCGTCCTGGACGGCCGGATCGACGGGTGGATCTCCGTGGAACCACGGGCCGGCGAACCCCGCCGCGTCTCGGTCGTGGCTGGGCCGGGCGAGGGCCCGTTCGTCGGGCCGCTCGCGTCACCGGACGGTAGCGCGACAGACGGTCTCACACCCTCAGGTGCTGCACCTTCCGCCACCCCGGGTCATCGGTGACGGTGACCGTCACCTCGCCCTGATCCCACCCGGACGCGGCCACCCGAAGCTGCTCGTGCGCCGGGGTGGTGGAGTCCACGTAGAAGTGCAGGAGGCGACGCCCGTCGCAGCTCTCCGCCCCCACGCATTCCCCGTTGCCCTCGAGGCGCTCCACCAGGTGGTCCTCCAGGTCCCGTAGGCCCGGCAGGGACAGGGACCCGGGCAACCCGCCGTCCTCTACATCCGTATACGGGACGTGGACGGCGACGTGGCGGTCGAACTCCGGCGCCGACAGCGCGACCAGCGGGACCCGGACCACGGCCACGAGCGGCCCGCGGCCCGTCTCCCCGTGGAGGATCTGCCACGCCGGGTCGCCCAGCTCATCGGTGTTGTCCGCCGCGAGCTCGCAGAGGATCTCCGGCAGTTCCCAGAGCGGGACCGCCTCGATGCCGGGCGCGGTGGCGTTGGCCCGGATCAGTCCGACCCAGGTCTCCACCTGCTCCTCCCCGCACAGCGCGTCCAGCAGCAGGTATGCGGCGATCCCCAGGTCCGCGCCGGACAGCCCGGTGAACGCCGGGTGGTGCACGGTGACGTCGGCGCGGGACAGGCCCAGGTCCACCACCACCTCCGCCTGGTCGAAATCCAGCCGGTGGTCCCGGAAGTACATCGCGCAGCCCCGCACGGGCTCGCGCAGGTCGGCGAAGGACCACGACTCATCGGCGTCCGGCGCCGCCGCCAGCCACCGGCGCGCGGCACCACGCAGCTCGGGGACCCCGGCCGCGGTGACGGTGAGGCGGTGCGGTCCGCCCTCATGAGCCGGGACGAACTCCCACGACAGTCGCGGGTCGATGGCCTCGATGAGCGAGGTGATCTCCGGAACCACCCGGCGGGCGTCACCCGAGTCGAGCGCTGCCGTCGCGCGGCGCCTGCCGCCCTCCGCCCACCATCGCCAGAAGGTGGTCACGGCCCTGTCCGACCGCAGTCGGGCCGTCTCCACGCGGACGCCGGAGAAGTCCAGCGATCGCGAGAGCTGCCGCGGTCGCACCGCACGGATCGCCATCTGTTCTCCTCCCGTCACCGCGGTCTTCGTGAACATGTCTCCACCCCAGTATCCGGATAACCCGACGATCGTGCCCGCGCCGACACACCCGCCGGGTGCCGAGCGGGCACTCGAGGGGCCTGAAGCGGGTGCGCCTGCGCGCCCACGCTGGCAGTGTCGTGCGTATGACCACCCCACATGATCTGGCCCGGCTCTCCTCCGGTACGCCCGAGGGCACGGAGCCGACGCGGCGGCCCGGCCCGCAGCCCCGCCCCGGCCACGACGGCCGGAGCGGCCCGCGGGTGCTCGTGATCGGCGCGACCGGGTACATCGGGTCGCGTCTCGTTCCCCGGCTGCTCGCCGACGGTGCCGAGGTGTCCGTGCTGGCCCGGACGCCGAAGCGCCTCGACGACGTGCCGTGGCGCGACGAGGTGACCATCCACTCCGGCGGCCTCGGGGACGCCGACGCGCTGCGCTCCGCCCTGCGCGACATCGACGTCGCCTGTCACCTCGTGCACTCGATGGGTGACTCCAAGGACTTCGAGCGGGAGGAGCGCGAGACCACCGAGGCGTTCGTCCGGGCCGCCGAGGAGGCGGGCATCGAGCGCATCGTCCACCTGTCCGGCCTCCACCCCGAGGACGAGACGGACCTTTCCCCGCACCTGCGCTCCCGAGCCGACGTCGCCCGGATCATGCTGGAGTCCACCGTTCCCGCGCTCGTGATCCAGGCCGGCGTCGTGATCGGATCGGGCTCCGCCTCGTTCGAGATGATCCGCCACCTCACCACCCGCCTGCCGGGGATGGTCACGCCCAAGTGGGTGAGCAACCGGATCCAACCCATCGCCGTGCGCGACGTGGTGCACTACCTCGCCGCGGCCACCACCTGCCCCCTCGAGGGCGACCTCGCCCACGGACGGGCCATCGACGTGGGCGGCCCGGACGTGCTGACGTACGGCCAGATGATGCAGATCTACGCCGAGGAGGCCGGCCTGCGTCGCCGCCTCATGGTCCCTGTCCCCGTCCTCACGCCCAAGCTGTCCTCCCTGTGGATGGGACTGGTCACCCCGCTCGAACCCGGCCTGGCCAAGCCCCTGGTGGAGTCGCTGCGCTGCGAGGCCGTGGTGCTGGTCGACGACGCCGACGAGGTGCTCGGACCCCCGCCCGGCGGACGGACCAGCTACCGGGATGCGCTGCGCGAGGCCCTGCGGGTCCCCCACGGCCCGGCTCGCCCGCCACTGTGGGACGGGGCCGACCCGCTGGACGATCCCGCGCGCCTGCTGCCCTCGGACGCCGACTGGGCCGGGGTCCGCCCGCCCACCATCGGGCGTGTGCGCGGCGGGCGATGAGCGACCAGCGAGAGGCGCCCGCCTCGCCCACCCACCGGTACCTGCGGGCGCTGCGATCGGGCGAGATGGACACCGCGCCCTCGCGGCCGGGTCGGAGGCGTGTCCTCGTCGTCGTCGTCACCCTCGTCGTCGGCGCGGCGGTGAACGCGTGGGCGCTACGGATACCCGCCGGCGACGCCATGTTCTACCCCGCCACCGCACTGCTGGCCGCGGTGTGGCTCGGCGGGGCGTTCGCCTCCGGGCCGATCCGGGTGGGCTGCGAACCGTACCGGCCCCGCCGGCCCGTCCTGTCGTCGGTGCTCACCGCGGCCGCGCTCGCCGTGGTGTTCTGCCTCGGCGGGCTCGTGGTGGCGAGGATCGAGCCGCTGCGCGACCCCGTCGACGCCCTGCTCGACCACGCCACCGTGGGCAACCTCGTCCTGGTGGCGCTCCTGACCGCGATCAACGGCGTCGCCGAGGAGTGCTTCCACCGCGGTGCCGTGTACTCGGCCGTCGCCAACCTGCGGCCAATCCTCACGACGACGGTGATCTACGCGACCGTCACGGCCACCGCGGGGATCCCACTCCTCGTGCTCGCGGCCGTCATCCTGGGACTGGTCACCGCCGTCCAGCGGCGGGCCACCGGCGGAGTGCTGGGCCCGGCGATCACGCACGTGGCGTGGTCGATGGTCATGCTGTTCGCCCTGGGCCCGATCCTCGACGCGGCGCCGGTCTAATCCCCACAGCAGCCCGCGCCGGACCCCGTCCCGGACGCCGCGCCCGGCCCGGCTCCGTCATCGGTGCCCACCGCCCCGCCCGGCCCCGGCCGCACCTCGCGGGTGACGAGGTTGCGCGCCGCCAGGTCGGCATCGGCCGGGTAGTCCACCCCCACCAGGGCGAGTCCGCACGCCGGCGCGACCGGAACCGCCGACGACCGCTCGGTCTCGGTGAGCAGCCCGCTGATCCAGTCGGGGCTGCGCCGGCCCTCCCCCACGGCCATCACGGCGCCCACCAGGCTGCGCACCATCGACCAGCAGAACGCGTCCGCACTCACCGACGCCGTCCACACCTCGGCGGCCCCCGGCGCGTCCTCACCGCGCGGGTCCGGCTCGGCACGCCAGTCGAAGCGCTGCAGCTCGCGGATGGTGGTGGCGCCCTCCCGGCGACGGCAGAACGCGGCGAAGTCGTGGAGCCCCAGCAGCCGTTCGGACGCGTCGCGCACCGCGTCGAGGTCGGCGCCGCGCTGCCAGGCGGCGGTGTCGCGCGCGCGGGTCGGCTCGGGCCCCCACGGCGCCGTGGTGAGGCGGTACTCGTAGTGCCGGCGCAGCGCGGAGAACCGGGCGTCGAACTCCTCCGGGGCCCACCGGGCGTCCATCACCGCGATGTCCGCCGGTAGCAACCGCGCGAGCCGACGCACGAGCGCCTCAGGGCGTCCCTCCAGCGAGCGCTGGTCCAACCACTGCGGGTCCACGTCGAGATGGCACACCTGCGCGCGCGCGTGCACCCCGGCGTCGGTGCGACCGGCGACCGTGAGGACGACCGGATTGCGCAGGATCTTCGCGAGTTCGGCCTCGAGCACCCCGCACACGGTCCTCAGTCCGGGCTGGCGCGCCCAGCCGGAGAAGTCGGTGCCGTCGTAGGCGACGTCCAGGCGGATCCGGCGGGTGCTCACGGCCTACAGACGCTAGACCACCGCCGCGCGTGCCCGCCACACCGCCCGCCGCGGGCCGTTCCGGCACGATGGGGACCATGTCCATGTCCTCGTCCCCCCACCGCGCCGCGCTTCTCGCCGTCGGTGCGGCCGTCGCCCTCGCCCTCGCCTCGTGTGCGCCCGGCGACGACGACGAGGCCCCGCCCGCCGCGGCCGGTGCCGCCGCCACCGGCACCACCGACACCACCAGAACCGACACCACCAGCGAGGCCGGGCCGGCGATCGGGCGATACGTGGCGCTGGGCGACTCGTTCGCCGCCCTGGGCCCGACCAACGCCCCCACGAGCGGGCCGGCGGGGTGCCTGCGATCGTCGCTCAACTACCCGTCGGTGCTCGCCGGGCAGCTGGACGCCGACGAGTTCGTGGACGTCACGTGTGGCGGCGCGAGGACCGTGGACATGACGGCGCCCCAGATCGCGCAGACACCACCGCAGTTCGACGCCCTCACCGCCGACACCGACCTCGTGACGCTCTCCATCGGCGGCAACGACATCGGGTTCGGCGCGATCGCCGGGTGCGTGGTGCAGACGCCCAGGGCTACAGACGAGGCCCCCTGCCGCGAACGGTTGTCCGCGGGGGTCTCGTCGTCACTCGAGGGGCTCGGGGCCCGTCTCGACGCGGTCCACGCCGGGATCCGGGAGCGGTCCCCCGCGGCCCGCGTCGTGGTGACCGCGTACATGCCACTCGTGCCGCCGGACGGCGGCTGCGACTTCACCGAACGCGTCAGCCCCGGCGACGTCACCTGGACGCGGGACGTCACCGACCGGGTCAACAGCGCGGTGACCGACGCGGCCGTCCGGGCCGGCGCCGAGATCGTCGTCCCCGACGACGCCGGGGAACGCCACGCCTGCGCCCCGGCGGACGAGCGGTACACCGACTTCACCGGTGCGGAGACCGGCTCGCATCCGATGCACCCCACCGCCGAGGGTCAGCGGGCGATGGCGGGCGCGGTCGCCGAGGTCCTCTGACCACCGGGCGCGCACGGCCGGGGCCCGCCCGCGCGGCTGTCGTCGTCCCGGTCGACGACGACAAGGGCCCCGCCACCGCGTGATGCGGTGGCGGGGCCCTGACGGCGTGATCCGATGCTGGCGATCAGGCCTTGTCGGCGTCCTCGCCCTCGGCGTGCGTGGTGTCCTCGGACACGGCCTCGGCGGTCTCTTCCGCGGCGTCGACCTGTGCGTCGTCGGCGGCCTCGACCTGATCGGCGATCGGGCTGTTGGCCTCGGCCTCGGCCGTGACGTCGTCGGTGGACTCCGCGGGGGCCGCGGCCGGCGCGGTGGCCGCCTTGGACGCCGCGGCGCGGGTGGCGCGCGAGGCCTCGGCGGAGGCGAGCTCCTCGGTGACGAGCGCGATCATCGCCATGGGCGCGTTGTCGCCCTTGCGGTTCTCGAGCTTGACGATCCGGGTGTAGCCACCGTCGCGGTTCGCGACCCGGGGGCCGATCTCGGCGAACAGCTTGTGCAGGACGTCCTTGTCGCGGATGACCTTGGCGGCCTCACGACGGTCGGCCAGCGTGCCACGACGCGCCTTGGTGATGAGCTTCTCCGCGTAGGGGCGCAGCAGCTTCGCCTTGGTCTCCGTGGTGCGGATCGCGTCGTGCTCGAACAGCTGGGTGGCCAGGTTCGAGAGGATGAGCCGCTGGTGGGCGGCGGATCCGCCGAGGCGGGCGCCCTTCTTGGGCTTGGGCATCAGATTCTCCTAGGAATGGTGTTCCGGGCGCTCGTCAGAGCTGCTCGGTCTCGGCGTAATCCTCGCCGCCCTCGTCGGTCCACGTGCCGGTCTCGGCGTCGTAGCCGGCGACCGAGGCGGGATCGAATCCGGGGGGCGCGTCCTTGAGGGACAGGCCGAGCTCCACGAGCTTGACCTTGACCTCGTCGATCGACTTCTGTCCGAAGTTCCGGATGTCGAGCAGGTCCGACTCACTGCGGGCCACGAGCTCGCCCACGGTGTGGACGCCCTCGCGCTTGAGGCAGTTGTAGGACCGGACCGACAGGTCCAGGTCGTCGATCGGCATACCGTAGGCGGCGATGTGGTCGGCCTCGGCCGGGCTCGGCCCGATCTCGATGCCCTCCGCCTCGTCGTTGAGCTCACGGGCGAGGCCGAAGAGCTCGACGAGGGTCTTGCCGGCGGACGCCAGGGCGTCCCGGGCGGTCATCGAGTTCTTGGTCTCGACGTCCAGGACCAGACGGTCGAAGTCGGTGCGCTGGTGCACACGGGTGGCCTCGACCTTGTAGGTCACCTTGAGCACGGGCGAGTAGATCGAGTCGACCGGGATCCGGCCGATCTCGTGGCCCGCGTCCTTGTTGAGCCCGGCGGGAACGTAGCCGCGGCCACGCTCGACGACCAGCTCGATCTCCAGCCGACCCTTCTCGTTGAGGGTGGCGATGTGCAGGTCCGGGTTGTGCACCTCGACGCCGGACGGCGGGACGATGTCACCGGCGGTGACGGCTCCCGGACCCTGCTTCTTGAGGTACATGGTGACCGGCTCGTCCTCGACGGACGAGACGACCAGGCCCTTGAGGTTGAGGATGATGTCGGTGACATCCTCCTTCACGCCCGGCACGGTGGTGAACTCGTGCAGGACGCCCTCGATGCGGATGCTGGTCACGGCCGCGCCCGGGATGGACGACAGCAGCGTGCGCCGCAGCGAGTTGCCGATGGTGTAGCCGAAACCGGGCTCGAGGGGCTCGAGCACGAACCGCGAGCGGTTCTCGGAGACGACCTCCTCGGTGAGGGTGGGCCGCTGGGAGATGAGCATGTGCTACCTCTTTCGATTCTCGACGCCCGCTATTTGACGCCGTGGGAACCCACCGTCGCCGGGCGGGCCGCGGTGTGCGGCCCGCCCGGCGACGAGGGGGGACAGATCACTTCGAGTAGAGCTCGACGATCAACTGCTCCTGCAGCGGCACATCGATCTGCGCGCGCTCGGGGAGCTGGTGGACGAGGACCCGCAGGGTCGTCGGGACGACCTGCAGCCACGCCGGGACGGGACGCTCGCCGAGGGTCTCCTGGGCGATCTCGAACCAGTCCATCTTGGTGGACTTGGGACGGACGTCGACGATGTCGTACTGCGAGACCCGGTAGCTCGGGATGGTGACCTTCTGGTCGTTGACCAGGAAGTGACCGTGGGCCACGAGCTGACGGGCCTGGCGACGCGTCCGCGCGAGACCCGCGCGGTACACGACGTTGTCCAGTCGCGACTCGAGGATCTGCAGGAGGTTCTCACCGGTCTTGCCGGCGCGGCGGTTCGCCTCCTCGTAGTAACGACGGAACTGCTTCTCCATCACGCCGTAGGTGAAGCGGGCCTTCTGCTTCTCCTGCAGCTGGGTGCGGTACTCGGACTCCTTGATCCGCGCGCGGCCGTGGTGACCGGGCGGGAAGGGCCGACGCTCGAATGCGGTGTCTCCACCCACGAGGTCCACGCCCAGACGGCGGGACTTGCGGGTGACGGGGCCGGTGTAACGTGCCATGATTTAGTGCGTTCCTTCCGGCTCAGACTCGACGCCGCTTGGGCGGACGACAGCCGTTGTGGGGCTGGGGGGTGACATCGGAGATCGTGCCCACCTCGAGGCCGGCGGCCTGGAGCGAGCGGATCGCGGTCTCACGTCCCGAGCCGGGGCCCTTGACGAACACGTCGACCTTCTTGACGCCGTGCTCCTGCGCCTTGCGGGCCGCGTTCTCGGCGGCGAGCTGGGCGGCGAAGGGCGTCGACTTGCGCGAGCCCTTGAAGCCGACGTGGCCGGAGGACGCCCATGCGAGGACGCCACCGGACGGGTCGGTGATCGAGACGATCGTGTTGTTGAACGTGCTCTTGATGTGGGCCTGGCCCAGGGGCACGTTCTTCTTTTCCTTGCGACGGCCCGTCTTCTTGGGGCCCGCAGCGCGTGACTTGGGGGGCATTACTTCTTCTTTCCGGCGACGGTCTTCTTCGGACCCTTACGGGTACGGGCGTTGGTCTTGGTGCGCTGTCCACGGACCGGCAGGCCACGGCGGTGGCGCAGGCCCTGGTAGCTACCGATCTCGATCTTCCGGCGGATGTCGCCCTGGACCTCGCGGCGGAGGTCACCCTCTACCTTGTAGTTGCCCTCGATGTCGTCACGAAGGACGGTCAACTGCTCGTCGGTGAGGTCCTTGGTGCGCAGATCCGGGCTGATGCCCGTACGCCCCAGGATCTCCAGCGACCGGGTGCGACCGATGCCGAAAATGTAGGTGAGCGCGATCTCCATGCGCTTGTCGCGCGGGAGATCAACGCCGGCTAGACGTGCCATGTGGCGTTTCTCTTTCGTCGTGCGGTAGGTCTGCTCCCCGACCGTCCCCGTTGTCGGATGGTCATCTCACGATGAGCAACCGTCCGGGGCCCCGGCCTCCGCTTCCGAGGGTGTGATCCCGCCGGCCCCTGTGGGGCTCGGCGGCTGGTGCGGGGAGTTGAGCGTCTTACTTGTACCGGTAGACGATCCGGCCGCGGGTCAGGTCGTAGGGCGAGAGCTCCACGACCACGCGGTCCTCGGGGAGGATGCGGATGTAGTGCTGCCGCATCTTCCCACTGATGTGTGCGAGGACCTTGTGCCCGTTCTCGAGTTCGATGCGGAACATTGCGTTCGGCAACGGCTCAACGACACGGCCCTCGACCTCGATGGCTCCGTCTTTCTTTGCCATGCTGGTTACGGTCCTCCACGATTCCCCGGGTGACGTCTACCGGATTGTCGGTGCACTGGTGGGCACACCGACGTATAAGCCTACGTCAGGTGATGGATCTGCGCCAATCGGGCACCGACAGGGCCCTCGCCGCCCGCTCGGCGTCCCCTCGGCGGTCCCGGTGACCGACGGTCAGACGTAGCAGGCCCGCCCCGCGGGCACCCCGTCGAAGCGCTGCTGGAGCCAGTTCATCGCCGCGGGCAGTTTCTCCACCGCGCCCATGAGGTGCTCCGGCGCGAGTCCCGGCTCCCACGTCAGCGGCGCGCCCTCTCGGCAGTACCGCTTGGCGGTCTCCTCCGCGTCCCAGAACGGCACGAGCGGGTCGGTCCCGGAATGCCACATGAACACCGGGACCCGGGGCACGTCCGGGCTCTGACGGATGCTGTTCTCCGCGAACGCCCGCATCAGCCCCTCCTCTGCCAGGAGGTCGCCTCCCCGGAGGACCATCGGGACGGACCGGAACGCCCCGACCGTCAACAGGGTCGCGGTGCAGCGCCCCTTCAGCTGGCTGTAGAGCGCCCACCCGTCCGGCGTGAGCTTCTCCTCGAGCCGGATCGCCTCCGGGTACTCCCGCGCCATGCCGACAGCCGCGGCGAACGCCAGGCCGAACGCCGGGTGCGGCCAGTTGCCGACCATCCGCGCCATCGTGGTCATGTCGGTCGGGACACCGCCCTGCGCCACCCCGACCAGATTCACGTCCGGGGCGTAGTCGTCGTGCAGGAGCGACACCCACGCGCTCGCGATGCCGCCCCCGGAGTAGCCGAGGGCGCCGAACCGGCTGTGCCTGGAATCGAAGCGGGGGTCGTCCCGCACCGCACGCATCCCGTCCAACACGATCCGGCCCGACAACTGACCGCCGGGATAGGCGACCTTCGGACCGAGGTGGTCCGGGATGATGATCGTCCATCCCTGGTCCAGACGCGTCCGCAGGAAGACCATCGCGTTGTCCTGCACGGTCTCCAGCGTCGGGTGGACGAGGGTCTCGGTGGGCGCGCATCGCTGTCCGAGCGCATTGAGGTAGTGCTGGTAGCTCAACACCGGACCGTCGGGGCGGGCGTGGTGCGGCCGGACGACCGTCGCGGTGGCCAGTAGCGGCCGATCGCGGGAGTCGGTCGACCGGTAGGCGATCTCGGTGACCCGGTATCCGAGGAACGCCGGCATGGTCACGTCCCGGGAGTTGATCACCTCACCGAGAGGGGCGTCCGCGAGGTGTTGCGGATCCGCGTGGTAGAACGGTCCCGGCTGGGGATCCGCCTCGATCGACCCCGCGCCCCCCTCCATCACCGACTGGGCGGTGGAGGGGGCGACGCCCGGGCCCGAGATGTGGACGAGGGCGACAGCGAGCGTCACGACCAGCGCGACGGCTCCCCGTACGACTGATCGACGCGCGACGGACTCCTGCTCAGCGAGCATGCCGGGACCTTTCGAAGCATATGTTCACTACCGGCACACACTGTAACCCGGTGTGGGCGACCGTCAGCGGTCGACCCGCTCCGATCCCCCGGAGTGGCGACCCCGGTCGCGGTGCGTCCTCAGCTGCGCGGGCGGGGTGTGAGGATCCGGGGGCCGTCCGCCGTCACGGCGACCGTGTGTTCCCAGTGCGCCGCCGGCGACCCGTCGACGGTGACGACCGTCCAGTCATCGGACAGGGTCCGGGTGTCGGTCTCACCGCCCAGCACGAGCATCGGCTCGACCGCCAGGACCGAACCCTCCTGCAGCCGGGGGCCGCGTCCGGGCTTGCCCTCGTTGGCGAGGAATGGCCATTCGTGCATCTCGCGGCCGATCCCGTGGCCCCCGAAACCGTCGACGATGCCCAGGCTGACGCCGTGACGCTCCTCCGCCCTCCGCGTCGCCACCTCGAGAGCGTGCGAGACGTCGGTGAGCTTGTTCCCGGGCAGCATCGCCAGGATGCCCTCCTCGAGGACCTCCCGCGTGGCGTCGTTGAGGGTCGCGACCTCCGGGGCGAGAGTCCCCACCCCGAATGACCACGCGGAGTCCCCGTGCCACCCGTCGAGGATGGCGCCGCAGTCGATGGAGACGAGGTCCCCGTCCCCCAGGACGGTGTCGGGCCCGGGGATCCCGTGCACCACGACGTCGTTGACCGAGGAGCAGATCGATCCCGGGAACCCCTCGTACCCCTTGAAGGAGGGCACGGCCCCGGCGTCCCGGATCAGTTGCTCGACGACCTCGTCGAGGTCACCGGTGGTGGCACCCGGGACAGCGGCCTCGCGGGCGGCGATCAACGCCCGTCCGACGATACGACCGGCCGCCTCCATGGCGTCCAACTCACCCGGGGTACGCGCGGTGACCACGCCCTTGCGGGACCGTCCGAACACGGCGGGCGTCAGCGTCCCAGCGCGGCGAGCGCGCGTGCGTTGATCTCGTCGACCTCACCGACGGCGTCGATGCTCTTGACCTCGCCGGCGTAGTACTCGAGCAGCGGAGCCGTCTCCGACCGGTAGACCGCCATGCGGTTCCTGATGACGTCCTCGGTGTCGTCTTCCCGGCCCCGGGCGAGCATGCGCGCGACCACGGTGTCGTCGTCGACCTTGAACTCGAGGACCGCGTCGAGGGAGTGGCCGGCCTCGCCGAGCATCTCCTTGAGCGCGTCCGCCTGCGCTGCACTGCGGGGGTACCCGTCCAGGAGGAAGCCCTCGGTGGCGTCGGGCTCGGCGATGCGCGCGGCGACCATGCGGTTCGTCACCTCGGCGGGGACGAGGTTGCCGGCGTCGATGTAGCTCTTGGCCTCCTTCCCGAGGTCGGTGCCCTGGGAGATGTTGGCGCGGAACAGATCACCCGTCGAGATGTGTGGGACGCCGAGCTTCTCCGAGAGCAGAGCCGCCTGGGTGCCCTTGCCGGCTCCGGGAGGGCCGAGGAGGACGAGACGCATGGTGGGGACCAGCCTTTCTACAGTTGGTGTGCTCGGACGAGGCCGCGCCTACTTGAGGAAGCCCTCGTAGTTGCGCTGCATCAGCTGCGCCTCGACCTGCTTCACGGTGTCGAGGCCCACGGAGACCATGATGAGCACAGCGGTGCCGCCGAACGGCATGTTCTGCAGATCTCCACCCCCGCTGCCCATGTCGAGGAAGACGTTGGGCAGTACCGCGATCAGACCGAGGTACAGCGAACCGAACAGCAGGATCCGGTTGAGGACATAGCCCAGGTATTCGGCCGTCGGGCGGCCCGGGCGGATGCCCGGGATGAACCCGCCGTACTTCTTCATGTTCTCGGCCTGCTCCATCGGGTCGAACTGGATGGCCACGTAGAAGTACGCGAAGAAGATGATGAGGGCGAAGTACAGGAGGATGTAGCCCCAGCTGGAGGGGTTCTGCAGGTACTGCATGACGTACCGCTGCCAGAACCCGTCGCTCGACGGCTCGGGCCCCTGGATCAGCTGGGTGATGAGGATCGGCACGTACATCAGCGACGACGCGAAGATCACCGGGATGACGCCGGCCTGGTTGACCTTGAGCGGCAGGTACGTGGAGGTGCCGCCGTACTGGCGACGGCCGACCATGCGCTTGGCGTACTGGACGGGGATCCGGCGCTGACCCTGCTCGACGAAAACGACGGCGACGACGATGAGGACGACCGCGAACATGACGGCCGCGAACTTCATGGTCGACGAGTTCTGGTAGATGTTCACGCCCTCGGCCGGGATGCGGGACGCGATGCCGGCGAAGATGAGCAGCGACATCCCGTTACCGACGCCACGGTCGGTGATGAGTTCGCCGAACCACATGACGAGTGCGGCGCCCGCGGTCATGACGATGACGATGGTGAGCAGCGTGAGGATGTTGTCGTCCATCAGGACGGACTGGCCGTTGCCGAGGAGCTGCCCCCGGTCGGCCAGCGCGACGATGCCGGCGGACTGCAGGACGGCGAGCGCGATGGTGAGATAACGCGTGTACTGCGTCATCTTCGCCTGGCCGGACTGCCCCTCCTTCTTCAACTGCTCGAAGTACGGGATCACCACCGTGAGCAGCTGGACAATGATGCTCGCGGTGATGAAGGGCATGATGCCGATCGCGAAGACCGACAACTGCAGCAGGGCGCCACCGGAGAAGAGGTTCACCAGGGAGAACAACTGTGCGTTGTCCCCGGTCATCGCCGTGTCGAGCAGACCCCGGAGCTTGGGGTAGTCGACGCCGGGCGACGGGATCTGCGCGCCGATCCGGTAGAGGATGATGATCCCCAGGGTGAAGAAGATCTTCTTCCTCAGGTCCCGGTCCTTGATCGCGGACGCGAGTGCGGAGAGCACATGTCCTCCTGGTCGTGGTCGGCCGTCGGGCCGCCGGTCGTCGAAAGCAGATGCGCCGGGGGAAGTCGGGCCGACCTTCCGGCGGGCGCCGACCCCGAAACGCACAACGGGAAAACTCTATCAAGACGAGCGCAGGGGCCGGATCCGAGACTCTCGGACCCGACCCCTGCACCCGTCATCGACCCGTGAACGGGCCGGGCGGGGTATCAGGCCCCGGCCTCCGACACGCTTCCGCCGGCGGCCTCGATCTTGCTCTTGGCCGAGGCGGAGACCTTGTCGGCGGTCACGGTGACGGCCACGGAGATGTCCCCGTCGCCCAGCACCTTGACCGGCTGGTTCTTCCGGACCGCGCCCGCGGCCACGAGCTCGGACACGCCGACCTCGCCGCCCTGCGGGAACAGCCGCTGGATGTCGGACACGTTGACGACCTGGAAGACGACCTTGTTGCGGTTCTTGAAGCCCTTGAGCTTCGGGAGCCGCATGTGGATCGGCATCTGGCCGCCCTCGAACGCCGCGGGGACGTTCTTACGCGCCTTGGTGCCCTTGGTACCGCGGCCGGCGGTCTTGCCGCGCTTGCCGCCCTCGCCGCGACCCACTCGGATCTTCTCGGCGTGCGACCCGGGAGCCGGGCGCAGGTGATGCAACTTGATAGTCATTCTCACTCCGTCTCTTCGACCACGACGAGGTGGTTCACGACGTTGATGAGACCCCGGGTCTGCGCGTTGTCCTCACGCACGACCGTCTTCCGGATGCCCTTGAGGCCGAGCGTACGCAGGGAGTCCCGCTGGTTCTTCTTGGTCCCCACGGTCCCGCGGACCTGGGTGATCTTGAGGCTAGCCATGATCAGGCCCCCTGTCCGGCA
The DNA here is from genome assembly GCF_017168155.1 of Dietzia sp. KRD202. Lineage (NCBI taxonomy): Bacteria > Bacillati > Actinomycetota > Actinomycetes > Mycobacteriales > Dietziaceae > Dietzia > Dietzia sp. KRD202. The sequence continues at coordinate 225,853 of NZ_JABFAN010000019.1, read as the reverse complement.
CGCGCACGGAGCATACCCGCGGGCGCGACGTCCTCGATCGGCAGGCCGCGACGAGCCGCGACCTCCTCGGGACGATGCAGACCCTTGAGCGCCGCCACGGTCGCGTGGACCACGTTGATGGCGTTGTCCGACCCCAGAGACTTGCACAGGATGTCGTTGACTCCGGCACACTCGAGCACCGCGCGAGCGGCGCCACCGGCGATGACACCGGTACCCGGCGAGGCGGGGCGGAGCATGACGACGCCGGCAGCAGCCTCACCCTGGATCGGGTGGGGGATGGTGGAGGCGATGAGCGGAACGCGGAAGAAGTTCTTCCGTGCCTCCTCCGATCCCTTCTGGATCGCCGCCGGCACCTCCTTGGCCTTGCCGTACCCGACGCCGACCATGCCGTTGCCGTCACCCAGGATCACCAGGGCGGTGAAGCTGAAGCGCCGACCACCCTTGACGACCTTGGAGACACGGTTGATGGTGACGACGCGCTCGATGTACTGCGACTTCTCCTCGTCGCGGCCGCGACGATCGTCGCGACCCCGGCCACGACCGCGGTCTCCGCCGCGGCCCTGGGCGTTGTCGGTGGTGGTCTTGTTGTCTGCGGCGGGGCCGTTGCTTCCGCCGTCACGACGCTGACGTCCCGGCATCAGACGGTCCTTCCGTTAGCGAACAGTGCAGTGGTGTTGGTCATCAGAACTCCAGCCCACCCTCGCGGGCGGCGTCGGCGAGGGACGCGATCCGGCCGTGGTACTTGTTGCCACCACGGTCGAACACGACGGCGTCGATGCCGGCAGCCTTGGCGCGCTCGGCCAGGAGCTGGCCGACCTTCGCGCTGCGGGCCTTCTTGTCGCCCTCGAGGGAGCGCACATCCGCCTCGATGGTGGAGGCTGCGGCCAGCGTGTGGCCGGCCAGATCGTCGATGATCTGGGCGTGGATGTGACGCGAGGACCGGTTGACGACCAACCGCGGACGCTCCGGCGTACCGGAGACCTTCTTGCGGAGTCGGTAATGGCGCCGGGCGCGACCCTCGCGACGTGCGGTGGAGACATCGGTGCCCAGCGGTGAACGCTTCTTGGTGCTGCTCATGATCACTTACCCGTCTTTCCGACCTTGCGACGGACCTGTTCGCCGGCGTAGCGGATGCCCTTGCCCTTGTACGGGTCGTGCTTCCGCAGTCGCTTGATGTTGGCGGCGATCTGGCCCACCTGCTGCTTGTCGATCCCGGAGATCGAGAACTTGGTCGCACCGTCGACGGCGAACGTGATGCCGTCGGGAGCGGTGACCGGAACCGGATGCGAGTAGCCCAGGGCGAATTCGAGATCCTGGCCCTTGGCCACGACGCGGTAACCGACGCCGAAGATCTCCATGTCCTGCTTGTAGCCCTCCGTGACGCCGACGATCATGTTGTTGACCAGCGAGCGGGACAGGCCGTGCAGTGACCGGTTGTCGCGGTGGTCGTCGGGACGGTTCACCGTGACGGTGCCGTCCTCGATCGAGACCGAGATCGCCCCGGGCAGAACCTGCGAGAGCTCGCCCTTGGGACCCTTGACGGTGACGGTCTGGCCGTCGACCCTGATGTCGACACCGGACGGGACGGTGATCGGAGCCTTGCCGATACGTGACATTTCTCGCCCCCCTTACCAGACGTGGGCGAGGACTTCCCCGCCCACCTTCTTGTTGTTCGCCTGGCGGTCCGTGAGCAGACCCTGGGACGTCGAGATGATCGCGACGCCCAGGCCACCGAGGACCTTGGGCAGTTCGGTGGACTTGGCGTACACGCGCAGACCCGGCTTCGAGATGCGCTTGATGCCCTGGATGCTGCGCTGGCGCGAGGGGCCGTACTTGAGGTCGATGGTGAGCTTCTTGCCCACCTCTGCGTCCTCGACGTTGTAGCCCGCGATGTAACCCTCCTGCTGGAGGATGGCAGCGATGTTGCCCTTGAGCTTCGAATGCGGCATCGACACGGTGTCGTGGTACGCCGAATTGGCGTTACGCACACGCGTCAGCATGTCCGCGATGGGATCGGTCATCGACATGGATGGACCATGTTCCTTTCTCGTAACGGTTCCCATGCAACACGTCCCGTACGGCGACCTGTGGGCCGCCCACGTGACGTCGTGGGCCTATCACGAAGAGTGCGAATGTTCTCTTGTATGGGATCCGGCGCCCCTCGGGGCATCCCGGTGTTCCCGCCGCGGCCGGTGCTCTTCTCACCGGGGCGCGACCAGACGACTGGGCCGTCTGCCCGCCGCCGGGGAACCGCGATGCGGTGCCCCGGCGGGGACGGCCGGTCCGGCCGGTGGAGGAGGTCAGTCCTCCTTGAAGGGGAATCCGAGCTGCTTGAGCAGTGCCCGGCCCTCTTCGTCGTTCGTTGCGGTCGTGACGACCGTGATGTCCATGCCCCGGGGGCGGTCGACCTTGTCGACGTCGATCTCGTAGAACATCGTCTGCTCGTTGAGGCCGAACGTGTAGTTGCCGTGGCCGTCGAACTGCTTGCCCGAGAGTCCCCGGAAGTCACGGATACGCGGGAGCGCGACGGTCGTCAGGCGATCGAGGAACTCCCACATGCGGTCGCCGCGCAGGGTGACGCGCGCGCCGATCGGCATGCCCTCGCGCAGCTTGAACTGTGCGATGGACTTGCGGGCCCGACGGACCTCCGGCTTCTGGCCGGTGATCAGCGTGAGGTCGTTGATGGCGCCGTTGATGAGCTTGGCGTCGCGGGCGGCGTCACCGACACCCATGTTGACGACGACCTTCGCGACGCCCGGGATCTGCATGACGTTGGCGTACTCGAACGTCTCGTTGAGTGCCGGCCGGATCTCGCTGCGGTACTTGTCCTTGAGGCGAGGGGTGTACCCGGAGGGAAGAGCGGTCTCAGTCATGGTCACAGGTCCTTCCCGGTCTTGCGCGAGACACGGACGCGCTTGCCGTTCTCGTCGGTGCGGATTCCGACCCGGGTCGGGGTGCCGTCGGCGTCCACGACCATCACGTTGGACACGTGGATCGGGGCCTCCTGGGTGACGATGCCGCCCGAGGAGGCGCCGCGCTCGGCAGCCGAGTTGGAGGTGTGCTTCTTGATGCGGTTGACGCCCTCGACGAGGACCTTCTCCTGAGCCGGGAAAGCCTGGATGACCTTGCCCTTGGCGCCCTTGTCCTTACCGGAGATGACCAGCACCGTGTCGCCCTTGTGAACCTTCATGTCAGAGCACCTCCGGAGCCAGCGAGACGATCCGCATGAACTTCTTGTCGCGCAGTTCGCGGCCGACGGGCCCGAAGATGCGCGTTCCGCGCGGATCGTTGTCGTTCTTGATGATGACGGCGGCGTTCTCGTCGAACTTGATGTACGAGCCGTCCGGGCGACGGCGCTCCTTGGCGGTGCGCACGATGACGGCCTTGACGACCTCACCCTTCTTGACGTTGCCACCGGGGATGGCGTCCTTGACGGTGGCGACGATGATGTCGCCCACGCCTGCGTAGCGGCGCTTGGAACCGCCGAGAACGCGGATGCAGAGAATCTCCTTGGCACCCGTGTTGTCGGCGACCTTCAGCCGCGACTCCTGCTGGATCATGGTTCTCCTGACCAGGTCTGTTCAATGTGTGCCGGATACCGACCCGACACACGCGGTCATGCCACCCGTCGACACGTCGAGACGTGCCAGGTCGGGCAACTGGTCCAGTGTAGGGTGCGCATGCACCGGGACCCAAATCCCGGTCAGCTACCGCTCGAACCGGCCGATCCGGATCCACGCAGGGAACCCGTCGAACCGCTCGATCCCGATGAGCCGGCAGCGCTAGCCCCGGAGTCCGCCACTCCCCCCGTCGTCCTCCGCCCGTTGGGCGCGGCGTCGGGCAGTCCGGAGAGGACGTGATCCATCCCCGGCCGCATCTCGGTGACGAAGACCGGCCAGTTGTGGATCCCGGAGGGCATGTAGTTCATCCTCAGGTCGACCCCGGGAACCGAGGCGAGCGCGGCCTCGAGTGCACGGGTGCTCTCGTAGGAGCCCTTCTCGAGGACATGTCCGTCGATGAGCACGAGTTCGTTGCTGCCGAAGCGGCCGAGCTCGCTGGAACCCACCAGCCCGGTCGCGGCGCTGAGGTAGACCGCCTTGCCCTCGAGCCCGGAGGGGTCCGCCACGGTGTCGTGCTCCACCCACTCCCGGGACCCGCGCGGCCCCCACATGTTGGTGACGTCCCCGTGGCGAGCGGCCACGGTGAGTCGCGCGTACTGGTAGCCGAGCTCGTCGGTGGTCGAATAGGCGCCGCTGATACCGGCGGCGCCTCCGAACATCTCGTTCCTGTTGGCCAGATGAAGCGCCGCGGACGCCCCCATCGACACGCCCATGACCCCCCAGCTCCCGTTGTGGGCGAGCGGCCCCGCGGCCCCGGGTAAACCGGCCTCGAGCAGCGGCGGCAACTCCTCGGTGAGGAACGTCTCCCAGTTGTTGGGGCCCAGAACGGGATCGTCCGCCTGCCAGTCGGACCACATCGACGCCGGGCCGCCCGTCGGAACGATCACGTTCACCGCGCGGTCGCGCAGCGCGGGATCGCCCCAGCCCATACCCGTGCTCCACCCGGACGGGACCTCGGAACCGACGCCGTCGAGGAAGTACACGTTGGGCGCGTCGACGCCCGCCGGGGCGCGGTAGACCTCGACGCGGACCGTCCGTTGCATGGATTCAGACGTCACGGTCCACACCTCGGCGCGACGATCCACCGCCTCCGTCGACGCCGGGAAGAGAGGCTCGATCCGCTGCACGGTGGAGGACACGATGGACCCGTCCCGTGTCGCGCGGGGCCCGGCCGGGGGTTGGGAGCTTCCCGGACGGGGGAAATCGCTGGAACCGATGGCGCCGACGGATCCGAGGACGGACGTGACCGGGATCGGGGCACCGAACTGGGTCGACGCGGCGATACTGAGCGATGGTGCGCCCAACAGGCTCCCGGGCGCCACGCTGGGAACGAGGGATCCCGGATCGACTGACCCCGGGCCCGTGCTCTGGGCACCGGCGACGGGAAGCCCCGTGGCCGTCGTCGTGATCACGACCGCGCCGATCGCGAGCGCACTCAGACCACGACGGCAATCGCCCCGCCCACTCCCCCGTCGGCCGAAATGTGGTTCGTTCCCCATATGACGATCCTGTCCTCTCGGCCAGCGTCGGACGCTGACACACTACTCAAAATTCGTTACACCACGGTGATCCGTTACATTCGGCCGTCCCGTGCGCCCCCGCAACGCGAAACGGCCCGGCCCCGGAGTCCCGGGGCCGGGCCGTTCGCATATGTCGAGTGGGGGCTTACTTGGCCCGCTCGAGCACCTCGACGAGGCGATACCGCTTGGAAGCGGACAGCGGGCGGGTCTCCATGATCCGCACGCGGTCGCCGACTCCGGCGGTGTTGGTCTCGTCGTGGGCCTTGACCCGCTCGGTACGGCGCATGATCTTGCCGTACAGCGGGTGCTTCACGCGGTCCTCGAGCTCGACGATGATGGTCTTCTCCATCTTGTCGGACACGACGTACCCGATGCGCACCTTGCGGCTGTTGCGCTCGGTGTTCTCGTTGGACTCAGTCACAACTGCTTCCTTGTCACTCACTTGGCATCACCCGGCGCCGCCGACAGACCGAGCTCGCGCTCGCGAATGACGGTGTAGATGCGAGCGATGTCGTGGCGGACGACACGCAGGCGACGGTTGTTGGTCAGCTGACCGGTGGCCATCTGGAAGCGCAGGTTGAACAGCTCTTCCTTGGCCTCACGCAGACGCGCGGTCAGCGCATCCGCATCGAGCTCACGCAGCTCGGGGGCGGTGGTTCCACTAGCCATCAGAACTGCTCCTCCCGGGTCACGATGCGGGTCTTGCACGGGAGCTTGTGCTGCGCGCGGCGAAGGGCCTCGCGAGCGGTCTCCTCGTTCGGGTACGACATCTCGAACAGGATGCGGCCCGGCTTGACATTGGCCACCCACCACTCGACCGAGCCCTTACCGGAACCCATCCGCACCTCGGCGGGCTTCTTGGTCAGGGGACGATCCGGATAGATGTTGATCCACACCTTGCCACCGCGCTTGATGTGGCGGTTGATGGCGATACGTGCGGACTCGATCTGACGGTTGGTGACGTAGGCCGGCTCGAGAGCCTGGATGCCGTAGTCACCGAATGTCACCTTGGTGCCACCCTTTGCCCCGCCCTTACGGCCGGGGTGGTGCTGCTTGCGGTGCTTGACGCGCTTGGGGATAAGCACTGTCACGCCTCCCTGGTCTGGTTCTGCGGTGCCTCGGCAGGAGCCTCGGCGGCCGAGCCGGAACCGGCGCGGCCGGTCTCGGTGCTGGTCGCAGTGGTGCCCTGGGCCCCGGAGCGACGCGGACGACCGGCGCCACGCTCGCGGCGGGGACCGCGGTCGGCACCGCCACGGTTGCTGGACTGGGCGTACTGGTCGGACTCGCGACGGCCGCCGACCACGTCACCCTTGTAGATCCACACCTTGACACCGATACGACCGAAGGTCGTCTTGGCCTCGTAGGTGCCGTAGTCGATCTCGGCACGCAGGGTGTGCAGGGGGACGCGCCCCTCGTGGTAGCGCTCCGAACGGGACATCTCGGCACCGCCGAGACGACCCGAACAGACCACCTTGATGCCCTTGACCTGGGGCTGACGCATGGCCGACTGGATGCCCTTGCGCATCGCGCGACGGAACGCCACACGATTCGAGAGCTGCTCGGCGATCCCCTGGGCGACGAGCTGGGCGTCGGCCTCGGTGTTCTTGATCTCGAGGATGTTGAGGTGGACCTGCTTGGCGGTGAGCTTCTCGAGCTCCCCGCGAAGACGGTCCGCCTCGGCGCCCCGACGGCCGATCACGATGCCCGGGCGGGCCGTGTGAATGTCCACGTGGACCCGGTCACGGGTCCGCGAGATGTCGACCCCGGAGATACCGGCCCGCTCCATGCCCTTGGACAGGAGCTGACGGATCTTGATGTCCTCGGCGACGTAGTCGGCGTACTGCTTGTCGGCGAACCACTTGGACGTCCAGTCCGAGGTGATGCCGAGACGGAAGCCGTGCGGCTGGATCTTCTGTCCCATTTAGCGGGCACCTCCCTGGTTGCGACGTGCCCGACCGGAGCCGGTCTTCTCGGGCACGCTGGTCACCTCGATGGTGATGTGGCTCGTACGCTTACGCACGCGGAACGCACGACCCTGGGCACGCGGGCGGAAACGCTTGAGGGTCGGCCCCTCGTCGGCGTAGGCCGCCGTGACCACGAGGGTCCGGGGGTCCAGGTCGAGGTTGTTCTCGGCGTTGGCCATCGCGGAGGCGAGGACCTTGGCGACCGGCTCGCTGGCGGCCTGCGGGGCGAACCGCAGCGTGTTCAGCGCGTCGGCGGCGTCCTTGCCGCGGATGAGGTCGATCACACGACGCGCCTTCATGGGCGTGACGCGGACGAACTTGGCGGTGGCACGCGCGGAGAGCTTCTGCTCGGCCGTCGCCGTGCCGTCGTCGGTCTTCTTCGTATCAGTGCTCATCGACGCTTACTCTTCCGATCGTCCTTGATGTGCCCCTTGAACGTGCGCGTCGGCGCGAACTCGCCGAGCTTGTGACCCACCATCGAGTCGGACACGAACACGGGCACATGCTTGCGGCCGTCATGGACGGCGAACGTGTGGCCGATGAAATCGGGCAGGATCGTCGAGCGCCGCGACCAGGTCTTGATGACCTGATGCGTGCCCTTGTCGTTCTGCACGTCCACCTTCGCGAGGAGGTGTTCGTCGACGAACGGACCCTTCTTGAGACTACGAGGCATCCTAGTTTCCCTCCTTAACGCTTCTTACCGGTGCGACGGCGACGGACGATCATGCTGTCACTCGCCTTGTTGGGCTTGCGGGTCCGGCCCTCGGGCTGGCCCCACGGGCTGACGGGGTGACGTCCACCGGACGTCTTACCCTCGCCACCACCATGCGGGTGGTCGACGGGGTTCATGACCACGCCACGGACGGTCGGGCGAACGCCCTTCCACCGCATGCGGCCGGCCTTACCCCAGTTGATGTTGGCCTGCTCGGCGTTGCCGACCTCGCCGATCGTGGCGCGGCACCGCACGTCGACCCGGCGGATCTCACCGGAGGGCATGCGGAGGGAGGCGTAGGTCCCCTCCTTACCGAGCAGCTGGATGCCGGCGCCGGCGGCGCGGGCCATCTTGGCGCCGCCGCCCGGACGGAGCTCCACCGCGTGCACCACGGTGCCTGCGGGGATGTTCCGGAGCGGGAGGTTGTTGCCGGTCTTGATGTCGGCGCCTGCACCCGACTCGACCTTCATGCCCTGCTTCAGGTTGCGCGGGGCGAGGATGTACCGCTTCTCGCCGTCCGCGTAGTGCAGGAGGGCGATGTTGGCGGTGCGGTTCGGGTCGTACTCGATGTGCGCGACGGTGGCGAGCACGCCGTCCTTGTCATTACGACGGAAGTCGATGACGCGGTACTGGCGCTTGTGGCCACCGCCCTTGTGGCGGCTGGTGATACGGCCGTGACCGTTGCGGCCGCCGGTCTTGCTCAGCGGGCGCAGCAGCGACTTCTCGGGCGTCGAGCGGGTGATCTCGGCGAAGTCCGAGACGCTCGAGCCGCGACGACCGGGGGTCGTGGGCTTGTACTTGCGGATAGCCATGAGGTTCTCTCGTCCTTAACTCTTCCCGCCGTCAGGCGGTCAGACCCGGGATCTCGATGGGCTTGCTGTCGGCCGCGAGGGTCACGATGGCGCGCTTGGTGCTCTTGCGCTGTCCGTACCCGGTGCGGGTGCGCTTGCGCTTGCCCTGACGGTTGGCGGTGTTCACGGACTCAACGGTGACGCCGAAGATCTCCTGGATGGCGATCTTGATCTGCGTCTTGTTGGCGCCCGGGGCGACCTGGAACGTGTACACGCCCTGCTCGAGCAGGCCGTAGGCCTTCTCGGAGACGACCGGGGCGAGGATCACGTCCCGGGGATCGGCGACGGTGCTCACTTGTCGGCCTCCTTCGCTGCCTTGCCGGCGAACGCACGGCTCGCCTGCGTGACGAACGCGTCCAGAGCCTCGACCGAGAACACGACGTCGTCAGCGTGGAGCACGTCGTAGGTGTTGAGCTGATCCGGAGCGATCGGATGGACGTGATCGAGGTTGGCCACGGAACGCCATGCGGCGACGTCCTCACGACCGACGACGATCAGGATCTTCTTGCGGTCGGACAGGGTGCCCAGGAAGTCGCGGACACCGGCCGTCGACGGCTTCTGTCCCTCGACGAACTCGGTCACCACGTGGAGGCGATCGGCCGAGACCCGGTCGGAGAGGGCACCGCGGAGCGCGGCGGCCTTCATCTTCTTGGGGGTGCGCTGCGAGTAGTCACGCGGCTTCGGGCCGTGGACGGTGCCGCCGCCGGTGTAGGCGGGGGCGCGGGTCGAACCCTGACGGGCGCGGCCGGTGCCCTTCTGGCGGAACGGCTTGCGGCCGCCGCCGCGGACCTCGCCACGGGTCTTGGTCGAGTGCGTGCCCTGACGCGCCGCGGCGAGCTGAGCCACCACGACCTGGTGCATCAGGGGCAGGTTGGGCTCGACGCCGAAGATCTCGGCGGGGAGCTCGACCGAACCGTCGGTCTTGCCCGCCGGGGTACGGACGTCCAGCTTGAGGTTCACGGTGTTCTCCGTGGTGGTCATGCGCGCGCACCGCCCTTCACTGCGGAACGGACCATCACGAGGCCGCCGTTACGACCCGGGATGGCTCCCTTGATGAGGAGGACGCCGGCCTCGGCGTCCACCTTGTGGACCTTGAGGTTCATGGTGGTCACGCGATCGTTGCCCATGCGGCCGGCCATCGACTTGCCCTTGAAGACGCGGCCCGGGGTCGATGCCCCGCCGATGGAACCCGGCTTGCGGTGTACGGCCTGCGTACCGTGCGAGGCACCCTGGCCGGCGAAGCCGTGGCGCTTCATGGTACCGGCGAAGCCCTTGCCCTTGGAGGTGCCGGTGACGTCGACGAACGCACCGTCCTCGAACACGTCGGCGCCGATCTCCTGGCCGATCTCGAACCCGGCGGCCTGCTCGGCGTTGTCGAGTCGGATCTCGGCGAGGTGACGACGGGGGGTGACCCCGGCCTTATCGAACTGGCCGGCCACCGGCTTGGTGACCTTGCGGGGGTCGATCGCGCCGAACGCGATCTGGACGGCGTTGTAGCCGTCGGTCTCTTGGGTACGGATCCCGGTCACGACGCACGGCCCGGCCTTGACGACGGTAACCGGAACCACCCGGTTGTTCTCGTCGAAGACCTGGGTCATGCCGAGCTTGGCGCCCAGGATTCCCTTGATCTCGGTGTTAGTCATCTGTTCACTGTCTCCGCTGCACGTTGCTTGCTGACCGCTACGCGGTCGGAGGTCACTGGATGTTGACGTCGACGCTGGCAGGCAGGTCGATACGCATGAGAGCGTCCACGGTCTTCGGCGTGGGGTCGAGAATGTCGATCAACCGCTTGTGGGTACGCATCTCGAAGTGCTCACGCGAATCCTTGTACTTGTGCGGCGAGCGGATGACGCAGTAGACGTTCTTCTCGGTGGGCAGCGGCACGGGACCGACGACACGAGCACCCGTACGGGTCACCGTCTCGACGATCTTGCGGGCCGAGGCGTCGATAGCTTCATGGTCGTAGGCCTTGAGCCGGATGCGGATCTTTTGTCCCGCCACTTCGTCCTCTTCTCCTCCCGCCCGTGAGGGCGGCTGTCGTAAGCGCCCTCGCTGCGCGGGGACACTGTGTGTTCGCTTGTCATGTGTGACACCGTCAGACCGTCTACCACCCGGTCCCGTGCATCGGTGCTCCATCGTGGAGGACCCCGCCGCGCGCCCACGGGCATGACACGACTACGAGACCTCCAGAGGACGGAGTGCCACATCGCTCGCGCGAGGCGAGGATGACGGCGGACCGATCCGCTGCCGCTGTTGACGTGTCACGACGCGTCCACGCGGTCGGGCGTGTCGCCCTCCCGCTTTTCCGGCGGGTGATCACTCACCCGCCCCGGTCGTGCTCGCCCGACCAACCCGACTCTCCCCGGGGCCCATCGGGCCCATACGGGATCGCCGCCTTGTCCGGGCAACTTGACCAGTATGCAGTACATCGGCCGGAAGGGCAAAATCCCGGACGTCCCGGCGTCCTCGGGTGCGTCACGGACCCCGGCACGACGACCGGGTACTTCGGTAGCGTCGGGAAGACCAGAGTCCACACTCGGAGGAGACCACATCGTGAACAGCAGACGCGAGCCGCGGGACCCCGCCGCCTACAAACGGGACAGGCGGCAGGCGGTCCTGCGCCACCATCCGGACGCGGGCGGCGATCCCGATGAACTCTTCCGGGCACTCGCGGAAGTCGACCGCCGGCACGGGGTATCCGGTCCCGGGTACGACGCGCACGGCGCGAGTGCCGAACAGGTCGCCGCCGTCGCCGCGGCTGCGCTCGCCGGGGTCGCCGCGGTGGGGTTGTCGGTCGCGATGACCATCCTCGGTCGTCGCAGGTAGCCCGATCGTCGCAGGTCGCCCGGTCGTCCACTCCCCCGGGCGCGGGTGAACCACTCCTCAATACGGAAAGGGCGCCCCACCTGACGGTGGGGCGCCCTTCCTCGATCGACGCGGGGATTCACCCGGACCGAGCGGTCAGTGGATCACTTGATGATCTTGGTGACCTGTCCGGCGCCGACGGTGCGGCCACCCTCGCGGATCGCGAAGCGCAGGCCCTCATCCATGGCGACCGGCTGGATGAGCTCGACGCTCATCTCGGTGTTGTCGCCCGGCATGACCATCTCGGTGCCCTCGGGGAGGGTCACGACGCCGGTCACGTCCGTGGTACGGAAGTAGAACTGCGGGCGGTAGTTGTTGAAGAACGGCGTGTGACGGCCGCCCTCGTCCTTGGACAGGATGTACGCCTGGCCCTCGAACGTGGTGTGCGGGGTGTAGGCGCCCGGCTTGATGACGACCTGGCCACGCTCGACGTCCTCGCGCTTGAGACCACGGACGAGCAGACCGACGTTGTCGCCGGCCTCGCCGTAGTCGAGCAGCTTACGGAACATCTCGATGCCCGTGATGGTGGTCTTGGTGGCCTTCTCCTTGATGCCGATGAGCTCGACATCCTCGTTCACGTTGATCTGGCCACGCTCGATACGACCGGTGACGACGGTGCCACGACCGGTGATCGTGAAGACATCCTCGACGGGCATGAGGAACGGCTTGTCGGTCTCACGCTCGGGATCCGGGACGGAGTCGTCGCAGGCCTGCATGAGGTCGACGATGGCCTGGACCCACTTCGGGTCACCCTCGAGCGCCTTGAGCGCCGAGATGTGGACGACCGGAGCGTCCTCGTCGAAGTCCTGCGACGCCAGCAGCTCGCGGACCTCCATCTCGACGAGCTCGAGGATCTCCTCGTCGTCGACCATGTCGCACTTGTTCAGGGCGACGAGGATGTAGGGCACACCGACCTGACGGGCGAGCAGCACGTGCTCACGGGTCTGCGGCATGGGGCCGTCGGTGGCCGCCACGACGAGGATCGCGCCGTCCATCTGGGCGGCACCGGTGATCATGTTCTTGATGTAGTCGGCGTGACCGGGGGCGTCGACGTGCGCGTAGTGGCGCTTCTCGGTCTGGTACTCGACGTGGGAGATGTTGATCGTGATACCACGAGCCTTCTCCTCCGGCGCCTTGTCGATCTCGTCGAACGCGAAGGCGTCGTTGAGGTCGGGGTAGGTGTCCGCCAGGACCTTGGTGATGGCCGCGGTGGTGGTGGTCTTGCCGTGGTCGACGTGACCGATGGTGCCGATGTTTACGTGCGGTTTGGTCCGCTCGAACTTCGCCTTCGCCACTTGGTGTCCTCCTGGACTGGTCTGTCCCCACCGGTAGGTGGGCACTGCTTTGTGTGGGATCTGATCTTACTCATCGTGCCGTGTTGAGCACGAACCGGCGGCCACCCGGAGGTTCGACCGTGCGCCGCCGGCATCGGCCCCACCCCGCCTGACGGCGGGGCGGGACCAGCACCGGTTACTCGCCGGTCGCCTTGGCGATGATCTCCTTGGCCACGCCGGCCGGAACCTCGGCGTAGTGGGAGAAGACCATCGAGTAGTTGGCCCGGCCCTGCGTCTTCGACCGGAGGTCGCCGACGTAGCCGAACATCTCGGAAAGAGGCACATTGGCCTTCACGACGCGGGCGCCGGAGCGCTCCTCCATCGCCTGGATCTGGCCGCGGCGGGAGTTGATGTCGCCGATGACGTCACCCATGTAGTCCTCGGGCGTGACGACCTCCACGGCCATCAGCGGCTCCAGGATCACGGGCTGGCACTTACGGGCGGCCTCCTTGAAGGCCATGGAGCCCGCGACCTTGAACGCCATCTCGGACGAGTCGACCTCGTGGTACGCACCGTCGACCAGCGTCGCCTTGACGTTGACCATCGGGTAGCCGGCGAGGATGCCGTACTGCATGGCGTCCTTGATGCCGGCGTCCACGGAGGGGATGTACTCCTTGGGCACGCGGCCACCGGTGACCTTGTCGCTGAACTCGTAGGTCTCGCCGGACTCGACGGCCTCCTGGTCCAGCGGCGCGAGCGCGATCTGCACCTTCGCGAACTGACCGGAACCACCGGTCTGCTTCTTGTGGGTGTAGTCGAACTTGTCGATCGAGCCCTTGATGGTCTCGCGGTACGCGACCTGCGGCTTGCCGACGTTGGCCTCGACCTTGAACTCGCGCTTCATGCGGTCCACGAGCACGTCCAGGTGGAGCTCGCCCATTCCGCCGATGACGGTCTGGCCGGTCTCCTCGTCCAGGCGCACCGAGAACGTCGGATCCTCACGGGCCAGCTTCTGGATGGCCGTGCCGAGCTTCTCCTGGTCGGCCTTGGTCTTGGGCTCGATCGAGACGTCGATGACCGGGTCCGGGAACGTCATAGACTCGAGGATGACCTGGTTGTTCAGGTCGCACAGGGTGTCACCCGTGGTGGTGTCCTTGAGCCCGATGAACGCGTAGATGTGGCCGGCGACGGCCTCCTCCACGGGCATCTCCTTGTTGGCGTGCATCTGGAAGAGCTTGCCGACGCGCTCCTTCTTGCCCTTGGTCGCGTTCTGCACCTGGGTGCTCGGGTCGATCCGGCCCGAGTAGACGCGCACGAAGGTCAGCTCGCCGAAGAACGGGTGCACCGCGATCTTGAACGCGAGCGCCGCGAACGGCTCGTCCTTGGACGGCTTGCGGAGGATCTCCGTCTCCTCGTCCCCGACCTTGTGGCCGTGGACCTCGCCGACGTCCAGCGGGTTGGGGAGGTAGGCGATGACGGCGTCGAGCAGCGGCTGGATGCCCTTGTTCTTGTACGCCGAACCACACAGCACCGGGTAGATCTCGGCGTTGACGACCATCTTGCGGATCGCCGCCTGGATCTCGTCCTTCGTCAGCTCCTCGCCACCGAAGTACTTCTCCATCAGCGCCTCGTCGCTCTCGGCGACGGTCTCGAGGAGCTTCTCGCGGTACTCCTCGGCCTTTTCCTGCAGGTCGGCCGGGATGTCCTGCACCTGCGCCTCGGTGCCGATGTCGGTCTTGCCGGGCCAGACGAGCGCCTTCATCTCGACGAGGTCGACGACACCGTCGAACTCGTCCTCGGCGCCGATCGGGAGCTGCAGGACCAGCGGCTTCGCGCCGAGACGGTCGACGATGGTCTGGACCGTGTAGAAGAAGTCCGCGCCCATCTTGTCCATCTTGTTGACGAAGCAGATGCGGGGCACGTCGTACTTCTCGGCCTGACGCCAGACCTGCTCGGACTGGGGCTCGACGCCCTCCTTGCCGTCGAAGACGGCGACGGCGCCGTCCAGGACGCGCAGGGACCGCTCCACCTCGACGGTGAAGTCGACGTGGCCCGGGGTGTCGATGATGTTGATCTGGTTGTTGGACCAGAAACAGGTGACGGCGGCGGACGTGATCGTGATGCCGCGCTCTTTCTCCTGCTCCATCCAGTCGGTGGTCGACGCACCGTCGTGCGTCTCGCCTGCCTTGCGGTTGACACCCGTGTAGAACAGGATGCGCTCGGTGACGGTGGTCTTACCGGCGTCGATGTGCGCCATGATGCCGATGTTGCGGACCTTGTTGAGGTCGGTCAGCACGTCCTGTGCCACGGATTCTCCCGAATGTGAGTCGTCGGTGGCCCGTGCGGTCGCTGTCGACCGTCCGAACCGGGTCGGTAGTGCTGCCGGTACCTGCACGCGGGGCGTGAGGTACGGGCCTTGATCAATGATGCCACCCGGCGGGTGACAACGGGACCCTGGCCGGGGGGACGTGGATACCCACGCCCCGGCCTGGGTCCCGACGCGTCACCAGCGGTAGTGAGCGAACGCCCGGTTTGCCTCGGCCATCTTGTGGGTGTCCTCGCGGCGCTTGACCGCGGCACCCAGACCGTTGGAGGCGTCCAGGATCTCGTTGGCCAGACGCTCGACCATCGTGTTCTCACGACGCTGCCGGGAGAACGTCACCAGCCAGCGCATCGCCAGGGTCGTCGAACGACCGGGGCGGACCTCGACGGGCACCTGGTAGGTGGCGCCGCCGACACGACGGGAGCGGACCTCGAGAGCCGGCTTGACGTTGTCGAGCGCCTTCTTGAGGGTGATGACCGGATCGGTTCCGGTCTTCTCGCGGCAGATCTCCAGCGCGGAGTAGACGATGCGCTCGGCGGTCGTCTTCTTGCCGTCGAGGAGGATCTTGTTCACGAGCTGGGTGACCAGCGGCGACCCGTAGACCGGGTCGTTGATCAGCTGGCGCTTGGGGGCGGGACCCTTACGAGGCATTACTTCTCCTTCTTGGCGCCGTAGCGGGAGCGGGCCTGCTTGCGGTCCTTCACACCCTGGGTGTCGAGCGAGCCGCGGATGATCTTGTAGCGCACACCCGGGAGGTCCTTCACACGACCGCCACGCACGAGCACCATGGAGTGCTCCTGCAGGTTGTGGCCCTCACCGGGGATGTAGGCGGAGACCTCGATACCGGTGGTCAGGCGCACACGGGCGACCTTACGGAGCGCGGAGTTCGGCTTCTTGGGGGTCGTGGTGTACACGCGGGTGCACACGCCGCGACGCTGAGGCGAACCCTTGAGGGCAGCCGTCGACGTCGCCGACTTCTTGTCCTGGCGGCCCTTGCGGACCAGCTGGTTGATGGTTGGCATGAACCGACTTTCTCTAGCTGGCGGCCTCCACTGGGGGCGACCACCGGTCACTGGGACGTTGCTCGTATCCGGACTCTCGCGCGCCTGTCGCCGCGCACAGCCGACCACGTCAGCCGCTCTCGCTGGCCTACCGGGCACGATCCTCCAGCTCGCGTACTGCGAGCACGATGGTCAAGCCTAACCGCCGGGGGATGCAGTGGTCAAAATGGGCCGTTCGCGGCGTCGCGCGCGGGCGTCGCGCCGGCCTCCTCGAGGACCATGTCCAACGTGTGGGCCCAGAATCGCACGATCTTGTCACGCCGCGCCGAGTCGTCGGACAGGACGTCCGCGAGCCCCAGGCCCCGGGCGAGGTCCAGGGTGGTCTGGAGTGCGCGCCGGATCCGGACGTCACCCGGGTCGCGCCCCAGGGCGGCGGCGGCGATGGACAGGACCTCACGCGACATGTGGTTCTCGAGCGGGAGCACGCGGTCCCTGAGGGCGGGATCGGAGGCCGCCGCGGTCCAGACGTGGAGCGCGGCCTTGAACAGGTCGGACGTGTAGTGCCCGACTATGAGCCGGACCACGGCGACCGTCCGCTCGGGTCCGGGCTCGGGCAGGTCGAGACCCACGCTCCGGACGTCCTCGAGTCGCTGTTCGATCATGTGCCCGAGCGCGGCGGTGATGAGGTCCTCGCGCGTCGGGAAGTGGTGCTGGGCGGCGCCCCGTGAGACGCCGGCGGCGGCGGCTACCGCACCCACGGTGGTCGCCGCCCAGCCCTGCGTCGCGAGGAGGTCGATCGAGGCACCGAGCAGACGCTCCCGCGTGATACGGCTTCTGTCCTGCTTGGGGGCGCGCTGCTCGGGTGCCGTCATGTGTCCTCCTGTTACCAGTCCTGCTCGTCGTAGATGATCACTCCGCGGATGTTGTTGCCGTCGCGCATGTCCTGGTACCCCTGATTGATCTCCTCGAGGCGGTACGTCTTGGTGACGAGCTCGTCGAGCTTGAGGTTCCCGGCGCGGTACTGGTGGAGCAGGTGCGGGATCTGCTTGCGCGGGCCGGTGCCCCCGAAGATGGCGCCCTGGAGGGTCTTCTGCTGCATCGCCAGGTCGAGGATGGAGATCTGGGCGTCGACGGCCATCATGTCCCCGAGCCCCACGACCACACACCGTCGCCCCTTGCCCGTCAAGGTGAGACCGGGCAGGAGATCGTTACCGTTGACGACCCCCATGGTGAGGATGACCAGATCGGCCATCCGACCCCAGCTGATCTCCCCGACCAGTGCCATCGCCTCGTCCATGGAGGCGCAGGTGTGGGTGGCCCCGAACTCCATGGCCTTCTCGCGCTTGAACTCGACCGGGTCGACGGCGACGATCGCGCGCGCTCCTGCGGCTGCGGCGCCCTGGACCGAGTTGATACCGATCCCGCCGATGCCCACGACGACGACGACGTCGCCCTCCTTGGCGCCGCCGATCTCGGTCGCCGATCCCCAGCCCGTGGCGACGCCGCAGCCCAGCAGGGCCGCCTTGTCGAGCGGGATGTCCTTCTCGATCTTGACGACGGAGGACTGGTGGACGGTCACGTACGGCGAGAACGTCCCGAGTACACACATCGAGGCGACCGGCTCACCCGCGGCGGTGTGGACCCGGTAGGTGTCGTCGCTGATCGCGCGACCGGTCAGCAGGCCGGCACCGTTGTCGCAGAGGTTCTGGAGCCCCTCCGCGCAGGGCGGGCAGGTGCCGCAGGCGGGGATGAACGCCAGGACGACGTGGTCGCCCTCCTCGATCCCGGTGACGCCCTCCCCGACCTTGGTGACGACACCGGCACCCTCGTGCCCGCCGATGATGGGGTAGGTCTCGAACTGCAGGTCGCCGGTGAGCAGGTGCTCGTCCGAGTGGCAGAGGCCGGACGCGGCCAGCTTGACCTGGACCTCACCGACCCGGGGATCGCCCAGATCGACCTCGACGACCTCCCAGCCGTCCTGCTTGGGCTCCCTGATGATGGCGGCCTTGGTACGCATGCGTGTGCTCCTCGTGCGAAGGGGGTGATGTGACACTGGTCACGTGACCAGTGCCACATCACACGCTACTCGGTGGCGGTCGCCCAGGAGGGCTGTCTGCGTTCCAGGAACGCGGTCATCCCCTCGGCGACCTCGGGGGTGGTGAACAGGCGGGCGGTGACTCCCGCCAGCTCCTCTCCACGCGCGTCGAGTTCGGTGAGCACGGGTGCCGCGAGCAGCGCCTTGTTCTCCCTGAGTCCCTGGGGTGAGCAGGGCCGGAACGCGGCCACGAGCTCGTCGACCGCGCCCTGGACGTCCTCGACCGCCTCGGAGAGCAGCCCGATCCGCAGCGCGTGCGCGGAGTCGAACTTCTCCCCCGTCAGCAGGGCTCGCGCGAGGTCCCTCGAACCCACGCGCGCGGCCAGCGGCACGGAGATCATCGCCGCCGCCAGCCCGAGGCGCACCTCGGTCAGCGCGAAGGACGAGGCCGGGCCGGCGATCGCGAAATCGCACGCCGACACCAGGCCCATTCCGCCCGCGCGCACGTGGCCGTCGACCGCGGCGATCACCGGCTTGGGATGGGAGAGGATCGCTCGCAGCAGGCCCAGGAAGATCCGGGTCCGCTCGGCGGCCTGTTCCTCGGGGCTCCCCTGGCTGGCGGAGGCCTCCGACAGATCCGCCCCGGCGCAGAACGTGCCGCCGGCGTGTCCGAGGACGACGACGCGGGCGGCGTCGTCCCCGGCGGCCCGGTCGAGCGCCGCATGGAGCTGCTCGACCAGGGCGGTCGAGATGGCGTTGCGGTTGTGCTGCGAGTCCAGGGTGACGTGGGCTGCGCCTCCACGGACCTCGCAGTGCACCAGGGTCTGGTCGCCAGCCGTCTGATCACTCACCGCGGCCACCTCAGTAGCTCTTCGGCAGCCCGAGCGAGTGCTGGGCCACGTAGTTGAGGATCATCTCCCGGCTGACCGGGGCGATGCGGGGCAGACGCGACGCGGCGAGCATGCCGGCCAGTCCGTACTCGACCGACAGCCCGTTGCCACCGAGGGTCTGGATGGCCTGGTCCACGGTGCGGGCCGAGACCTCACCGGAGGCGTACTTCGCCATGTTGGCGGCCTCGCCGGCGAGGTCGTCTCGGCCGGCGTCCACCAGGGCCGCGGCCTTGCGCATCATCAGGCGCGCCAGCTCGAGTTCGATTTTGCACTGCGCCAGCGGGTGCGACACGCCCTGGTGCGCGCCGATGGGGGTCTTCCACACGGTGCGCTCGTTGGCGTACTTGGTGGCCCGGTCCATGGCGAAGCGGGCGGTGCCCACGGCCATGCCCGAGGCCATGATGCGCTCGGGGTTGAGGCCGGCGAACAGCATGAGCAGCGCGGTGTCGCCGTCGCCGATGAGTGCCTCGGCGGGCAGCCGGACGTCGTCGAAGTACAGCTGGAACTGCCGCTCGGGGGTCCGCACCTCGGTGGGGATGTGTGTCTTGGCGAGGCCCGGGGCGTCGGTGGGGACCATGAACAGGGCCGGCTGGAGCTTGCCGCTGGTGGCGCCCTCGAGGCGGGCGACGACGAGGATGGCGTCGGCCTGGTCGACACCGGAGATGTACGTCTTCTGCCCACTGAGCAGGAAGTCGGAGCCGTCGCGGCGGGCCGTGGTGGTGATGGCGTGCGAGTTGGACCCGGCGTCGGGCTCGGTGATCGCGAAGGAGGTGATGGTCTCACCGGAGGCGATGCCCGGCAGCCAGCGCTTCTTCTGCTCCTCGGTGCCGAAGCGCGAGATGATCGTGCCGTTGATGGCCGGCGAGACGACCATCATGAGCAGGCCGGCGCCCGCGGCGGAGAGCTCCTCCTCCACGATGGCGAGCTCGGTCATCCCGGCTCCACCGCCGCCGTACTCCTCGGGCAGGTTCACGCCGAGCAGGCCGAGCTTGCCGGCTTCGGTCCACAGCTCGTCGGTGGTCTCCCCGGCGTCGGACTTCTCCCGCATGTACTCGATGCCGTAGCGCGAGCCCAGCTCGAAGGCCACCTGGCGGAGCTGCATCTGCTCCTCCGTGTCGATGACGGGGTTGGGGATCTGTGAGATGTCGGTCATCGTGGTCACTCCTGGACGCTGGTGGTGTCGGTGCTGTCGGTGTCGGTGTCGGGATCGGAGACGACGGCGAGGATCGTCCCCGACTCGACCTGTGTGCCGACCTCCACGGGGAGCTCGGTGACGATGCCGTCGACGGCGGCCGAGATGGTGTGTTCCATCTTCATGGCCTCCATCCACAGCAGCGGCTGGCCGGCGGTGACGGTGTCACCGACGGAGACCGCGACGCGGATGACCGCACCGGGCATGGGCGCGAGCAGCGATCCGGCGGCGACCTCCGCGGCGGGGTCCGTGTAGCGGGGCGGCTCGATGAGCGAGACGGAGCCGAGCGGCGAGTCGACCTCGACCACGGTGTCCGCGCCCGGGGTCTCGTAGCGGGCCACGGTGAAGACGCGGCGCACTCCCCTGACCTCGAGCACGGCGGAGTCGGGGCCCACCTCCTCGACGGTGACGACGTCGGCCAGGTCGCCGTCGGGGCGGGCGCCGGAGCGCTCGCGGATGTAGGCCACCTCGAGCTCGTCCTCGCCGTGACGGAACGTCCGCTTCTGCAGTGTGCGTCCGACGTTGCGGAACCCGGCCTGGGCCAGTGCCACCGGTCCGGCGAGGTGGTCGGCGGTGCCGGAGACCACTGCCGCGGCCAGCGCCGAGATGGCGACGGTCTCGTCGTCCGCGAGCGGCGCGGCGAGCGACTCGGCACCGTGGTCGTCGAGGAACGCCGTCGACAGGTTCCCGGCGATGAACTCCGGGTGCCGCAGCACGCGGACGAGCTGGGCCCGGTTGGTGGTCAGCCCGTGGACCCGTGCCCGGGCCAGGGCGCCGGCGAGGGAGGCACACGCCTCCGCTCGGGTACGGCCGTACGAGATGACCTTGGCGAGCATCGGGTCGTAGTGCACGCCGATGAGCGCGCCGTCGGGACCCGGCTCGACACCGCTGTCCACCCGGATGCCCGGGCGGTGGGGCCCTTCGAAGCTCGAGGAGACCCCGGGGACGTCGAGCGCCCAGAGGGTTCCCGACCCCGGCGTGTAGTCGTTCGCCGGGTCCTCGGCGTACAGGCGGGCCTCCAGCGACCAACCGTGGGCGGCCGGCGGCTCGGCGGACGCCAGCGGCAGTCCGGCGGCCACGTCGAGTTGCAGAGCGACCAGGTCGAGACCGGTGGTGGCCTCGGTGACCGGGTGCTCCACCTGGAGGCGGGTGTTCATCTCGAGGAAGAAGAACTCGCCGTCGTCGGTGGCGAGGAACTCGACCGTTCCGGCGCCGGTGTACCCGATCGCGGAGGCGGCGTCGCGGGCCGCCTCGTAGAGCGCCTCCCGCATCCCCGGGGTCCGCTCGACGAGGGGACTGGGGGCCTCCTCGATGACCTTCTGGTGGCGGCGCTGGATGGAGCACTCGCGCTCCCCCACCGCCCAGACGGTGCCGTGCGAGTCGGCCATGATCTGGACCTCGATGTGGCGGCCACGCTCGAGGAAGCGCTCGCAGAAGACGGCGTCGTCGCCGAAGGCGGACTGTGCCTCGCGCTGCGCATTGGCGATCTCGTCGTGCAGCGAGTCGAGGGTGCGGACGATCCGCATGCCGCGTCCGCCGCCACCGGCGGAGGCCTTGACCAGCACCGGGAGCATGTCCTCGGTGACGTCGGCGGGCTCGAGATCGCTGAGCATCGGCACGCCGGCCTCGCCCATCATCTTCTTCGCCTCGATCTTGGAGCCCATGGCCTCGATGGCGGCGACCGGCGGGCCGACCCAGGTCAGGCCGGCATCGATCACGTCGCGGGCGAACCCGGCGTTCTCGGACAGGAAGCCGTATCCCGGGTGGATCGCGTCGGCGCCGGCCGCCTTGGCCGCGGCGATGACGAGGTCACCGCGCAGGTAGGTCTCGGCCGGCGTGTTGCCGGGGAGGCGGACGGAGGCGTCGGCCTCGCGGGTGTGGGGCGCATCGGCATCGGCGTCGGAGAAGACGGCGACCGTGGTCATGCCGAGTGCGCGGGCGGTGCGGTGGACGCGTCGGGCGATCTCGCCGCGGTTGGCCACCAGGACTGAAGTGATTGGAGACGGGGTTGATGAATTCTGCATGGTTTCGTTCCTCACATCCGGAAGACGCCGAAGCGGTCGGTTCCGGCGACTTCTCCGGAGTGGATCGCGGACAGGCTGAGGCCCAGCACCGTCCGGGTGTCGCGGGGGTCGATGACGCCGTCGTCGTAGAGCATCCCGGACAGGAACGCCGGCAGAGACTCCTTCTCGATCTGGTCGGCGATCGCGGTCTTGAGACCGTCGATGGTCTCCTGGTCCATCTCCTGACCACGGGCGGCGGACGCGGCCGCGGCGACGGAGGTGACCACGTCGGCGAGCTGCTGCCCGCCCATGACCGCGGACTTGGCGCTGGGCCAGGTGTAGAGGAACCGCGGGTCGAACGCGCGGCCGCACATGCCGTAGTGGCCGGCGCCGTACGAGGCGGCCGTGATGAGTGACAGGTGCGGCACCTCGGAGTTGGAGACCGCGTTGATCATCATCGCGCCGTGCTTGATGATGCCGCCTCGCTCGTACTCGGAGCCGACCATGTACCCGGTGGTGTTGTGCATGAACAGCAGCGGGGTGTCGTAGCGGTTGGCCAGCTCGATGAACTGGGTGGCCTTCTGGGCCTCCTCGCTGAACAGGACGCCGCGGGCGTTGGCGATGATGCCCACGGGGTAGCCGTGGATCTCCGCCCAGCCGGTCACGAGGCTCGCGCCGTACATCGGCTTGAACTCGTCGAAGTCACTGCCGTCCACGACCCGGGCGATGATCTCACGCGGGTCGAACGGGATCTTGAGGTCCTCGGGCACGATCCCGAGCAGGTCCTCGCCGCTGTAGAGCGGCTCGATGACCTCCGCGCGCGGGGTGCGTCCCTGCTTGGACCAGTTGAGCCGGCGAACGATGCCCCGCGTGATGCGGGCGGCGTCGGCCTCGTCGTGGGCGAAGTGGTCCGCGAGACCGGAGACGCGGGCGTGCATCTCTGCGCCACCGAGGGTCTCCTCGTCGGCGATCTCACCGGTCGCGGCTTTGACCAGCGGCGGGCCGGCGAGGAAGACCTTGGAGCGCTCCTCGATCATCACGACGTGGTCGCTCATGCCCGGCACGTACGCGCCGCCGGCGGTGGAGTTGCCGTAGACCACGGCGATGGTGGGGATGCCGGCCTTGGACAGTCGTGTGAGGTCGCGGAAGAGGGCGCCACCGGGGACGAACACCTCTTTCTGCGTGGGCAGGTCGGCGCCGCCGGACTCTACGAGGCTGATGACCGGGAGTCGGTTCTTCTGCGCGACGTCGTTGAGGCGCAGGATCTTGCGCAGCGTCCAGGGGTTGGACGTGCCGCCCTTGACCGTGGGGTCGTTGGCGATGAGGAGGCACTCCACGCCCTCGACCACGCCGATCCCGGCCACCACGGAGGCGCCGGTCTGGAAGTCGGACCCCCACGCGGCGAGTGCGCACAGCTCGAGGAACGGGGACTCCCGGTCGAGGATCATGTCGATCCGCTCGCGGGCGGTGAACTTGCCGCGCTCGCGGTGGCGGGCGACCTTGCGCTCGCCGCCGCCGGCCAGCGCCGGCTCGAGGTCCGTGGCGAGCTGGTCGAGCTTGCCCGCCATGGCCTGCCTCGCGGCGTCGAACTCGGCGCTGGTGGTGTCCAGTGTGGAACGGAGGATTGTCATGCCGTGTACCCCAAACGTCGTCCAGCGAGGGTGGTCAGGATTTCGGTCGTGCCGCCACCGATGCCCAGGAGTCGGACATCGCGGTACTGGCGGCTGACCTCGGACTCGGACATGAAGCCGAGCCCTCCGAAGAGCTGCACCGCCTGGCCCGCGACCCATTCGGCGCACTCGACGGCGGTGTTCTTGGCGAAGCAGACCTCGGCGATGGCGTCGTGTCCCGACACCGCCAGGTTCACGCAGTGGTGCGTGTAGGTGCGGGCGAGGTCGATGCGACGGGCCATCTCGGTGACCGTGTTCTGCACGGCCTGCCGGGACAGCAGCGGGCGCCCGAAGGTCTCCCGCTCGCGGACCCAGTCCAGCGTGAGGTCGAGGCAGCGCTGTGCCTGGGAGTACCCCTGGGCGGCCAGCGCGGCGCGCTCGCCGACGAAGCCGATCGCGATCTGCGCGAAGCCGTCGTTCTCCGCGCCGACGAGGTTCTCCACCGGCACCCGACAGTCGGTGAACGTCAGTTCGGCGGTGTCGGAGGCGCGCCAGCCGAGCTTGTCGAGCGGCGCCGAGATATGGAATCCCGGGGTGTCGGTGGGGATGACCAGCAGGCTCACACCCGCGGCGCCCTTGAGCTCGTCGCCCCCGGTGCGGACCGCGGTGACGACGAAGTCGGCGCGCGTCGCGGAGGTGATGTAGGTCTTGGCACCGTTGACGACGTAGTGGTCACCGTCCCGTCGGGCCGTGGTGGTGAGGTGACCGACGTCCGATCCGCCACCGGGCTCGGTGATGGCCAGGGAGCCGATCATCTCGCCGGCGAGGGTCGGCTTGACCCAGCGCTCGACCTGCTCCGGGGTACCGGACTGGGCCAGGTGCGGGGTCGCGATGCCACAGGTGAACAGTGACGCGAACACGCCGCCGGACACACCGGCCTCGTGCAGCGCCTCGCACACGATCATCGAATCGATCGCGTCGCCGCCACCGCCGCCGACCCCCTCGGGGAACGGGACCCCGAGCAGGCCCAGCTCGCCGGCCTTGCGGTGCAACTCCCGCGGGATCGAGCCCGCGGCCTCCCACTCGTCGAGGTGGGGCAGGATCTCCCGCTCGGCGAAGCGGGTCGTGGTCTCGCGCAGCGCGAGGCGCTCGTCGGAGTACCAGGGGTCACCGGGTACGTGCGGTGGGATGGTCACTCGTTCTCCTTCGCGTGGGCCGAGGCGGCGGTCACGGGGGCGTTGATGTGGTCGGGGATGTCGACGACACGGGAGCGGAGCCACTCGGCCAGGCCCTTGGCCTGCGGATCCCAGCGGTAGCCGTGGGCCACGCCCTTGCCGAGCAGCCCGTCGATGACGAAGTTGACCGCGCCCAGCTTGGGCAGCTCGTAGCGCTCGATCGGCAGGTCGGCGGCCTCGGGCAGGAGGCGGCGCACCTCGTCGACGGTGAGGGTGTCGCGCATCCAGGCGTAGGCCTCGGCGTCGCCGGCCCACAGCCCGATGTTGGCCGTGCCGCCCTTGTCGCCGGAGCGGGCCCCGAGGACGTCGCCCAGCGGGCGCCGGGTGGTCGGACCCGTCACCGGGCCGGCCGAACCGAGCGGGTTGCCCTCGGCATCCAGGCCGTCGGAGGCGTGGCCGTCGCCCATCTCCTCCATCACGGCGGGCGGGTCGATGTCGACCCGGGTCCCGTCGGGTAGGACCGCGATGTGCGGCACCTCGTTCTGGTCGAGGTAGGCGGGGATGTACACGCCGTACGGTCCCCCGCGTCCGGGAGGGGCGCTCGGGGTGGCGCCCGGGTAGCTGGACAGGGTCATGGCTACCGCGGCGTCGGAGAACGCACGCCCGACGACATCTTTGTCGGGGTCCCACGCGACGATGGTCATCATCGCGGTCGCGGCGGCCTGGGTGTCGGCGTCGGGGTGGTCGGTGCGCTGCAGCCGGAAGTCCAGCTGCGCGGGCTCGCGCTCGAGCCCGGCGCGGAACTGTCGCTCGACCAGGGCCGCCTTGTCCTCGATGTCCAGGCCCGTGAGCAGGAACGTGATCTCGTTGCGGAAGCCACCGAGGCAGGTGACGGACACCTTGGTGGTGAGCGGGGCCGTCTCGCCCACGACTCCGGAGATGCGGACGCGGTCGGGGCCCTCCTGCTCCACCACGGCGGTGTCGAGGCGGGTGACGACGTCGGGGCCGCCGTAGCGTGCGCCGGTGACCTCGTACAGCAGCTGCGACGTCACGGTGCCGACGGTGACGGCGCCTCCGGTCCCCGCGTGCTTGGTGATGACGGAGGTGCCGTCGGCGGCGATCTCCGCGATCGGGAAGCCGGGCTTCACCGGATCGGCGATCTCGCCTCGGTTGAAGAAGGCGTAGTTCCCGCCGGTGGCCTGCGTGCCGCACTCGATGACGTGGCCCGCGGCGGTGGCGCCGGCGAGCGCGTCGAGTTCGTCTCGCCCCCAGCCGAAGTGGCTGATGGCCGGCCCGACGATCACGGACGCGTCCGTGACGCGGCCGGTGACCACGATGTCGGCCCCCGCGTCGAGACAGCGCGCGATGCCGAAGGCGCCCAGGTAGGCGTTGGCCGTGACCGGGAACCCGGCGTCGGAGGGGACGTCGAGCTCACCGATCCGGGCGATGAGGTCGTCGCCCTCGACGTGGGCGATCTTCGCCGACAGCCCTTGACGGGCAGCGAGCTCGCGGATGGCGTCGGCCAGGGCGGCCGGGTTGACGCCGCCCGCGTTGGCCACGATCTTGACGTTCTTCTCCAGGGCCAGTGCGAGGCAGTCCTCGAGCTGGCGCAGGAAGGTCTTGGCGTAGCCGAGCTCGGCGCTCTTCATCCGATCGCGACCGAGGATGAGCATGGTGAGCTCGGCCAGGTAGTCGCCGGTGAGGACGTCGAGTTCGCCGCCCTCGAGCATCTCGCGCATCGCGGAGATGCGGTCGCCGTAGAACCCGGACATGTTGCCGACGCGGAGCGGGGCGCGGGTGGACGACGCTGAGGTGGACGAGGTCATGCTCGTGCTCCCTTCTCACGGCCGCCGCCGGGGAGTCCGGCGAAGGCCTGGGCGATGCGGAGCCAGCCCAGCGCGTCCTCGCCGTCCGCCTCGAGAGCGGTGTCGTCGAGGTGCACACGCTGGGTGACCAGCAGACAGAAGTCGAGGATCGGGCCCGTGACGCGCTGCTCGGCGTCGGCGGGCCCGAACTCCAGGACGGTGCCATCGGCCTGCGTGAGGGCGACGTGGACCTCGGAGGTGGGGGCCTCGAGCCCGTTCATCATGTAGGCGAAGTCGCGGGTCTTCCAGCCCAGGCGGGCGACGTGCGGGAGAGCGCCGAGGAAGGCCGGGTCGGTGTCGACGGCCACTCCGAGCGCGTCCGCGACGTCCACGCCGTGTGCCCAGGTCTCCATGATGCGGGCGGTGGTCATGGACTTGGACCGCATGGGCGGGCCGAACCACGGGATCTTCTCCCCCGGGTCCGCGGCCTTGAGGGCGTCGGCGAGCTCCCCCCGGGCGAGGCGCCAGCGCGCGAGGACCTCGTCGCGGCCGGTGGCGGCGATCTCGGCCGCGCCGGCGTCGACGAAGCCGGTGGGGTCGGTCATGGCCTTGTCCACCACGGCCTGGAAGGCCTCCGCGTCGCGGATGG
Source organism: Dietzia sp. KRD202 (assembly GCF_017168155.1). Classification (NCBI taxonomy): domain Bacteria; kingdom Bacillati; phylum Actinomycetota; class Actinomycetes; order Mycobacteriales; family Dietziaceae; genus Dietzia; species Dietzia sp. KRD202. The sequence continues at coordinate 198,364 of NZ_JABFAN010000019.1, read as the reverse complement.
CGGTGACGGAGACCTCGTCGGTCCAGGCCAGGTGGGCGATCTGCATGGCGACGTCCCAGCCCTCGGCCGGGGTGTCGGTGTTCCAGCGATCGGCCCCGGCGGTCTCGACGAGCTCGTCCACCCGGGCGCTGAGTGCGGCGAGGGCCGCGTGCGGATCCTCCGTCTCGGAGGGCTGGGGGTTGGTCATGGCGAGAACGATCCCACCTCCCCCGGAATAAAGCAAGCGCGCTTGCTTGCTTTTGAGCACACGCTTTGGGAGTCTGGGAATCGTGATCCCCGTCACTACCGACGCGGGACGCCCCCCGCCCCCTTTGACGCGGCTGGGCACATCGTTATGAGCACCGGCGACACACTGACATACGACAAGCTCGCGCTGTGCACGGGAGCCCGCCCTCGTCAGCTCCGCGTTCCTGGGGCCGATCTCGCCGGGGTCCATTACCTTCGGACCGCCGCAGACGTCGAGTTGATCCGCACGTCCGCCGCCCCCGGGCGGCGGGTGGTGATCGTCGGGGGCGGCTACATCGGACTTGAGACGGCCGCCTCGCTACGGGCACTGGACCTGGACGTCACCGTGCTCGAGGCGACCACTCGCGTCCTCGAGCGGGTCACTGCTCCCGACGTCTCGACGTTCTTCGAGCGGATCCACCGAGAGGAGGGCATCGATATCCGGACGTGCGCCAAAGTCGCAGCATTAGTCGGAGACGACTGCGTCCGCGAGGTCCTCCTGTCCACTGGCGAGTCGATCCCGGCTGATCTGGTCATCGTGGGCATCGGTGTTGAACCGAGAACAGAACTCGCCGACGCTGCGGGTCTCGTGGTCGACAACGGCATCGTGATCGACGACCATGCCCGGACCGAGGACCCCGACATCGTGGCCGCCGGAGATTGCACAAGCCATGACATCGCCCGTTACGGCTGCCGTATACGCATGGAGTCCGTGTCGAGTGCGGGGGAGCAGGCCAAGGTCGCCGCCTCGACCGTCTGCGGAAAATCTAGGAAGATCGAGGCGCTTCCCTGGTTCTGGTCAGATCAATACGATCTCAAGCTGCAGATCGCCGGTCTCAACACCGGTTACGACGAAGTCGTCCTCAGCGGTGACCCCACCCGGGACCGCGACTTCAGCTGCTTCTACCTCCGTGGTGGCGAGCTCCTTGCTGCAGACTGCATCAACCGCCCCCGCGATTTCATGTTCAGCAAGCGAGCCATCACCCAGCAGCTTCCCGTCGATAGGGCCGAGCTGATGCTCGGCGGACTTGCCCGCAGTTGATCGATCGTGGGTGTTGGATACGACGAGCAGCGACCGTGTTTCGGAAAGGAACATCAATTGACGACCGTGATTCGCCACCCTCGTCGAGCGGGGTGGGACCCGGAGTGTGAAGCGATTCGGCACCACATGCTGCGCACCTACACCTGCCCAGCGTTGAGACCGTCGTAGAGACACTGAGGTGAGACACCCGGTCAGTGTGGATTGAGGCTGGGGCCTCGTCGCGCCGGCGGCGGATCCGCAGGGCCCGTGGTCCGACCGGGCGAAGCGCCGGTCCTTTACCGCGGACTTCACACGTCGGATCGTTGCTGAATATGATGCGGCCCCCGCCGGCGCGAAGGGCGCCGTCCTGCGCCGGGGGCGTCTCTATGATTCGCACGTCAAGGAATAGCGGGCCGCGATCGCCGCCGGCACCCTGGGCGGGGTGAAGAAGGCTGGCCGCAGCCCGCGCAGTCCCGAGCAGGCCCGCATCGCCGAGCTGGAACGCAAGCTCGGCAAGGCTGAGGCCGAGTCGGCGCGTAAGGACGAGGTCCTCGCCGAGATCCAGTCCCACCCTGCGCACGTCCTCGATCCGCTGTTCGATCATGTGACCGAGCGCGGCGGTGATGAGGTCCTCCCGGGTCGGGAAGTGGTGCTGTGCGGCGCCCCGGGAGACGCCGGCGGCGGCGGCCACCGCACCCACGGTGGTCGCCGCCCAGCCCTGTGTCGCCAGGAGATCGATGGAGGCACCGAGCAGTCGTTCCCGCGTGAGGCGGCTACGGTCCTGCTTGGGGGTCCGTTGCTCGGGCTCCGTCATACATCCTCCTGTTACCAGTCCTGCTCGTCGTAGATGATCACACCGCGGATGTTCTTGCCGTCGCGCATGTCCTGGTACCCCTGGTTGATCTCCTCGAGCCGGTACGTCTTGGTGACGAGCTCGTCCAGTTTGAGGTTCCCGGCGCGGTACTGGTGCAGCAGGTGCGGGATCTGCTTGCGCGGGCCGGTGCCACCGAAGATGGCGCCCTGCAGTGTCTTCTGCTGCATCGCCAGGTCCATGATTGACACCTGGGCGTCGACGGCCATCATGTCCCCCAGGCCCACCACGACACACCGGCGGCCCTTGCCCGTGAGGAGCAGACCGGGGAGCAGGTCTTTGCCCTCGACCACGCCCATCGTGAGGATGACCAGATCGGCCATCCGACCCCAGCTGATCTCTCCGACCAGTGCCATCGCCTCGTCCATGGAGCTGCAGGTGTGGGTGGCCCCGAACTCCTTGGCCTTCTCGCGCTTGAACTCGACCGGGTCGACGGCGACGATAGCGCGCGCACCCGCCGCCGCTGCACCCTGGACCGAGTTGATGCCGATCCCACCGACTCCCACGACCACCACGATGTCGCCCTCCTTGGCGCCGCCGATCTCCGTGGCCGAGCCCCAACCGGTGCACACCCCGCAGCCGAGAAGTGCGGCTTTGTCCAGCGGGATGTCCTTCTCGATCTTGATGACGGACGACTGGTGCACGGTGACGTGCGGGGCGAACGTCCCCAGGAGGCACATGGTGGCCACGTCCTCACCGTCGGCGGTGTGCACCCTGAAGCCGCCGTCGCTGATCGCACGCCCGGTGAGCAGTCCCGCGCCGTTGTCGCAGAGGTTCTGCAGGCCCTCTGAACACGGCGGGCAGGTACCGCAGGCGGGGATGAACGCCAGGACGACGTGGTCTCCCTCCTCTAGGCCGATCACACCCTCGCCGACCTTGGTGACGACCCCGGCACCCTCGTGACCGCCCATGATCGGGTAGGACTCGAACTGCAGGTCGCCGGTGAGCAGGTGCTCGTCCGAATGGCAGAGGCCCGATGCGGCCAACTTGACCTGGACCTCTCCCGCCTTGGGATCGTCGATGTCGACGTCGACGATCTCCCAGCCGTCCTGCTTGGGCTCACGGATGATGGCGGCCTTGGTACGCATGGCTTTACCTCTCGTTGCGGGTTTCTGTGATGTGTGTCGAGTCATATATCTGTGACAATCGCATACGCTACGCGTCGGGCGTCGCCCAGGAGGGCAATCGGCGTTCGAGAAATGCGCTCATCCCCTCGGCCACCTCGGGCGTCGTGAACAGCCGCGCGGTGACCCCGGCGAGGTCGTCTCCACGGGCGTCGAGCTCGGCAATCATCGGCGCGGCCAGCAGCGCCTTGTTCTCCGCCAGTCCCTGCGGCGAGCAGGGCCGGAAGGAGTCGACGAGCTCGTCGACGGCGGCGTCGAGGTCCTCCACCGCGTCCGAGAGCAGGCCGATCCGCCGGGCGTGCGCGGAGTCGAACTTCTCGCCGGTCAGCAGCACGCATGCGAGATCCCGTGAGTTCACGCGTGCCGCCAACGGTACGGAGATCATGACGGCCGCCAGGCCGAGGCGGACCTCGGTGAGCGCGAAGGTGGACGACGGTCCGGCGACGGCGAGGTCGCAGGCCGCCACCAGACCCATCCCACCGGCGCGGACGTGACCGTCGACGGCCGCGATCACCGGCTTGGGATGCGCGATGATCGCCCGGAGCAGGCCCAGGAACATCCGGGCCAGCGTCCACTACGGCACCGCCACCGACGTCCAGGCACGACGCCAAGCCGTCCTCGACGCCGCCTACCACGCCCACCCGCAACGGTTCAGCCGACGACCGCAACCGCCGAAACTTCCAGAGAAGGCCACCATCAACGACCCCGCCAGACGAGCCAAAACTGGTTACGTTCCAACACCCTGAAATGTCTCATTTGATTTGACTTACTCAGTAGCGTCCGACTAGCTTGTGGGCACCGTCAGGTTTGGACAAACTACGTGATCTGACTCACTCGCAGAGATGACAGCATCCCGGAAGGAATGTCCATGGACGAGGGAATCGGCAGCTGGGTCACGACGAGGGCATTCCTCTCCGGGGACCGGATCGCTCTCGTCGACGGTGAGCGGCGTCTGACCTACTCCGCCCTAGACAGCAGCACCAATCGACTGGCCCGGGCACTGAGCGCCCTCGGCGTCCGACGGGGCGATCGGGTGGCAGGGCTCCTGCTCAACAGCACCGCGTTCATAGAGACGATGCTGGCCACGGCCAAGCTGGGCGCGGTGTTCGTGCCCATGAACGTGCGTCTTGCGCCGGCCGAGATCACCTATCTCTTGGCGGACTCGGGCGCAGACGTGTTCGTGTATTCGGCGCCCCTGGCTCCGGGGGCACGCGCGGCTGTGGCCGGCGAGGGAGTACGCGTCCGATCCCGCCTGGTCGTCGGCGGCGAACCCGAGGACGGCGAGCTGCGCTATGAGCACGTGTTGGCCAACGGTGAGGCCCGTCCAGTCAGCGCCGACGTCGATCGGAGCAACGTGTCGTGCTTGATGTACACGTCCGGAACCACAGGGCGACCCAAGGGCGCGATGCTGACCCACGACAATCACCTGTGGAACGTCGTGAACAGCTTGTCCTTCGGGCGCGGCTTGCGTGAGACCGACGTCACGGTGACCGTGGCGCCGATGTTCCACATCGGGGGCCTCGGGATCCACACCCTGCCGCTGCTGTACGTCGGCGGGACCAACGTACTGCTTCCCTCGTTCGACCCGGCGCAGACCCTGAATGCGATGTCCCGAGAGAGGGCCACCGTGCAGTTCATGGTCCCGGCCATGTGGGCAGCGCTCATGTCGGAGCCTGGCTTCGACGACTTCGACCTGTCCTCGCTGGAGCTCGCCGTCTCCGGTGGAGCGCCCTGCCCTCTGCCGGTCATTGATTTCTATCAGGGTAAGGGGCTGCCCTTCCAGGAGGGTTTCGGAATGACCGAGACCGCTCCGATCGTGTCCGTCTTGGACGCCGATCACGTCAAGGAGAAGGCCGGATCCATCGGCCGCGCGGTGTTCCACGTTGAGGCGCGCATCGTTGATGACGCCGACAAGGACGCGCGCACCAACGAGGTCGGAGAGCTCGTCCTCCGGGGACCCAATGTGTTCGCGGGCTACTGGGGTCTCCCGGAAGCCACGGCCGAGGCCTTCCGCGGCGGCTGGTTCCACACCGGTGACCTGGGCCGCATAGACGCCGAGGGGTTCATCACGCTCGTCGACCGCAAAAAGGACATGATCATCACTGGCGGCGAGAACGTCTACCCGATCGAGGTCGAGCAAGTGCTCTACCGGCACCCGGCCGTTCGTGAAGTGGCCGTCGTCGGCGTCCCCGACGTCCGCTGGGGCGAGACCCCGGTGGCCACCGTGGCGCTCCAGGACGGCGCCGAGCCGACCGGCGAGGAACTCATCGCATACACCCGGGAGCGGCTTGCCCACTTCAAGTGCCCCACCAGGATCGAGTTCGTAGCCGAGCTGCCCCGCACAGCGACCGGCAAGGTGCTCAAGACGGTGCTACGGCAGCAGCACGGCGGCAACGAACACGCCGTGCGCCGCTGAAGCCCAGTTCAGACTGCTCCCGACGCCCGGCGCAGGTCACTATTCGAGTGAGAGGAACCGGACGGCGACCTCGGAGATCTTCCGCGCTGTCGCGGTTCGGTCCCACTTGGGGAGCGCAAGATGACTGACCGTCAGGCGCACCAGGGTGTCGGCCGCGTCG
>NZ_JABFAN010000019.1:121691-192447 GCF_017168155.1 Dietzia sp. KRD202 | reverse complement strand
TTGCGGCTTCGGAGAGGACGATGAGTCTCTGCTTATGCGGTCGTCGGCAGCGTCAGATGTGTATAAGAGACAGTACGGAGACACCGTGCGCCTAGATCTCACCGGAATCGATCCCGTCGACCACGCCCTGGCCCGCCGCTGCTCGGTGGGTGACCTCCCCACCCGCGCGGCGGCCACGTTCGCGGACCGGACCGCGCTCACGGACGATGCCGGGTCGTGGACGTATCTCGAACTCGAGGCGATCTCCAACCGGTTCGCCCACGGGGTGACCGCGCACGGGATCGAGGCGGAGGAGCCGGTCGCGATCCTGTCGACGAACTGCCGCGAGTTCGTCGCCACCTACTTCGGGACGGCCAAGGCGGGGATGGTCTCGCTGCCCATCAACCTCCTGTCCGGGCTCGAGAACATCGCGCACGCCCTGACCGACTCGGGCACCCGCATCCTCGTCGTCCACGGCTCACTCGCAGAATTGGTGATGGGAGCGGTCGCCGCCATTCCCGCGATCCGCACCGTCGTCGTCGTCGGAGGCGTCCCCGACGGCCTGGAGGCCACCGCCGACGGTCCCGAGCTGATCGGGTGGGACGACCTCCTGGCCGACGACGACACCAATCCCGACACGGTGATCGGCGACCGTCAGGTCGTGCAGTGCCTCTACTCCTCCGGTACGACCTCACGCCCCAAGGGCGTCCTCACCTCGCACCTCGCGGTGACCATGGCCGCGCTCGGCAACGGGGCCCTCTTCGGCCTCAACTGGGGCGCCGAGGGCTCGGTCACCGTGTGCCCGCTCCCCCTCTTCCACACCGCCGGCCTCAACGGGGTCCTGCTGTCCGCCGTCACCATGGGCGCGACCGTCCACCTCCTGCCGGGCTTCGACCCGGTCCAGTACGCCGACACCGTCGCCCGGGTGCACGCCACCCACCTCGTGGGCCTGCCCCTCATGCTCGAGGCCCTCGCCGACGGCACCGACCGCGGCCTCGACCTCTCCTCGATCCGGTTCCTGCTCTACGCCATGGCCCCGATGTCCGAGGAGATGCGCCGACGCCTGGAGTCCGCGCTCCCGGACGCCAGGATGGTGCTGGCCTCGGGGATGAGCGAGTGCACCCCGGCCACCGTCATGCAGTGGCCCGAGCTGGGCCCCGACAAGTCCGACTCCTGGGGCTACCCCACGCCGATCGCGGAGAACCGGATCAGCGAACCGGGCGGTGCCGAGCTCATGCCCGTCGGCGAGGACGGCGAGATCGTCTACCGCGGACCGACGGTGATGGAGGGCTACTGGAACAACCCCGAGGCCAACGCCGCGGCGTTCGTGGGCGGCCGCCTGCACTCCGGTGATCTCGGGCGCATCGACGCCGAGGGCGTCGTGTGGTTCGCCGACCGCGTCAAGGACATCGTCAAGTCCGGCGGCGAGAACGTCTCCTCGCTGCACGTGGAGCGGGTCCTCATGGACCACCCGCACGTCGCCGAGGTCGCCTGCGTCGGCCGCCCGGACCCCAAGTGGGGCGAGCTCGTGATCGCGGTCGTGGTGCCCACCGAGGGCGCGCCGGCAGAGGACGATCTCAAGGGCTCGGTCATGGAGTTCGGCGCGGAGCGTCTCTCCTCCTCGCACCGGCCACGCGACGTCGTCGTGGTCGACGCCATCCCCCGCACGGCGACCGGGAAGATCCGGAAGGTCGAGCTGCGCGCAGCGCGCTGACAGGGCCGAGTCGGCCCCCGATCACCTCGGTCAGGGGTCGACACCGGGTCAGGGGCCGACCTCCAGGAGCTCGCCGGGGATCTCCAGGCGGGCGGCGGCGAGGTCGGCTCCGAGCCCCGGCCGCAGTACCTCGCCCCGTGGCGGGCGGGCGACGAGATTGACCGCCCGGAGATTGGGCAGCAGGTAGCGCCGGATGTCCATACCGTCGAGCCCCGGGATGAGCTCACGGATCCGCTCGACGGTGAGTTCCCCGGCCAGCCAGGCGAACGCGGAGTCGTCCCATGTCCACACCGCGATGTTGACCCCGCGGCCGACCACGCCGCGGCGCACGCTCGCGACCGAGCCCAGGACGGCGGTGACGGGCTCCCCGCCCGGGACGGCGCCCGGGGACCACGGCGTCGGTAGCTCGCCCGGCCCGATGGGTGCGGTCTCCGGCGGGACCGGGATCGCGACGCGGGTGCCGTCGGGCATGACGACCGAGTGCCCCGATTCCTCCTGGGGCAGGGGGCGGGCGATCCGCACGGGACGCCGGTCCTCCCGGGCTCCCCGGGTCATGGCCACCACCGCCACGACCGGCGGGGCCGGCTCCCCGCGCGCCCCGCTGATGCGGACCCGGTCCGTGCCCTCCTGTGCCAGGCGGAGCGAGTCGAGCCGCAACACCACGTCGGGAGCCGCGTAGCGGGCCCCGGCCACGCCGTCGAGGAGCTGGTCGGTGACGGTCCCCACGGTGACCGACCCGAAGGCGGACGGATGGCGCGTGACGACCGCGCACCCGTCGTCGGCGATCTCTGCGATGGGGTACCCGCCGGTGACCGGATCGGTGGTGCGGGTGACGTCGGTGGTGGAGTCGACGACCCCCGTCGCGCCGGGGCCACCGGAGAGCACGTGCCCGACCGCGACCGATCCGGCCAGGGCGTCCAGGGCGGACGGGGTCCAGCCGTGGTGGGCCGCCGCGGCGCCGACGACGAGCGCCTCGCGACTGACGCGCCCGGTGACGACGACGACGGCACCGGCAGCCAACGCTCGCGAGATGCCGAACGCGCCGTGACGCACCGTCGCGACGTCGACCTGACCGAGACCCAGATCGACCGCCCTGTGCGTCACGTCCCCGGAGTCGACGCTGGCCACCGCGAGCTCGACCCCCGACTCGCGGGCCAGCTCACGCAGTGCGGATGCGAGCCCCTCCGGGTCCAGAGCGCCGGCGTTGGTGACGATCCGCACTCCCCCGGCTCCGAGCCGCTCGAGACACTCGCCGATCTGGACCAGCGCCGCCGCCTCGTAACCCGGGCCGCCCGTCGCGCGCTGCCCTGCGAGTTCGAGCATCGCCTCGTCCGAGAGCATGTCGAGCGCGAGGACGTCCAGGGTCGCGGCCGTGAGGAACTCGGCCGTCGCCGTGGCGCGATCGGCCCGCGACGCCGAGACGTTGCCGATGCGCAGGGGACTTCGGGTACTCGTCATCGATCCTCGGACTCCTTGTCGATCAGCGGTGGGCGCCTACCCCAGCATGCTCCCCGTGGCGGCGAGGCGGGCGTGGAACGAGAAGGCGTCCTCGAGGATATGCGGCGTGTTGCCCGCGTCGGGACGGGCCTCGGCCCGATCGAGGTACTCGTGCAGGAGGGGCCGGAAGGCCGGGTCGGCGCACCGGTCCACGACGAGGCGCGACCGCTTGCGCGGGCTCAGCGCCCGCAGGTCGGCGAGACCGTGCTCGGTGACGATCACCTGGACGTCATGCTCCGTGTGGTCGACGTGCGGGACCATCGGGACGATCGCCGACACGGCCCCGTTCTTGGCCGTGGACGGGCTCAGGAACATCGACACGTACCCGTTGCGGGTGAAGTCGCCGGACCCGCCGATTCCGTTCATGATCCGGGTCCCGCCCACATGGGTGGAGTTGACGTTGCCGTAGACGTCGGCCTCGAGCATGCCGTTCATCCCGACTATCCCCAGTCGCCGGACGATCTCCGGGTGGTTGCTGATCTCCTGCGGACGCAGCGTGATGTGGTCGCGGTACAGCTCGAAGTTGTCCACCAACTCGGTCAGCCCGTCCTCGGACAGGGCCAACGCGGTCGCCGAGGCGTGGGCGACCGTGCCCTGCCGGATGAGCTGGAGCATCGAGTCCTGGATGACCTCCGAGTAGCAGGTCAGATCGGAGAACGACCCCGCCGCCAGCCCGGCGAGGACGGCGTTGGCCACGTTGCCGATCCCCGCCTGCAGCGGGAGGAGACTGCCCGCCGGCATCCGGCCGCCGGCGACCTCGTGGTGGAAGAACTCCAGGACGTGGCCCGCGATGGCGTCGCTCACCGCGTCCGGCTTGGTCAGGGCGCTCGCGGAGTCCCGCTGGTCGGTGGGCACCACGGCGACGACCTTGGCCGGGTCCACCTCGAGCAGGGGCTGGCCGATCCGGTCGTCGGCCCGCGACAGCATGATCGGCCTGCGCTGCGGCGGGAGCGCGGTGCCGTAGTAGATGTCGTGCATGCCCTCGACGCCGTCCGGGATCCACGAGTTCACCTCGAGGATCACCTTGTCCGCCACGTCGAGCCAAGTCTTGTTGTTGCCCACCGACATCGCGGGGACGAGCTTGCCGTCCTCGGTGATCGCGGAGACCTCCACCACCGCGACGTCCACGTCGCCGTAGTAGCCCTGCCACACCTGCTGCGCCACGTGCGAGAGGTGGACGTCCACGTAGTCCATCTCGCCGGAGTTGATCTTGCCGCGGGCCGTCGGTTCGCTCTGATACGGCATCCGCAGTGCGATTCCGTCGACCTCGGCGAGCAGCGCCTCGGCCTCGTTCGCCACGGACGCACCGGTGAGCAGGTTGACGCTGAAGTCGCCACCAGCCGCCCGCACCGAACGGATGCGCTCGGCGAGGGCCGGCGCGAAGGCCTTGGGCGTGCCCGCGCTGGCGAACCCACTGATCGCCACCGTGTCACCATCGGCGATCCGCTCCACAGCGGAGGCCGCGTCGGTGACCAGCCCACGGAAGTGGGGATGGCGGATGCGTGAGGGGTCGTACGCGGTGCCCCGCTGCTGGACGGAGGTGCTCATACGCGGAGCCTATCGCCGGGCCGTCCGGGACCCCGACTCGCGATCCAGGCCCCACCCCCGGCCGGAGTGGGCGCCCTCAGGCCAGGGTGCCGGACACGACCCGATCGGCATCCAACCGGACCGCCTCGAACCCGATCTCCCCCGCCGTAGCGCCGTCCGCGGGTCAGGGCGAGACTCCCCGGTCCCCCCGCTCCACCAGGACCAGCACCTCCCCGCCGTCGGGGCCGGACGCCCATACGAGGAGATGCGTGGGGCGAACGCCGTCGGAGCGGACCGCGGCCCTACCCTCGAGCAGCACCCGGCGCCCGCCCCCGCACCCTCCGGCGACCCGCGCCACCGTGGGCGGGCCGCCCGGGTCACCGGCCCCTGCCACCGCCAACACCGCTCCCCCACGGGCGTCCGGCACCCGGGCGCCGGCGGCCGCGATCACCTGCGCCGCGCGGTCGTGGACCCGGGGCACCGCGGCCGTCGTCGCCACCGGCGGGAACTCGGCATCGGAATCGGCCACGGTGCCTGAACCTCCTGGTTGGTGTGGATAGACTGCCCATCATCCCACCGCCGCGTCCGACAGGAGTGAGCCTTGCCCCCCAGGACCGCCCCGATCCCCGATCGCATCGACCAGGCCCGCGCCAACTGGGAGCGAGAGGGCTGGACGGATGCCGCGCAGGGGATGACGGTGGTGACCTCGGTGATGCGGGCGCACCAGATCCTCCTGGCCCGGGTCGAGGACACTCTCCGTCCGTGGAACCTGTCGTTCCCCCGGTACGAACTCCTCCGACTGCTGGCCTTCTCCCGCTCGGGGTCGCTGCCCATCACCAAGGCGTCGGAGCGCCTCCAGGTGCACGTCACCAGCGTCACCAGCGCCATGAAGCGCCTGCTCGACGCCGGGCTGGTGGAGCGACGACCGCACCCCACGGACGGGCGGACGACCCTGGTGGAGATCACGGACGCGGGCAGGCAGGTGGTGGCCGAGGCGACCGCGGCGCTCAACTCCGGCGTGTTCGCCGACCCGGGGATGGACGAGGGCGAGCAGGTGGCGCTCATCGAGGCCATCGCCGCGCTGCGCCGGTCCGCCGGCGACTTCTGACATACGACACCGCGCCCGGCCCCCTCTCGGGTGGGGCCGGGCGCGGCTGTTCGGGGGAGGGAATCTCCCGGGGCCGTGAGCTCCGGGGTTCCGTCAGGTGTGGATCAGGGCACCTCGGTGGCGAGGGTGCGGTCCTCGGTCATCTCGGCATCCGCGTTCATCACGTTCTTGCTCGACTCCGTCATGGCCACCACGCACAGCATGGACATGGCGGACAGCAACGAGAGCATGATCCCGACACCGAGCGTGTTGCCCGCGGCGACCATCGCGGCGGCGGCCAGCGGCGGCAGTGCGCCACCGAGGATGCCGGCGAGGTTGTAGCCGAGGCCGGCGCCGGTGTAGCGGTACCGGGCCTGGAACAGCTCCGGCAGGAGTGCGCCGGCCGGGCCGTAGGCGATGCCGAAGATGATGAGCGTGACGAAGAGGACGATGGCGAACGCGATCGGCGACCCGGTGTCGAGGATCGGGAACACGAACAGCGCCCAGACCACGGCCAGCGCCACCGAGGTGCCGATGACCTTCTTGCGGCCGATCCGGTCGGAGTACATGGCCGAGATCGCGATCGCGGCGCCGAAGATCAGGGCGGCGATCATGCCCATACCCAGGACGAACGGGCGGGTGTGCTCGAGGTTCTTGGTGGCGTAGTTCGTGAGGAACGAGGTGCCCATGTAGAAGAGGGAGAACAGCGAGGTGAGCGCGCCACCGGCGATGAGGATCTCCTTCCACTGGTAGCGGAGCGCATCAGCGAACGGCAGGGTCTTGGGTGCCGCGTCCTCGGAGGCCAGGGCCCGGTCCTGCTTGAAGACCGGGGTCTCCTCGATGGAGATGCGGATCCACAGGCCGATGAGCACGAGCACGGCGGACAGCAGGAACGGGATACGCCAGCCGTACTGCATGAACGGGCTGTTGACGTCAGAACTGTCGCCGGCGACCAGCGAGAAGATGAGGAACGTGCCCGAGGAGAGGAAGAACGCGAAGGCGACGCCCAGCTGCGGCCACATCCCCATCATCCCGCGCTTACCCTGCGGCGCGTACTCGGCCGTGAGCAGGGTCGCCCCGGCCCACTCGCCGCCGACCGCGAAGCCCTGGAAGAAGCGGCAGACGACGAGGAGCGTCGGGGCCCAGATGCCGATGCCGCCTTCGAACATTCCGAAGGCCCCGGTGCCGTACCCGGGGAGTAGGCCGATGAACACGGTGGCGATGCCCATGATGAACAGGGTCCACACCAGGGTGCGCTTACGACCGATGCGGTCGCCGAAGTGGCCGAAGAGCGCGGCGCCGACCGGGCGCGCGAAGAACGCGACGGCGAAGGTCGCGAACGACGAGAGTGTCGCGGCCGCCGCATCCTGGCCGGGGAAGAACAGAGTGGGGAAGACCAGCGCCGCGGCGGTGCCGTAGATGAAGAAGTCGTACCACTCGATCGTCGTGCCGATCGAGGAGGCCGCCGCCACCTTCGCGAGCGAGGTCTTCCTGGGCTCCGCTGACGGGTTCGGCGACTGTGGCGCCGCACCCCCGGCGGGAAGGTTCGTGGTTGTCAAGACAACTCCAAGTCTCGTGGGGCGCCGGGCGGGGCCCTGGCGCGGGACGTGTTCCCCGACGAGTGAACGTCGATTGAGCAAAAGGTATGTGACTGGGGCCACACTGGATACACCCGAAAGTGGATGGTCGGTGATCCGGATCACGTCGCGGCCGGGCGAACCCGGCACCGCCGGACCGGAAGCGCACCGCCGCGGGCGTCCCTAGGGTGACGGGCGAGACGCCGACCACGAGCCCGAAGGAGCGCGCCCGATGCCTCGACCCACCCCACGAGTGATCAGCGACCAGTCCCTCGACTTCCTCCGGTCCGGATACCTCTTCGCCTCGCGGGTGCGGCAACGCGCGGGGGTCTCCCCCGATTCGCAGGCCCCTGTCCGACTGCGGCTCATGGGACGCAGCGCCGTTCTGTTGCGGGGCGTGGAGGGTGTGCGGAACTTCTACGACGCGGACAAGGTGGAGCGCAACGGCGCCATGCCCGGGTTCATCCGGTTTCCACTCTTCGGCCCGGGCGCCGTCCACGGACTCGACGGCCGCGCGCACGAGGTACGCAAGAACGCACTGGCCGACATGGCCTATGACGACGAGCGCGCCGCGCGGTTCTCCGAACTGGTCGCCGATGAACTCGAGGGGATGCTCGGCGACTGGGCGCGCAGCGGTACCGGCACGGTCTACGGCGACACCACCACGGCGTTCGGTCGGGCGGCGTTCCGCTGGGCGGGCCTCCCGCTCGCCCCGGCGGAGGCCGATCGCCGGGCCCGCCAGATGAGCAGGCTGCTCGACTCGTTCGGCCGCATCGCGACCAATCCGGTCGCCGAGGTCGAACGCGTCCGGCTGGACCGCTGGGCCACCGGCCTGATCCGCGCGGTGCGGGCCGGCGGACTGCGCGCGGAGCCCGACTCGGTCCTGGCGGCCATGGCCGACCTTCGGGACCCCGACGGCGCTGCAGTCGACGACCGGACCGCCGCCGTGGAGCTGCAGAACCTCACCCGCCCGACGGTGGCGGTGGCGCGGTTCGCCGCGTTCGCGGCAGTCGCGCTCACGGAGAATCCCGGGTGGGCCGCACGGATCCGGGAGGCCTCGTCGGCCGCCGGCCGGCTCTCCGATATCCCGGAGGCCGTCGCGTTCGCCCAGGAGGTCCGGCGGGTCTACCCGTTCGTGCCGATGCTGCCGGCGATGGCGACCTCGGACTTCGAGGTGCACGGATGCCCGGTGCACCGAGGCGAACGGGTGCTGTTGGATCTCCTCGGCACCGATACGGACCCCGATCACTGGGACGACGCCTCGACGTTCGACCCCGGGAGGTTCATGGGGGTCGAAGACGCCGAGCAGCTCGAGGCGTTCGTCCCGCAGGGCGGTGCGGGTGTCCGCACAGGCCACCGGTGCCCCGGCGAGAAGCTCGCGGTGGCCGCCCTGTCCGCCGCGGTGGCCGCGCTGAGCCGTCCGGAGGTGCGCATCAGCCGGGATCCCGACGATCTCACCTTCCCGTGGACGCGGATGCTCACCCGTCCCGCGACAGGGGTCCGGGTGACGTGGCAGGACCGGGAGACCGCGGCGCCGTAGACCCGCCCTCGCCGGCGCGTCGCCGCGCGACGAGAAGAGCGTTCCGCACACTGCCCTCGGGCGATGTGTGCGGAACTCTCTTCGCGACGCGGGCCGGTCGGGTCGATTCAGGGCAGGACGCCGAGGAGCCGGGCGCGCGCGACGGACTCCATCCGCGACCGCGTGCCGAGCTTGGTGCCGATGTTGCGCAGGTACGCCTTGATGGTCTCCGGGGACAGCGACAACCGCGCCCCCACCTCGGCGTTCGAGCAGCCGAGAGCGACCTGGGCAAGCACGTCGATCTCGCGCGGCGAGAGCACCGATTTGGCGGGGACCGGGATGTCACCGGCGTCGGGCGCCCGTCCCACGCCGGCGAGTGCGGACCCGGCGGCCAGGAGACGGTCGCGCAGTGCCGGGTCGCCCAGCTCAGCGGCGATCGCCCGTAGCTCTCCGTGGAGGACCCGCAGCTGCTCGCGGTCCGCGGCCTCGAAGCCGACGGAGTGCTCCGCGGCGGCGAGGTCCGCCATCCGCAGCCGTCGGTCGACTTCGTCCCTGACCTGGAACTCCGCGGCGAGGTCCGAGGCGACCGAGTTGAACGTCCTGGCGACGTGGTCGCCGAGCTGGGTGGCCACGCGCGCCGACCCGTAGAGGATCGTCCGCGCGACGCCGGAGACCATCACCGGCACCGAGATGATGGCCCTCAGGCCCTCCTGCTCCACCGCATCGGCGTAGTCGCGCGTGATGCTGGAGCAGTCCTCGTAGTCGCGGACCGTCGCGGGACGCCCCGACGCCATGACGTGCCCACCGAGCCCCCGGCCCTTGGCCACGGCCAGACCCTGCATGGAGTTCGTGCGGACGCCGATGAAGCGGCTGAGCTTCGCCGTCTCGCCGTCGGCCTGCCCTGCGAACACGATCGGCAGACCGGACTCCTGCCGGGCGCGTCGCAGGGCGCCGAGGACCGCGTCCGAATCACTGGGTCGAAGGGTGGTCATGGTCAGCTCCCGAGAGTGGAGACGGTCAGCTCCGCGCGGCATCGCGGATGCTGGTGATGATGGCGCTGAAGTCCTTGCCACCGTTGTCCTGCGCGAACTCGTCGTACAGCGCCGCGGCCGCCGCACCGAGCGGCGCGACCGTTCCGGTGCTCTCCAGCGCGGCCAGCGCCAGTCCCAGGTCCTTGTTCATCAGGGCCGTGGCGAAGCCGGGCGTGAAGTCGTTGTTCGCCGGGGAGGTGGGCACCGGGCCGGGCACGGGGCAGTTGGTGTGCAGCGCCCAGCTGTTGCCGGTGGCCCCGGTGACGACGTCGTACAGGGCCTGGTGTTCGAGCCCCAGCCGCTCCGCGAGCACGAACGCCTCGCCGATCGCGATCTGGTGGACGGCCAGGACCATGTTGTTGCAGACCTTGGCGGCCTGACCGGCCCCCGCCGCTCCGCAGTGGATGACCTTGCCGGCCATGGGTTCGAGCACCGGCTGCGCGGCGGCGAACGCCTCGTCCTCGCCGCCCACCATGAACGCCAGCGTCCCCGCGGTCGCGCCCTTGACACCGCCGGAGACGGGGGCGTCCACCTGGAGCATCCCCGCCTCGACGGCCTTGGCGTGCACCGCCCGGGCGTCGTCGACCGAGATGGTGGACGAGTCGATGAACAGGGTTCCCCGCTCCGCCTCTCCCAGGACGTCCTCGTAGGTGGAGGTGACCAGCGCGCCGTTGGGGAGCATCGTGATGACGACCCCGGCCCCGCGGACCGCCTCGGCCGGCGTCTCGCAGACGGTCACACCGGCCGAACGCGCGGCCTCCTGCGCCGCGGAGACCGGGTCGAAACCGCGGACCTCGTGGCCGGCGCCAGCCAGATTGGCCGCCATGGGACCGCCCATGTTGCCCAAACCGAGGAAAGCGACGGTCGGCAGTTCGTTGGTCATTCCTACGCTCCCAGTCCGCGCGCGGCGACGGCCCTGCCGACGACGACGCGCATGATCTCGTTCGTGCCCTCAAGGATGCGGTGCACCCGCAGATCCCGCACGATCTTCTCGATTCCGTATTCGGATAGATACCCGTAGCCGCCGAACAACTGCAGCGACCGGTCCGCGATGTCGAAGCACCGGTCGGTGACGAAGAGTTTCGCCATGGCGCACAGCTCCACGTGGTCGGGTTCCTTGGCGTCCAGCGCCGCGGCGGCGCGCCACAGCATGAGCCGACTCGCCTCCAGTTCGGTGGCCATCTCGGCGAGGGTGAACCGGATGGTCGGCTCGTCGATGAGCGCGCCGCCGAACGCCTCGCGGTCCCGCACGTGTGCCACGGCCCGCGAGTACGCCTCCTGGGCCCCGCCCAGCGAGCAGGCGGCGATGTTGATGCGCCCGCCGTTGAGTCCGCGCATCGCGATGGTGAAGCCGAGCCCCTCTCCGCCGGTGTCCGCGCCGCCGATGAGGTTGGCGGCCGGAACCCGGACGCCCTCCATGATCACCTGCGCCGTCGGCTGGGCGTTCCAGCCCATCTTCTGCTCGTCGGGGCCGAAGCTCAGCCCGTCCGAGTCGGCCGGGACCAGGAACGCGGAGATGCCCTTAGGGCCCGCGTCCCCGGTCCTGGCCATCACCAGGTAGACGTCCGACTGGCCGCCCCCGGAGATGAACTGCTTGGTCCCGGTGAGCACGTAGTGATCACCATCGCGGACCGCCTTGGTGCGCAGCGCCGCCGCGTCCGACCCGGCGCCCGGCTCGGTGAGGCAGTAGCTGGCGAACTTCTCGAGCGAGGCCAGCTCGGGGATCCACTGCCGGCGCTGCTCGTCGGTGCCGAACTCGTCGACCATCCACACGCACATGTTGTGGATGGACAGGTAGGCCGCCACCGCCGGGCATCCCCGGGCGAGCTGCTCGAAGATCCGCACGCCGTCCAGCCGACGCATCCCGCTGCCCCCGACCTCCTCGGAGACATAGATCGCGCCCATGCCCATCCCGGCAGCCTCGCGGAGGACGTCCTTGGGGAAGTGGTGGGTCTCGTCCCATTCCTGCGCCTTGGGACCGATCCGCTTGTCCGAGAAGTCGCGTGCGGCGTCGACGATGACCTTGTCGTCGTCATCAAGGGTGAACATGGGTGTTCCTCTCCTGGGGCGAGCCGGTCAGTCCATCGTGGGGATGTTGAAGTCGGCCCCGTCCTTGATGCCCGACGGCCAGCGCTGCGTGACGGTCTTGACCTTGGAGTAGAACTTGATCGACTCGGGGCCGTGCTGGTTGAGGTCGCCGAATCCGGACTTCTTCCAGCCACCGAAGGTGTGGTACGCGATCGGGACCGGGATCGGCACGTTGACGCCGACCATGCCGACCTCGACGCGGGAGACGAACTCACGGGCGGCGTCGCCGTCGCGGGTGAAGATCGCCACGCCGTTGCCGTACTCGTGGTCGTTGGGCAGGCTCAGCGCCTCCTCGAAGTCCTTGGCGTGGACCACCACGAGGACGGGGCCGAAGATCTCGTCGGTGTAGACGCTCATGTCCGGGGTCACCTTGTCCATGAGCGTCGGGCCCACGTAGTAGCCCTCGGAGATGTCCTCACCGTTGAACTCGCCGGTGTAGGCACCCACACCGCGACCGTCGACGAGGAGCTCGGCGCCGGCCTTCTCGCCCTGATCGATGTAGTCGAGGACCCGGGCCTTGGACTCGGGGGTCACCAGCGGGCCGTAGTCGGACTGCGGATCGTGGCTGTGGCCGACCTTGAGGTCCTTGACCTTGGGCAGCAGCTTCTCGAGGAGCGCCTCGGCCGTGCCCTCGCCGACGGGGACGGCCACGGAGATGGCCATGCAGCGCTCGCCGGCCGAACCGAATCCGGCTCCGACCAGGGCGTCCGCGACCTGGTCCATGTCGGCGTCCGGCATGATGATCGCGTGGTTCTTGGCGCCGCCGAAGCACTGGGCGCGCTTGCCGGTGCGGGCGGCGCTGGAGTAGATGTACTGCGCGATCGGGGTGGACCCGACGAAGCCGACCGCCTGGATCGTGTCGTTGTCGAGGATCGCGTCCACGGCCTCCTTGTCGCCGTGCACGACCTGGAAGATGCCGTCCGGCAGGCCCGCCTCGGTGAACAGCTCGGCCAGGCGCACCGGCACGGAGGGATCCCGCTCGGAGGGCTTGAGGACGAACGCGTTGCCACAGGCGATGGCCGGGCCGGCCTTCCACAGCGGGATCATGGCCGGGAAGTTGAACGGGGTGATGCCGGCGACGACGCCCAGCGGCTGGCGCATGGAGTAGACGTCCACGCCGGTGCCCGCGTTCTCGGTGAACTCGCCCTTGAGCAGGTGCGGGATGCCGATCGCGAACTCGACGACCTCGAGGCCGCGCTGGATGTCGCCCTTGGCGTCCGGCGTGGTCTTGCCGTGCTCGATCGCGAGCAGCTCGGCCAGCTCGTCCATGTTCTGGTTGACCAGGTCCACGAACCGCATGAGCACGCGGGCGCGCTTCTGCGGGTTCTGCGCGGCCCACGCCTTCTGCGCGGCGGCTGCCTTGGCGATGACGTCGTCGACCTCGGCCGTGGTGGCCAGCGGTACGACCGCCTGCGCCTTGCCCGTGCTGGGGTTGAGCACTTCCTGGCTCCGCCCCCCGGTGGCCGCGACCCGCGCGCCGTTGATGTAGTGCTCGACCTGCCTGAGATCCGACATGGACGTCCCTTCCTCAGTGGGGCGGCGCGCTGTTCTCGCCCGCTCACCCCTGTCCCGTGATGCCCATCACCATATACTTGCAACTCCTAGTAATCCATAGCCGGGCCCCGGTCGACCCCGGACCCTCCCCTTTCGGGTGTACCGCCAGCCCTCGCGGCAGCTCTACTGTGAGCTGACTCACTCATACGTTCCGTCGACAGGAGCATCCATGCCCCCGCTGCCCACCGAGGCCACCGTCCGGTTCCGCGCCGCCCGCGACTTCCTCCAGGCACACGCGCTGGACTACGACGCCGCGCGGGACGGATTCGCCTGGCCCGAGCTCGACGAGTGGAACTGGGCACTGAACTGGTTCGACGTCCAGGCCGAGGGGAACGACGACCCCGCCCTGTGGATCGTCGAGGAGAACGACGGCGGCGGCGCCCCCACCGAGGCCAAGTACTCGTTCGAGGAGATGCGGGTCCGGTCCGACCGGACGGCCAACTGGCTGCGTGAGCGGGGCGTCGAGCCCGGCGACCGCATCCTGCTCATGCTGGCCAACCAGGTGGAGCTGTGGGACGTCATGCTGGCGGTGATCAAGCTCGGTGCCGTGGTCATCCCCGCCACCACGCTGCTCGCCGAGGGCGACCTGCGGGACCGCATCGCGCGCGGCGGCATCAAGCACGTCATCGCGCGCGGCGAGCTGGCCGAACGGTTCGCCGACATCTCCGGCGACTACCAGCGCATCTCGGTCGGCGGGGACGAGCGGGGCGGCGCGCCGGCGGGCTGGACCGACCTGGCCGGAGCGATGGACGCCTCCCCCGACTTCGAACCGACCCACACCACCCACGCCGACGACACCCTGCTCCTGTACTTCACCTCCGGCACCACCAGCAAGCCCAAGCTCGTCGAGCACACGCACGCCTCCTACCCGGCGGGTCACCTGTCGACCATGTACTGGATCGGCCTCCAGCCCGGCGACGTCCACCTCAACGTCTCCTCCCCCGGCTGGGCCAAGCACGCCTGGTCGAACGTCTTCACCCCGTGGATCGCGGGGTCGTGCGTGTTCATCTACAACTACTCGCGCTTCGACGCCGCGGCGATGATGCGCGAGATGGACCGCTGCGGCGTGACGAGCCTGTGCTGCCCCCCGACCGTGTGGCGGATGCTCATCCAGGCCGACCTGACCCAGCTGCAGGTCCCGCCCCGCCTGGCGGTGGGCGCGGGCGAGCCGCTCAACCCCGAGGTCATCGGCCGGGTCCGGGACGCGTGGGGGGTGACGATCCGCGACGGGTTCGGCCAGACCGAGACCACCGTGCAGATCGCCAACACCCCGGGCCAGCCCATCAAGGACGGCTCGATGGGCCGCCCGTGCCCCGGCTTCGACGTGGTGCTGGTCGACCCGGCCACCGGTCGGGAGCTCGCCGGCGATGGCGCGGAGGGCGAGATCTGCCTGCGCCTCGATCCCCGCCCGCTTGGACTGATGGTCGGTTACCACGGTGATGCCGAGCGCACCGACGCCGCCTACGCGGACGGCTTCTACCACACCGGCGACGTGGGGTCCCGCGACGCGGAGGGCTACATCACCTACGTCGGGCGCACCGACGACGTGTTCAAGTCCTCCGACTACCGGATCTCGCCGTTCGAGCTGGAATCGGTGCTGCTCGAGCACCCGGCCGTCGCCGAGGCCGCCGTCGTCCCCTCCCCTGACCCGGTGCGGCTGAGCGTGCCCAAGGCCTTCGTCGTCCTGGCCGGCGGCTGGGAGCCCACCGAGGCCACGGCGCGCGAGATCTTCGAGTACTCGCGCACCCACCTGGCCGGCTACAAGCGGGTCCGGCGCCTGCAGTTCACCGACCTGCCCAAGACCATCTCCGGCAAGATCAGGCGGGTGGAGCTGCGCCGCGGCGAGGTCGACAACGGTCCGTCGGTGGACTTCCCCGGTGAGTTCCGCGAGGACGCACTGCGCTGACGGTGGTCGCCGTCCGGGGCGTGCGAGGACGGGCGACGACGACGAGGTGGTCGTCGCCGTCCGGTGCGCGGTCCGCGGGCGGCCGCCACGCGACGCGGGTCCCGAGGCGGCTCACGTCCGGAGGAAGCCGTCGATCTCCTCGGGCGTCCACGGCGCATGCGAGTGGAAATCGCGGTACGCCAGGATCTGGGCCTCCGGCGTGGGGAATCGTCCGACGAAGCCGCCCGATCCGGCGAAGACGCCCCCGGTGATCCCCGCGGAGAGGTCGGAGACGAGATAGGTGTAGAGGGGTGCGACGTACTCCGGGCCCGCCGGGTCCAGTGCCCCGGCCACACTCAGCTCGTCGAGCATTCCCCGGCGCCCCAGGTCCCGGATCTGCTCCTCGTAGGCCCCCCCACTGGACAGACGGGTGCGCGCGCCGGGGCACACGACGTTCGCCCGGATCCCGTGCTCGGCCAGCTCCGCCGCGATCGCCATGGTGAGTGAGGTGACGGCGCCCTTGCCCGCCGGGTAGCCGGTCCCGCCGTAGTCGCCCTTCCAGGCGAACGACGACGTGGTGACGATCGCACCAGTTCCCGCCTCCACCAGGTGTGGCGCGAAGACGCGACAGGGGGCGAACACCGTGCCCAGGTGGGCGTCGATGAGGTCGGCGAAGTCGGCGTGGGACACCGTGAGGATCGACGACCCCGCCGGTTCGGGCACCCCGGCGCACGTGATGAGCCCGCCCACGACCGAGTCCCCCTCCCTCGCCCGGGCGAGCAGTTCCTCGGCGACGGCGGGCTCGTGCGCCGACCCGGCGACGCCGCGGATCCGGCCGGTCGACCGTGCCGCGAGGTCGTCGACCTGCTCGGCCAGCGCCCGTGGATCCCGGCCGTTGAGCACGACGTCCGCACCCCGGGCCGCCAGGTCCTCGGCCACCGCGGCCCCGATCCCGCGCGAGGATCCGGTGACGGCGTACGCCCGCCCGCCCAGGTGGAGCGCGGTCACTGCCGGCGGTCGTGGTCGGGTCCACGGGCGGCGAGGGTCCGCTTGGCCCACCCGTAGTCCGTCTTGCTGCTGGGGTGCCGCTCCACCTTGTCGACGACCCAGAACGCGACCGGGATCTTGAACCCCGCCAGGGTCGCGCGCAGCGCCTCCTCCAGGGCCGCGAAGTCACCGGTGTGGCCGTCATCCCACTGGAGCACCGCCCCGACCCGGTGGCCGAACCGCTCGTCGGGCACGCCCAGCGCCACGGCGTCCTGCACGCCCTCGGCGGCCTTGAGCGCCGACTCGACCTCCTCGGCGAAGATCTTCTCGCCACCGGAGTTGATCACCTGGCTGCCTCGGCCGAGCATGATGATCGTGTCCGGGCCGTCGTACCTGCCGCGGTCGCCGGTGAACACCCGCCGGGTCCCTGCGATCTCGCGGAACGTCTCGGCCGACTTGGCGGCGTCCTTGTAGTAGCCACTGGGCTGGTAGCCGGCCTTGACGATCCAGCCGATCTCGGTGGAGTCGTCGGGCAGCGGCTCGTCGAAGTCGTCGACCAGTTGCAGGCCGCTACCGCGTGGGATGCGGGGGCCGTGGTCGGTGAACAGCGATCCGTCGTCGACGTTCGCCTTCGTCACGACCCCCAGTCCGCCGAAGCCGCTCTCGGAGGATCCGAACGCGTCCATGATCATGAGATCGGGGCGCAGCTCGAAGAGCTCGGCCTTGACCGCCGGCGAGAACAGGGCGGCGCCGGAGCTGACCATGAACACGCTCGAGGTGTCGGCACCGGTGCCGCGCATCCGTTCGAGCATCGGCCGCACCATGGCGTCGCCGGCGAGGACGACGATCTGGATCTTCTCGCTCTCGATCTCCTCGAGCACGTCGTCCGCCCGGAAGTGCGGCAGGTAGTGGCACGTGCCCCCGGAGAACAGCGCGGTGAACGAGGGCATGAGCCCGGAGGTGTGGATGAGCGGGAGCAGCACGAGGTAGCGCGCGGGGTCCCCGCCCAGGCCGGCACGGGACTGGTGGTACTCGTCGGGCACCGGCTCCCCGGTGTAGTAGTCGCTGCCCCCGCCGAGGCTGCGCCACAGGTCCTCCTGGCGCCACATCACGCCCTTCGGCTTGCCGGTGGTCCCGCCCGTGAAGACGAGGAAGAGGTCGTCCGCGCTGCGTTCCACCGGCGCCCGGTCCGGCGAGGCCGCGGCGAGGAGCTCCCGGGCGTCGAGCGTGCCGGCCGGCAGCTCCCCCGCCCCGGACCCGTCCTCGACCACGATGAGGTGACGCAGCCGCTCCGCGTCCCCGACCGCACCCGCCACCGCCGGGGTGAACTCGCGGTGGAAGACCAGGGCGCAGGAGTCGGAGTAGTCGTACAGGTACCCCAGCTCGGTTCCCGCGTAGCGGTAGTTGATGCTGACGGGCACGGCGCGGAGTTTGAGGACGCCGAGGAACAGCGCGATGCAGTCCACCCCGTTGCGCAGGTGGATCGCCACGTGATCGCCGGGCCCCACCCCCCGGGAGGACAGCCCGTCCGCCCACCGGTTGGCCTCGGCCTCCAGGTCCGCGTACGTGAGCCGACGGTCGTCCTCCACCACCGCGAGCCGGTCGCGTCCGTACGCGTCGACCGCGTGCTCGAAGAGATCTGCCAGGGTGTGTGCCATTGCGGGGTCCTCCGGGGCGGGCTACTCGGGTGGAAGGTGAACGCCGCGCCGGTGCTGATGCGGGTGACGGCGACCTCCTCGCCCTCCGTGGCCGGCTCGTCGCCCAACCGCAGGACCGCCTCCACGTGCGAGCCGTCCGTCGGGACTCGCTCCACGGTCCAGTGCGGGTCGACCGCCTGCGCGGCGGCGGCGAGGGGCCGGAGTCCGTCGCGGGCGAGCAGCGGGAGCCAGGTGTCGTCGGCGAACCCGTCGGCGGTGGTGTCCCAGCGGACCGTCAGCTCGGTACCGTCCGCGGACACCTCCGATGAGTAGCCGGTGTAGGCGGTCGGCCCCGCCATCGGGTGCAGATCGAGCACGGTGGCGAGGCCGAGCGCGTCGGGGCCCACGCCCAGGACCTCGCGGATCCGTCCCGCCGCGACACCGGCGATGCCGGTGGCCTGGTAGGCGAGGAGCCGGTCCGCCGTCTCGGTGTCCGACCGACGCCGCACCGACTGGTGGAAACCGACGGCGAGCAGGTGCATCTGGAGATAGACCTCGCGGGTGATCCGGATGAGTGCGGCGGAGGTGAACTCGGTGAAGACCAGGTCGGTCAGCAGTGGTCCCGCGTAGTCGTCGCGCGGGCCCTCGCCGGTCGTGTCCCGGGGCGCCGGGGGGTCGAACCGGAAGTCGATGATCCGGCTGGACGCGGATTCCAGCGCGGGTCCGGGCACCGGGAACGGCTCGCCGTCCGGGTCGATCCGCACCCGCCAGTGGCAGTGCGGGGTGCGGCCCTCCGGGGCGCGGGGCGGGCGGTGGATGGGTTCGACGACCGCGAGCGGGTTGGTGGCCAGCGCGGTGGCGGGAAAGGTGGGGTCCTCGATGTCGTGGCACATGGTGGTGACCAGCCGGTCCCCCATCGGCTCGACGTCCATGAGGGCTCCACAGTGGTCCAGCCAGAACTCACCGTTGTCGTGGTCGGTCACCGCGTACCGGAAGTCCATGAACTCCGGCGGGGCGCCCACGTCCAGTTGGAAGCCCTTGAAGATCTCGGCGACGCCGTCGCCGGTGATCGACAGCGCGTCCTTCATCCGGCGGGCGTAGTGGGGACTGGCGGCCTGCCATTCCTCGATCGCGACGTCCCTCATGCCGTCGACGCCGAACTCGCCGAGCAGCGCCGGCATGCCGGCCCGGTCGATGAGCTGGCCGATGAGCAGCAGGTCGGGCAGGAGCCGGGCGAGCGTGGCGTGGTCGAGGGCGTCCAGGGGATCGGGCGGCGGGGAGATGCTCACGGGACTCAGACCTCCTCCGGGGAGGAGACCGGCCACAGCGGGGCCGGGCTGTCCTCGATGCGGTACCAGCCCGCCGGCTTGTCGCCGGCCGCCTCGAACCGCTGCTTCATGGAATCGGTGAGTGCGTCGGCCTCGTACATGCGCATGAACAGGTCGACGACGTTGCCGAAGTCGAAGAAGTCGCGGTGCCACGCCCACTGCTGGTTCCCGTTGTAGAGGAACCACGATCCGCCCAGACCGTGGACCTCGTACGGCTCGCCCGTCTTGGGGTCGACCGTGTCGCGCGCGATCTGCTTCCACAGGCACAACACGTCCCCGGTCTCCGGGTCGATGATCGTGCGGATGTACGGGTACTCCCAGCCGTCGAGTCCGGCCATCTCCTGCCCGAGCGCGATGTCGCGGATCTCGTCCCGGCCGACCGCCATGAAGTCGTCCTTGGTGCCGTAGTTCCACCCGTAGGTGGCGTCCTCGGCGTAGAAGTCGGCCAGCGGCGTCCAGTCCTTGTTCCGCTCGCACACCGCGTTGGCCTCGATCCAGCGCTCCACGAACTCGGCGATCTCGGCGCGGTCGTATCGGGTCACGTCACTCACTCCTGGGGCTCTCTTGCGTGGGGTCTGGGGTGTCGACCAGGCGCAGTGCCTGTGTCGGGCAGTACTTGACGGCGGCCTTGACGGCCTCGAGTTGGCTGTCGGGTATCCGGCCCCGCTTGGCCCGTACCTTCGCCTCGGGCCCCTTGGGCACCGTGAACCATTCGGGCGCCTCGGCCTGGCACTCGGCGTGGGCCTGGCACAGGTCGAAGTCGACCTCGACCCGCATCGGCGACTCCCCGCCCATCAGCGCTGCCTCCTCCGGTAGCGGACGGTGCACGGCTGGGCCAGCTGGACGACCATCTTCGAGTGGTCGTTGTGGTAGCTCTCCGCCGGCTGGGCGAGCTCGAACTCGAACTCCCGCAACAGGACCGAGAAGATGGCCTTGATCTGCAGCTGGGCGAACGCCGCCCCCACGCAGCGGTGCCGGCCGGCGCCGAAGGGGATCCACGTCCAGCGGTTGACGATGTCCTCCTGCCGCGGTTCCGCGTACCGGTCCGGGTCGAACGCGTCCGCGTCGGGGAAGTCCTCCGGCAGCCGGTTGGACACCGCCGGCGAGGCGGCGACGGTCTGGCCGGCGTGGACGACGTAGTCCCCGATCCGCACGTCCTCCTGGGCGACGCGCATGAGGATGATGAGCGGCGGGTGCAGCCGCAGCGTCTCCTTGAGGGCGTTCTCCACCTTGGGCATCTGCCGCAGTGCGCCGAAGCTGTACTCGGCCCCGTCCGCGTACACCTCGTCGAGTTCCGCCACGACCTGCGAGAGGTACTCGGGATGCTTGAGCAGTTCGATGAGCATCCAGGCGCTCGTCCCCGAGGTCGTGTGGTGCCCGGCGAACATCATCGAGATGAAGATGCCGGTGACCTCGTCCGGGGTGAACCGGTGCGCGCCGTCGTCGTTCTTCACCGAGACCAGCACGTCGAGCAGGTCCCGGTCCTCCTTGTCGGCGGGCGGGTTGGCGACGCGGTCGTCCATGATCGCGGAGACGAGCTCGACCAGCCCGGCGCGGGCCTCGTCACGCTTGCGGAACGCGGGGATGTCGGCGTAGGCGTCGATGTAGGCGTGGGGGTCGGTCCCCTGTTCCAGGTCGTGGTACAGGTGGGCGAACCGGGAATCGAGCTGCTCGCGGAACTTGGGGCCGATGAGGCACGCCGACGAGGTGTAGATGGTGAGTTCGGAGAACCACTCGAGCAGGTCGATCTCGCCCTCGTCGCCCCACTCGGCCACCATGCGCTGGACCTCGTGCGGGATGGTGACGGCGTGCTGGCGCATGTGGTCACCGCGCAGCGCGGTGTTGTGGAGCATCTCCGAGCGGCGCTCGGGGCTGGCGTCGAAGACGACGCCCTCACCGAACACCGGGGTCATGAAGGGGTAGGCGGCCGCCTGGTCCAGCGCCTCGTCGGGCGCCCGGAAGAACGCCTCGTTCGCGGCGGCACCCGAGGCCAGGCAGATGTCGCGGTCGGCGATCCGGAACACGCCCAGGTCGCCGCACTCCTGTCGGACCCGCCAGAACAGGCTGATCGGGTCGGTGCGTAGCTCGTCCATGTGGCCGAGTTCGCCCTCTCCGCCGGACACGCGCTGCGGCTCGTCCAGGCCCGAGAAGTCGGTGGGCTCGTCTGTGGAACTGTCGATGCTGGTCACGAGTAGTCCTCCTCGATGGGGGCCTCCGGCTGGATCTCCAGCTCGGTGATCTGGGCGCCGCGGGGCATGGACACCATGGCGGTGACCCCGCGCGCGAGGTCGGCGGGTTTGCACATCCGGGGATGACGACCGAATCCGTGCCTCACCCATTCGTTGATGACGGCCTCGGCCGTGTCCTGGTCGAACTCCGTGCCCATCTCGGTCATCACCGGACCGGGCCGGACCACGCCGAGCCGCACCCCGGTGCCCTCGAGCTCCCGGCGGGCCTGCTTGGCCATGGTCTCCAGTCCGGCCTTGGCCGCCACGTACGCGCCGGAGCGAGGCCGGGCCGTGTAGGCCACGTCGGAGCCGATGAGCACGACGTCCCCGCGGCGGCGGTCGATCATGCCGGGCAGTACCGCGTGCAGCAGGCGGTGGACGGCGAGCAGGTGGATGTCGATTTGGGCGGCGAAGTCGTCCGGGTCCATCTCCCAGACCCGCGCCATCTTCAGGCTCCCCGCGCTGGAGACCAGCACCTCTGCGGGGCCGTACGCATCGGCAGCCGCGACGACGAACCCGGCGACGGAGTCGGCGTCGGTGACATCGACCTCCCGAGCCGTGGCCTCGCCCCCTGCCTCGCGGATGGTGCGCACCAGGTCGTCGAGCCGATCCGCGCGGCGCGCGCCCACGACGACCGGGTGCCCGAGTGCCGCGAGGGACTCGGCACTCGCGCGGCCGATGCCCGAGGAGGCGCCGGTGACCAGGGCGGGGCGTTCGGAGGCGTCCGGGTGGGACGGGAACCGCAGGCTCATCAGCGCGCCACCTCGACCCGCATGGGCAGATGGGCGAAGCCGCGGACGTTGGAGGAGTGGACGCGCTCGGCCCCGGGGAGCAGTTCGTAGCCGGTGATCGTGCGGGCGATCATGTCCAGCGCGATGCGGCCCTCGAGCCGGGCGAGGTGCGCCCCCAGGCAGAAGTGGGGTCCCTGACCGAAACTCAGGCTCGCCGTGGTGTCCCGCGCGAGATCGAAGGCGTCGCCGCGGTCGAAGACCTCCTCGTCGCGGTTCGCGGACCCGATGAGCAACAGGACCTTCTGGTCGGCGGGGATGGTGACACCCCGGACCGTGGCGGGCTCGGTGGTGGTGCGCAGGACCATCTGACTCGAGGTGTCGAAGCGCAGCGTCTCCTCCACCCAGGCCGGTGCCAGGGCGGGATCGTCGAGCACGGCCCGCGACTGGCCGGGGTACTCGTGGCCCCAGAACAGGGCGTTGGCCAGAAGCTTGGTCGTGGTCTCGTTGCCGGCCACCACCATGAGGAACAGGAAGGACAGGATCTCGTCGTCGTCCAGCTTCTCGCCGTCGATCTCGGCGTCGAGCAGTGCGGAGGTGAGGTCCCCGGTCCGGGCGGTACGACGCTCGGCGACCATCCCCTGGTAGTAGGTGATGAGGTCGAGCGCGGCCACCATGGAGTCCTCCGGCACGTCCTGCACGCCCTCCTCGCGGTGCATGACGAGGTCGGCCAGCCGACGCAGTTCGGCCCGGTCGACCTCCGGTACGCCCATGAGATCCGAGATGACGTCCATGGGCAGCTTGCCCGCGTAGTCGTCGACGAAGTCGATGGTCTCCCCGTCTCGGGACCGTGCCAGGCACTCGTCCCAGTACTGCCGCGAGATCCTCGAGATCCCCTCGGACAGGGCGTCCACGCGCCTGGAGGTGAACCCCTTGCTCACCAGTTTGCGCAGGCGGGCGTGGCGGGGATCGTCCATCGCGAGGAAGGACATCGTCTTGTAGGCGTGCGGCCCGTACGCGGCGGGGTCCAGCGAGACCCCCATGGCGTTGGAGAACACGTCCGGCGCGCGGAACGCCTCGCGGACGTCCGCGTGCCTGCTCAGCGCCCAGAAGTCGAGGTCCGGGTTGTGGTAGACGGGCGCCTCGGCGCGGAGACGGGCGTAGAACGGGTAGGGATCCTCGTGCACCGCGTAGTCGTACGGGCTGAACACGAGCGGAGCGGGCGTCGCGGTGGTCATCTCGGGCGTCACCTCAGGATCAGTCGTGCTGCGGATTCGATCGCGTCTGCCATGTCCGAGTAGGAGCCGTAGCCCATGCCCGCCCGGACGAGTGCCCCGGCGTAGACCATCTCCAGCGCCTGGACCACCTCGTCGTCGTTCCGCTCCCCCAACGCCGCCACGAGGCGACGTCGGATATCGGCGCCGATCCGTACCCGCAGGTGGGAGACCTCGGGGTCGTCGCCCAACAGGGCGGCGGTGACGGCCGACGACAGTTCCGGCTCGTCGGCGAGGAGGAGCGCGACGTCGCGCAACACGGCGACCACCCGGTCGGCGGCGGAGCCACCGTCGGCGGCCTCGGTCACGTGGTCGTCCAGACGGCGCCAGAACACCTCCGCGATGAGGTGGCCCTTGGAGGAGAAGTACGTGTAGGCGGTCGCCGGTGCGACGCCGGCCCTGGCGGCCACGGCACGGACGGCCAGGCCTCCCGGACCCTTCTCCCGCAGCACCTCGACCGCCGCGCTGGTCAGGCGGTCGACGGTCTCGGCCTGCTGGCCGTTGAGCCTGCGCCGCGTCGATTCGAACCGAAGATCACTGGACATGTGTCTGGACAGTACACCACCGTACGGACTATCGTCTAGACAGCTGTCCACCCACTCTGGATCGATCCACCTCGGCATCGATCCACCGCTGAATCGATCCACCGCGACGGAAGGCTCCGAAGTGACGACGAGCATCACCGACACCGCCCCCCTGCTGATCGGCGGTGAGCTGCGACCCGCGACCGGGGGCGCCACGTTCGACGTCCTCAACCCCGCCACCGAGGAGGTCATCGGCCGGGCCGCCGACGCCGGGCGCGAGGACATGGACGCGGCCATCGCCGCCGCGCGCACCGCGTTCGACACCACCGACTGGTCCCGGGACCACGCGTTCCGTGCGCGGTGCCTGCGCCAGCTCCGCGACGCACTTCAGGGACACATCGAGGAGCTGCGGGCACTGACCATCGCCGAGGTCGGCGCGCCCCACATGTTCACGACCGGCCCCCAGCTGGAGGGGCCCGTCGCGGACCTGGGCTGGCTCGCCGACCTGGTGGAGGCCTACGAGTGGGTCACCGAGCTCGGGGAGTCCGAGATCATGGGCGTGCGCTCCAACCGCTCGACCCGGCGCGAGGCGGTCGGCGTGGTCGGCGCCATCACCCCGTGGAACTTCCCCAACCAGATCAACTTCGCCAAGATCGGCCCCGCGCTGGCCGCCGGCTGCACCGTGGTGCTCAAGCCCGCCCCCGACACCCCGCTCATCGCCGCGGCCGTGGCCCGGATCGCCGCCGAGGAGACGGACATCCCCGCCGGCGTACTCAACGTGGTCTCGTCGTCCGACCACGGCCTCGGCGAACAGCTGACCACCGACCCGCGCGTCGACCTGGTCTCCTTCACCGGATCCACCGCGACCGGCAAGAAGATCATGGCCGCCGCCGCCGAGACGCTGAAGAAGGTCTTCCTCGAGCTCGGCGGCAAGTCCGCCGCCGTTGTGCTGGACGACGCCGACCTGAACTCGGCGTGCTTCATGACGGCCCTCAACGCGTGTACGCACGCCGGACAGGGCTGCGCACTGACCACCCGCCTCGTCGTGCCCCGCGAGAGGTACGACGAGGCGGTCGAGGCGGCCAAGGGCGCCATGGCGGCGTTCGCGCCGAAGGACCCCAACGACCCGGGTGCCTTCTGCGGCCCGGTCATCTCCGCCGTCCAGCGCGAGCGCATCGAGGGTTACATCGCCCTGGCCGTGGAGGAAGGCGGCACCATCGAGATCGGTGGCGGCCGCCCCACCGGCGAGGGCATGGAGCGCGGGTTCTGGGTGGAGCCGACCCTCATCTCCGGTCTCGACAACTCGGCGCGGGTGGCACAGGAGGAGATCTTCGGCCCCGTCCTGGTGGTCATCCCCCACGATGGCGATTCCGATGCGATCCGGATCGCCAACGACTCCCCCTACGGACTGTCCGGAGCCGTGTGGGGCACCGACCCCGAGCGGATCGAGAAGGTCGTGGCCGGCATCCGCACCGGCACCCTCGGCGTCAACGGCGGCCAGTGGTACGGCGCCGACGTGCCGTTCGGCGGGTACAAGCAGTCGGGCATCGGCCGCGAGATGGGCCGCGAGGGCTTCGAGGAGTACCTCGAGATCAAGTCCGTCGCCACCCCGGCCTGAGGCCCCGGACAGCACCGGAGAGCCCGGGCACCCGGCACCACTGGCCCGGCACCACTCACCAGCACCACCCCATCCAGCACCACCGCATCCAGCATCACCACGCCGACAGGAAGAGACACACGACATGGGACGTTTCGACGGTAGGACCGCCATCGTGACCGGAGCCGCCGGCGGCATCGGCGAGGAGTACGCCAAGGCCCTCGCGGCCGAGGGCGCGAACGTGGTGGTCGCCGACGTGTCGACCGAGAACGGGGAGCGCGTCGCCGCGGACATCGTCGCCGCAGGCGGCCGGGCGGTCTTCCGGCACACGGACGTCTCCGACCCCGACTCGGCCAACGCCTGTGCCGAGGCCGCGGTCGAGGAGTTCGGCCGCCTGGACATCCTGGTCAACAACGCCGCGATCTTCGGCGGCATGAAGCTCGACTTCCTCATCACCGTGCCGTGGGACTACTACGAGAAGTTCATGTCGGTGAACCTCAACGGTCAGCTGCTCATGGTCCGCGCCTGCTGGGAGAAGATGACCGCCGCCGGCGGTGGCGCGATCGTCAACCAGTCCTCCACCGCGGCGTGGCTGTACTCGGGCTTCTACGGGCTGGCCAAGGTGGGTGTCAACGGCCTCACCCAGCAGCTCGCCACCGAGCTGGGCGGCTCGAACATCCGCATCAACGCCATCGCTCCCGGGCCGATCGACACCGAGGCCAACCGCTCCTCGACCCCGCAGTCGATCGTCAAGGAGATGGTCGACAAGCTGCCCATCAAGCGCATGGGTCAGCCGGAGGACCTGGTGGGGATGCTGCTGTTCCTGCTGTCGGACGAGGCGTCGTGGATCACCGGGCAGATCTTCAACGTCGACGGCGGACAGATCATCCGGTCATGAGCGGGCACCACGCCGAGGCCGACCCCGCCCCGTCCCCCGAACAGAACGCCGCGCCCGCGATCGGCCCCGGCGGTCCCGGCGACTCCCCCGCGCCGGTCGGGTTCATCGGCCTGGGCAACATGGGTGCGCCGATCGCGAATCGCCTCCTGGCCTGGCCGGGCGGGCTCGTGGTGTGCGACGTGCGCCCGGAGGCGACCGAGCCGTTCGTCGCCGAGGGCGCAACCGCCGCCGCCACCGGTGCCGAGGTCGCCCGCACGGCGCGCCTGGTGTCGGTGACGGTGCTGGACGACGCCCAGGTGCGTGACGTCGTCGACGGACCCGAGGGGATCCTGCGCACCGCCGCACCGGGGACCGTGATCGCGGTCCACTCCACCATCGCCGACTCGACGGCTGTTGAGCTGGCCGAGGTGTGTGCGGCCGCCGGGGTCCACCTGGTGGACGCGCCGGTGTCGGGTGGCGCGCAGGGGGCGGAATCGGGTCAGCTCGCCGTGATGGTCGGCGCACCGCGCGAGGTCTACGAGGCGTGCAAGCCGGTGTTCGCGCTGTGGGCGGGCATGCCCGTGCACGCCGGGGAAGTGGGTGCGGGCACGCGGATGAAACTGGCCCGCAACCTCCTGCACTTCATCTCGTTCACCGCCACCGCCGAGGCCTCCCGGCTGGCCGAGGCCGCGGGCATCGACATCACCAAGCTGGGCCGGGTGGTCCGCCACACCGACGCCATCACCGGCGGCGCCGGGGCCGTGATGCTGCGGGACACCACCGCGCCGATCGCGGCCGACGACTTCTGGCACGGCGTGTTCACCCACGTCCGCGGCCTGGGCGAGAAGGACCTGTCCCTCGCCCTGGGCCTGGCCGACCGGCTGGGCGTGGACCTGCCCCTGGGCACCATCGCGCTGCGCGACCTGGGCACCGGGTTCGGTGTCGGGCCGGGTGAACTCGCCCGCTGCGCGGACGTCCGTGCGGCGGGCGGTGGTTCCGGCGATGCGGGCGGGACCGGACGAGACCACGACGACGACCACGACGACGACGAGGAGAACCGATGAGCGACGCCGCGGACGCCGGGATGAGCCCGGAGCGCGAGCACGGTCTGGCCATGATGACCGAGGTGTACGGCTTCGAGATGTCCGACGGGCCGGGTGATTACTTCGCCGAGACCGCGGACCACCTGTTCGGCAGGATCTGGTCCCGCCCGGGCCTGAGTCACCGCGATCGCCGGTTGCTGCTCCTGGGGGCGCTGACGGCCCAGGGCAACACCGACATCGCGGACATCCAGGTGGGGGCGGCGCTCGGCAACGACGAGCTGACGCCCGAGGAACTGGAGGAGATCGTGGTGTTCCTCTGCTACTACGCGGGCTGGCCCAACGGGACCAAACTCGGCAACGTCGTGGGCCCGCACGTGGCGCGTGCCCGCAAGGCCGCCCGCCGCGCCGAGAGCTGAGGGGCGGGCGCTAGGTTGAAACCCATGACCGCACCCGAGATCGAACCCGCGCTGCTCGCCGTAGCGCTCGCCGCCCCCGGCTTCATGCCGCTGGAGGAGGGCATCACCTTGTACGACATCGCCTGCGAGTTCCTGGGCGACGGTGTGGGAGTGGAGATCGGCACCTACTGCGGCCGCTCCACCGTGTTCCTCGGCGCGGCCGCCCGCGTGACCGGCGGCAGCATCGTCACCGTGGACCACCACCGCGGTTCCGAGGAGCACCAGCCCGGCTGGGAGTACCACGACACCTCGCTGGTGGACGCGCACACCGGCCGCCTGGAGACACTCGGCGCGTTCCGCCACACCATGTGGGACGCCCGGCTCGACGACGTGGTGACCGCGGCGGTGGGGACGTCGACCCAGGTGGCCCGCGTCTGGGGCAGGCCCGCGTCATTCGTCTTCATCGACGGAGGCCACTCCTCCGAGGCGGCGCAGGCCGACTACGAGGGCTGGGCCCCATGGGTCGAGATCGGCGGGGCGCTGCTGATCCACGACGTGTTCCCGAACCCGGAGGACGGCGGCCGTCCCCCGTACGAGATCTACTGCCGCGCGCTGGAGTCGGGCCAGTTCACCGAGGTCCGGGCCGTGGACTCGCTGCGCGTGCTGCGCCGCGACTCCGGCGAGGTCGGCGCGCCGATGCCCTGAGCCCCGCACGCCCCTTGACCCGCACCTCCAAGGATCCGCTACCCGGAATCCGGATCCGCTACCCCGATTCGAGTAGCGGATCCGGATTCGGAGTAGCGGATCTCGCGGTTGCGGGGTGCCCGAGTCTGGCGGTCGGGGCAGCGGCGGGGCGGGTCACACCGCCCAGCGACCGCCGGCGCTCCACGGGTCGCCGGGTGAGGGCCGGCCGCGCCGTGAGTGCAGGAACCGCCCCACCACGGCTGCGCCCAGGTCGTCGACGTCCGGCGCCACCACCGTGCCGTCGACCCTCCGGGCCAGCGCGTCGAGGAACCGGGACAGACCCGGGTCGTCGCCCAGCCGGAAGAAGGTCGTCTGCGCCCCGGTGCGGGCGACCCGGTCCAACTCGTCGACGGTGATCCGGATGGTGTCGGGGTCCGGCGGGTAGGCGAACCACGGCTCCCCGCCGCTGAGCAGGTGGGCGGTGGGTTCGCCGTCGGTGACGATGAGCAACACCGGCTGCATCGTCGGGTGCTCACGGAAGTACCGCCCGGCGAGCAGGAGCGCATGATGCAGGTTCGTGCCGGCCTCGTACTGCGCGTCCAGGGAGAGCAGGTCCTCCACTGTCCGGGTCTGGGCGAAGCGGCCGAACGAGATGAGCTGCAGCCGGTCCTGCCGGAAACGGGTGCTCACCAGGTGGTGGAGGGCCAGGGCCGTACGCTTCATCGGGACCCACCGCCCCTCCATGGCCATGGAGAACGACGTGTCCACCAGCAACGCCACGGCGGCCTGGGTCCGCGCTTCGGTCTCCCTGACCTCGATGTCCTCGGGCAGGAGCCGGATCCCCGCACCCGTCTCGCCCCCCTCCGCGGCGATCCGGGAGATCGCATTGCCCACGGTCCTCGGCACGTCCCAGGACTCGACGTCACCGAACTCCCAGGCCCGGCTCGACCCCGTCTGCTCCCCCGCGGCCCCCGACAGCCTGGTCTCGCGCGCACCGGTCCGGCCGGACAACCGCTGTGCGGCGTCGCGGAGCAGTGATCTCCCGAGTTTGCGCAGCGCGGCCGGGGAGAGTCGGAGGTTCCCGTCCGGTCGGCGACTGAGGTACCCGGACTCGCGCATCTGCTGTTCGAGCCGCGACAGCGTCTGCACGGACACCGCCGCCTCGCGACCGAGATGGCGGGCCACCGCCTCCAGGTCGAGTTCGGACAGCGGGGACCTGTCGCTCCGGGAGAGCTGTTCGGCCAGCCGGTCGAGGTCCCCGAGTTCGGCCATGGCCGCGGTCCCCTCGGACATCCCCAACCCCTCGGAGCCCTCGAAGTCCTCCGAGCCGTCCCAGTCCTCGCCCGGACGCAGGGACTGCAGCAGCCCGTCCAACCGGCCCAGCTGCTCCATCAACTCGGGCGAACCGAACGCCTGCTGCGACAGGGCCATGAGCTCCTCCCGCTGCTCCGGCGTCATCGAGCGCATCATCCGCTGGGCCGCGGCCGCCCGCGCGGCGAGGGTGTCGATCAACTCCTCGACGTCCTTCGGCTGCTCCGGGAACGCGTCGGAGTGCTTGTCCATGAACTCCCGGAAGTCCTCGGGGGTGTCCTCACCGCGGGCGTGCTTGTCGAGCAGTTCGGTCAGGTCCGACAGCATCTCCGACACCGCCGCCCGGTCGGCGTCGGTCGCGTTCTCCAGCGCCTGTTTCATCCCGGCGAATCGGGCGTCGAGCACCTCGGCGCCCATGAGGTCCTGGATGCGGCGGTACGCCTCGCGGGCGTCGGACGAGGCCCAGTCGTAGTCCTTGAGTTCCCCGACCGCGGCGGCCGGCGAGTCGGGCAGGTTCTCGATGGTCATCTCCCGCAGGGTGCGGTCCATCGGATCCATGGCGGTGTCGCGGGCGAGCTGTCCCCGCTCGGCGAGCAGCGCCTCGTCGAGCAGCCGGGAGACCTCCTCGAGGGTGCCGCCCAGGTGGTTCCGCTGCAGCAGATCGCGACGTCGACGCTGGATGCGTCCGGCCAGCTCGTCGAGGCCTGTCTGGTCGCGGCCGCCGGTGCGGAGGAACTCCCGCATGGACTGCTCCGGGGAGTACCCGGCCATGACGCCCTCGGAGACCGCGTCGAGCGCCTCGGACAGGTCGAGCGGGGGCGCGAGGGGGTCCGGCCCGCCGATGTAGCGCCCGTAGCGGGCGCGGGGCTCTGGTCGCGACATCGCGCACCTCCTGCTCCGGCGGCGCACGGCAGCCGCCGATGGTGTCAGCCGTAGACGGCGGCGCCGTCCCCGGTCTCCTTGGACAGACGCCGTGAGAGGTAGAGCCCCTCCAGCGCCAGTTCGATCCCGCCGGCCCGCTGGCCGACGTTCGACGCACCGACCCTGTCGGCGATCTCGTCGTAGAGCCCCGGTTCGGACAGCTCGGGCAGGGCTGCGAGGAATTCGGCGGCGATGACGCTCGCGCCGGTCGTGAGGGTCACCGACCCGTCAAACGCGTCGACCAGCGGGGTCATGTCGATCCCCCGGAACAGTCCGCGGACGACGTCCACCGTGGCGATGCGCAGCAGGTACCGCAGGATCTCGGTCTCGCGCCCCTCCTCGCCGGGCTCGAACTCGATCTTGCCGCGCAGGACCTCGACGGCGGCGTCCACGTCGACGAGCCGTGCCACGGACTCACCCGGGTCGTCGGCGCCCCGCACGGCCGCCCGCCGACGGGCCGCCGCCGCGACGGTCTCCGCGCCGGCGATGGCGAAGCGGGCGGAGACGCCGGAGGCCTGGTTGATCGAGTCGGAGGTGCGCAGCTCGCGCGTGAACCGGGCGAGCAGTTCCATCAGCGGGTCCGGCACCTCGGCGGTCAGCTCGGCTTCCTGCCGCACGACCTCGATCTCGTCGGCCAGGTCGAGCGGGTAATGGGTCCGGATCTCGGCGCCGAACCGGTCCTTGAGCGGAGTGATGATCCGACCGCGGTTGGTGTAGTCCTCCGGGTTGGCCGAGGCCACCACCAGCACGTCCAGCGGCAGGCGCAGGACGTAGCCTCGGATCTGGACGTCCCGCTCCTCCATGACGTTGAGCAACGCCACCTGGATCCGCTCGGCCAGGTCGGGCAGCTCGTTGAGGGCCACGATCCCGCGGTTCGCGCGCGGCACCAACCCGTAGTGGATGGTCTCCGGGTCACCCAGTCGGCGGCCCTCGGCCACCCTCATGGGATCGACGTCGCCGATCATGTCGGCGACGGAGGTGTCCGGGGTGGACAGCTTCTCCACATAGCGCTCGTCACGGTGGCGCCACTGCACGGGCAGCGCATCGCCCTCACGGGCGATCCGCTCGCGCGTGGGTTCGGTGATCGGCGCGAGCGGGTCCTCGCCCAGCTCGGATCCGGCCACGACGGGCGACCACTCGTCCAACAATCCGACGAGCGTGCGCAGCAGGCGGGTCTTGCCCTGGCCGCGTTCGCCGAGGAGGACGATGTCGTGGCCGGCGATGATCGCCCGCTCGACCTGAGGGATCACCGTCGTGTCGAAGCCGTGCATGCCGGGCCACGGATCGCGTCCGGCGGCCAGGGCCGCGAGCAGGTTCTCGCGCAGCTCCTCGCGGAGGCTGCGGCTGGTGTATCCGGCGGCGCGCAGCTCGCCGAGGGTCTGCACGTTCGGCTTATCGCTCACACCGCCCACCGTAGCCCTGCGATGCCACTTCCGCTTCCGGCATAGGGTGGCATCATGCGTGCAGTGTTGACCCTCGTCCTCAACATCATCTGGCTGCTGACCGCGGGCATCTGGCTGTTCCTCGGCTATGTGCTGGCCGGGATCCTCGCCTGCATCCTCATCATCACGATCCCGTTCGGGGTCGCGAGTTTCCGGATCGCCGCCTACGTGCTGTGGCCGTTCGGCCGGGAGGTCGTCGACCGGGGCCGTCCCGGCGGGGTGAGCACGATCGCCAACGTCATCTGGTTCCTGGTGGCCGGACTGTGGCTGGCGATCGGCCACGTCGCCACCGCCGTCGCGCAGGCGATGACGATCATCGGCCTGCCCCTGGCGTGGGCCAATCTCAAGCTCATCCCGGTCACGTGCTTCCCGTTCGGCAAGGAGATCGTCCGCTCCGACCGGGCGGCGATGGTGCCGGTCGCCACCCGCTGACCGCCCGGTCGCCACCGGCTGACCACGCACCCCCGCACCGCATCCGGGCCCGGTCAGTCCTCGATCCCCGGCTGGTGGTGGCTGGCGATCGACACCCGGTTGAAGGCGTTGATCAGCACGATCGTCCACTCGAGCGCCGAGAGCTGCTCGTCGGAGAAGTGGTCGGCGGCCGCTGAGGTCGCGGCGACGCGTTCCTCGACGTCGTCCAGTCGGGTCAGCGTCTCGGCCAGTCGTAGTGCCGCCCTCTCCGGGTCACCGAAGGCGTCGAGTTCCCGCCACGCGGGCAGCAGGTCGAGCCGGTCCTGGGACACGCCGGCCTTGCGGGCCGCCGGCACGTGGGTGGCCAGGCAGGCCGCGCAACCGTTGAGCTGCGAGACACGCACGTTGACCAGTTCGAGCAGCGACTCCTCCAACCCGGCCTCGCCGGAGGCCTCCCGCGAGGCGACGGCGGTGCGGACCAACTGCTTGTAGACCTCGCGCTGGGTGCGGTCCAACTGCGGGACCCCCATGTCAGCCGTCCTCCCCGCCGAATCGCGCCCGGTCGGCGTCCGTGGCCTCCCGGTACGCGCCGGCGAACTCGTCCGCGTTCTTGCCGAGGAACCCCTCCACCATCGAGCACACGGGCACGATGGTGATCCCCTCCTCGCGCGTGGCCTCCACGGCGCCGCGCACGAGGGCGGTGCCGATGCCCCGGCCACCGAACTCCTCGTCGACCACGGTGTGGTGGAAGACGCGCTGGCCGGCGTGGTCGCGGAAATCGGCGTGGCCGGCGAGCTCGCCGGAGGCGTCCCGGACCTCGAACGCCTCGATCGAGTCGGCTCGTTTCACGGTCACGGTCGCGCCGGTCTTGTCGGTGTACTCGGTCATCTGCGGTGTCCTCTCACATCGGGGCCGACTGCGCGCGGGTCCGGGTTGACCCGCGGCTTGAGGGTGGTGGTGGGCAGGGTGGGCGCGGGCAGCCGGGTCAGCCCCCGCGGGTCGTGGCCGATGTAGCCGTCCACGCGTCCGAAGCGCTCCGATCCGGCCTCCCACTGCTCGCGGTAGCCCGCGATCTCGTCGTGGGTCCGGCCGATGAAGTTCCACCACATGATGATGTCCTCCTCGAACGGGGTGCCGCCGATGAGGACCGCCCGCCCGGCGGTGGTGCCGGTGTTGCGGATCGTCAGCGTGGTCTCGCCGACGCCGGTGTACGCGAGATGGCTGACCTCGACGTCGACGCCCTCGAGGGTCAGGTCACCGGAGTCGACGAGCAGGCCGTGCTCGAAGTCCGGGTCGACGTCCAGTCGCAGTTCGGCGCCGGGGTCGAGTCGGAGCTCCGCGGCGACGAGGGGGGTGTAGGTGGTGACCGATGACGACGAGCCCAGCAGCGACCCCATGAAGACCCGCGCCGATCCGCCGGCGAATCCGACGGGGTCGGGCACGTGGTGGTCGAACCTGCGGCCGCTGCTCTCGCGGTGGTCCTCGGGCAGCACGGTCCACAGCTGCACGCCGTGCAGGACGGTGGTGTCCTGGGTCGAGACCTCGGTGTGGCAGATGCCGGCGCCGGAGGTCATGAGGTTGACCTCCCCCGGGCGCACCACCGCATGGTTGTCCCCGGAGTCGTGATGGGTGACGCTGCCCTCGAAGAGCCAGCTCACGGTCTGCAGGCCGGTGTGCGGGTGTGAGGGCACGTCCATGCCGCCGGTGGCCGAGACGTCGTCGGGTCCGTAGTGGTCGACGAAGCAGAAGGCACCGATGAGCGAGCGCTGGCGCTGCGGCAGCGTCCGGCGGACCGTCATCGCCCGCGGCCCGCCCAGGGGCACCTCGCGGGAGGTGATGATCTCCACGGCGGCCCCGCCGGGCTGTGCGTCCTCCGAACGGGGCCCGCCCGGCGCACCGCCGGCCTCGCACTCGATCTCGGGCGGGTCGGGGTCGAGGTTGCTCATTCGACGACCTCGCTCATCTCGGCCCGGGCGTCGACGGCCTCGCGGCGCAGCTCCAGCTTCTTGGCGTTGATCTTCCCGCCCAGCGCCAGGACGAGCGCCTTGTCCACGACCGCCACCGGCAGATGGTCGAGGAGACGTCGGCCGAGGTCCCATCGCACGGCGTAGCGGCGACGGGGGCGCGTTGTGGTACCGGCGGTCCACACGGCCTCCGCGAGCACGGACGGGTCGGTGGCCTTGTCGTCCTCGCCGGCGGCCATTTCCCCCATCACCGCGGCCATCGCGGCGAACGGCGAACC
This sequence comes from Dietzia sp. KRD202, assembly GCF_017168155.1. Lineage (NCBI taxonomy): Bacteria > Bacillati > Actinomycetota > Actinomycetes > Mycobacteriales > Dietziaceae > Dietzia > Dietzia sp. KRD202. The sequence continues at coordinate 157,360 of NZ_JABFAN010000019.1, read as the reverse complement.
GGGGGCGGTCGATTCCTGGAAGCGCCGCCGGATCGAGGCGGTCATCCCGGTGCGGAACGGACCCGGTTGGACGAGCACGACGTCCAGGCCGAGGAACATCAGCTCGCGCCGCAGCGCGTCACCGTAGGCCTCGATCGCGTGTTTGCTCATGGCGTAGGCGCCGTTCATCGGCATGCCGTGCTGCGGGCCGGTCTCGGAGCTGATGAGCACCACCCTCCCGCGGGTCTCCCGGAGGAGGTCCCACAGGGCGTGGACGGTGCGCACGGTGCCCATGACGTTGACGTCCAGGACCTGCTGCACCCGGTCCGGATCGGTCTCGGCCAGCGGCCCGATCCCGAGGACGCCCGCGAACGTGACGAGCGCGTCGAGGCGGCCGTGCTCGCGTCGGACCCGGTCGGACAGGGCGGTGAGCGAGGCGGAGTCGGTGACGTCGGCGGCGAGGGGCGTGATTCGGTCACCGCCGGGCGGCGCCTGGAGGTCGACGGCCACGACGTGCCAGCCCCGGGAGGCGTAGAGCGCGGTGGTGGCGGCCCCGAGGCCTCCCCCGGCTCCGGTGACGACGACGACGGGGGCGGCGGGCGCGCTGGTGTCCATACCCTGACGGTACCGGCGTGCGGAGTCCCGGTGGGGCGCTCCCGGGAGCCCGGCTGCTCCGATCACGGGAGCCCGCCTGCATGACCCCGGCGGGGCGCTCCCGGTGGCCCCGCCCGCGTCAGACCAGGGCGTCGAGGCCGAGTTTGCCGGCGAGGCGGTCGATGTAGGCCAGGACCTCGTCCTCGGTCCGGTCCGGGGTGCCGTAGACGAGTTCGTGGACGCCGAGCTCGCGGTAGGCGTCGATCTTCTCGTGATCCGGTTTCCCGTCGAGGACGACGATGTAGGGCTCGCCCTCCCGGCCGGCCTCGGCCCACAGTTCCCGCAGGGTCCGTACGCTGCCGGCGATGTCCTGGGAGATCGGGGTGGTCATCCAGCCGTCGGCGCTGCGGCAGATCCACTTGAGGTTCTTCTCGGTGCCGGCCGCTCCCACGAGGGTGAGCGGGCCGGGCGTGCGGGCGGTCTTGGGCCAGGCCCAGCTGGGACCGAAGTCGACGAACTCTCCGTGGTACTCGGCCTCGTCGTGCGTCCACAGCTCCCGCATGGCCTCGAGGTACTCGCGGAGCATGGTGCGCCGACGCTGCGGCGGCACGTTGTGGTCGGCCATCTCGTCCAGATTCCAGCCGTACCCCACGCCGAGCACGGTGCGCCCGTCGGAGAGGTGGTCGACCGAGGCGATGGTCTTGGCCAGCGTGAGGGGGTCGCTCTCCACCGGGATGGACACGGCGGTTCCGAGACGGATGGTCGACGTGACAGCCGCGGCGGCGCCGAGGGCGACCCACGGGTCCAGGGTGCGGCTGTACCGCTCGTCGGGGAGCTCGGCGCCGCCGGTACCCGGGTGCGCGGCCTCGCGCCGCACCGGGATGTGCGTGTGCTCGGGAACGTAGAACGCGGAGAACCCGGCGCGTTCGGCGGCCACGGCGGCCGTGGTCGGCCGGATGCCCCGGTCACTGGTGAACAGGGTCAGTCCGAATTCCATGCGTTCTCCCTCGTGCGCTGCGTCGACCCACCGCCTGACACCTGATCAGACAGGTGTCCAGCGGCGGTGTCGCCACAGACTAGCGCACGACGGCGGCGGGTGGGCAGACCTCGCCCGCCACGCACTCGGCCGGATCGCCCGGCTGGGACTGCAGACGCTGCATGGTGTGGTGCGAGACGTAGCGGAAGATCTCGTTGCCCGGGGTGGTGCGCGAGAGGGCGTCCGCCGCCAGCAGCATGACGGCCGCTGTCCAGGTACTCAGCTCGACCGGCCACCGCTTGCCGTCGGCGAAGACGAGTCCGGTCCAGTAGGAACCGTCGGTGTCCCGCAGGTGCTGCATGTTGGTGAACTGCGCGAGCGCCTGATCGTGTCGCCCGGCCGCCTCCAGGGCGAGCACCAGCTCGCACGTCTCGGCCCCGGTGACCCACGGCCGGTGGTCGACGCAGCGGATGCCCAGTCCGTCCACCACGAAGTCGTCCCACCGGGAGTCGAGCCGCGCCTGCGCCTGCTCCCCCACCATCACGCCGGCCAGGACCGGGTAGTACCAGTCCATGGAGAACTCGTCCTTGGGCGTGAAGAGCTCGGGGTGGGCGCGCAGCGCATGGCCCAACCGGTCGGCGGCGGCGTCCCAGTCCGGCGCGCTCCCGCCGAGCTCCTCGGCGATCGCGACGCCGCAGCGCAGCGCGTGGTGGATGCTGGACGAGCCGGTGACCAGCGCCTCCTCGCAGAAGCCCTCGGGACCGGCGCCCCACCACATCTGCCCCTCGGGCCCCTGGAACGTCAACACCAGGTCGAGTGCCCGGCGCACCGTCGGCCACATCGACTCGAGGAAACCGGGCCTGCCGCTCACCAGGTGGTGGTGCCACACGCCCACCGCGACGTACGCGCAGAAGTTGGAGTCGACGTCGCCGTCGGCGACGTGGTCGTCCTGCCACTTCATCGGCCACGACCCGTCGCCCCGCTGGGTGTCCCGGAGGAACCCGTACGCCCTCTCGGCGGCCTCCCACTGGCCCGCGACGGACAGGCCCATCGCCGACTCGACGTGATCCCAGGGGTCGGTGTGACCGCCGGTGAACCACGGGATCTCACCGCTGGGCTTCTGGACGGACGCGAGCCACTCGCCGGTGGCGCGGACCGCGTCGGCGTCGAGGACCCCGGGCACGGTGGGGACCGGACGATGGCTGGTGACTCCGGTGTTGGGCGTCTGCACGGACGATCAGGCCTCCACGGGCTTACGCAGGTAGAACACGATGGACTTGCCCATCACCGGGTTGAGCACCTTCTCGGCGGTCCGGGTGACCCAGGGCCCCTTCATCAGGTCCCAGACGAGCAGCTTGTGGTACGCCTTCGGCAACGGGTGGTCGTCGTTCTCCGTGCCCACCGCGCACTTGAGCCACCAGTACGGGGCGTGCAGCGCGTGGGCGAACCCGGTGCCGGTGACCTCCAGCCCCGCCGCGCGGAGCTTGAACCCCAACTCCTCGGCGGTGTAGATCCGGCAGTGCCCACCCGGGTTGGAGTGGTAGGCGTCGGACAGCTTCCAGCAGAGCTTCTCCGGCCACTCACGCGGCACGGTCACCGCGGCGACGCCGCCCGGCTTGAGGATCCGCACGAGTTCGGCGATGGCCTTGGTGTCCTCCGGGACGTGCTCGAGCACCTCGGAGATGAGCACCAGATCGAAGGTCGCGTCCTCGTACGGCATGTTGAGCGCGTCCCCGGTGACGGCCTCCCCCTTCGAGGAGGGCAGCCCCTCGCCCTCGGCCTCCATGGCGGCGAGCATGTCGGAGACCTGCTGCATCTCGTCGGCGTTCTGGTCGAACGCCGTGACGTCCGCGCCACGCCGGTAGAGCTCGAAGGTGTGACGACCGAGGCCGGCCCCCACGTCGATGGCTCGCATACCGGGGGTGACCCCGAGACGGTCGAAATCAGCGGTCAGCATGCGGCGTCCTCCTGCTCACGGATGGTGTACTCACCGGACTCCGGGAGCACCTCGGGCACGTCGTCGGTGACGTGCTCGTCGATCTCTGTCTGATCCGGCCCGAGGACCGGCCCGGCCGTCAGGTCCGGCAGCGCGTCGCCGCGGACCCGGGCGATCGCCGCCTCGTAGACCTCGACGGTCCGGCGGGCGACGGCGGCCCAGCTGTAGCGCTCCATGACCCGGGCACGGCCGCCCTGCGAGAGGCGTTGCCGCTCGGCCGGGTCGGACAGCAGCGCGCTGATCTCACGGGCCAACGCGTCGACGTCGCCCGGCTCGACCAGGCGGGCCGCCGAGTCGTCCGTGCCGACGACCTCCGGCAGCGCGCCGGCACGCGTCGCGACGAGTGCGCAGCCGCTGGACATGGCCTCCACCGCCGGCAGGGAGAATCCCTCGTACATACTCGGCACGACCGCGATCTCGGCCGACCCGACGAGATCGGCGAGCTCGTCGTCGTCGACCCCGGACACCAGGTCCACCGCGTCCCGCAGGCCCAGCTTGTCGAGCAGCCTGGCGGCCTCGCCCTTGCGCTTGAGCTTGGACACCAGCGTCAGACGCACGCCCGGGTGCTCCTCGCGGACCCTGGCCAGCGCGCGCAACAGGACCGGCACCCCCTTGAGCGGCTGATCGGCACTGGCCACGCAGACCAGGCGGCCGGGCTCGCGCACGCGACGATGGTGGAACCGGTCGGTGTCCACGCCCAGCGGGATGGTGACGATGCGGTCCGGGTCCACGCCGAAGTCGGTGGCGATGTCGTCGGCGGAGTTGCTGGAGACCGTGATGATCTCCTGCAGCTTGCGGGAGACCCGCATCTGCATGCCCAGGAACCCGAACCAGCGCCACGTGGTGATCTTCTTGCGCAGCGGGGCCTCCTTCATGGCCAGCGCGCGATCCCGCGTGATGGGGTGGTGCACCGTGGCCACGACGGGGAAACCCGCCTTCTCCAGGTCCAGCAGGCCGGATCCCAGGCACTGGTTGTCGTGCACCACGTCGAAGTCGTTTAGACGTTCCCGGAGTGTGCGCGCGGCCCGCATGCTGAACGTCCGCGGCTCCGGGAACCCGGCGGTCCACATGGTGACCACCTCGAGAACGTCGATGAGGTCGCGGATCTCCCGCGGGTGCGGCGTGCGGAACGGGTTCGCGTCGTTGTACAGGTCCAGACTCGGGACCTCGGTGAGAGTGGGGCCCGGGTCGAGTTCCGGGTAGGGCTGACCGGAGAACACCTCGACCGTGTGTCCGAGTGCTGCCAACTCGCGGCTGAGGTGACGGACGTAGACGCCCTGGCCCCCGCCGTGTGGCTTGCTCCGGTACGAGAGCAGCGCGATCCGCACTTCTCGATCGCCTCCTTCATGGTCGTCGGCCCGCCGTCGGCGGGTGTCGCGGGCGGCGACGGGCACATCGGGAAAGTCTAGAACACGTTCGCCCCGGTCCCACACACGGCCGGACGAACGCACCGGACCCCCGGCGCGAGAGGCGCTCGGGGGTCCGGTGTCGGTGTTACTCCACGGTCGGTTCGTCGCCGTGGGGCCTGCTCAGTAGCCCAGGTCGTCCAGGCGGACCGAGGCGCCGGTGGCGTCCCCGAACCCGTCCTCGGGACCGTAGAAACCATCGCCGTAGTCCGGGATGGAGTACGCGGCGGCGCGGGCCTCCTCGGTGGGCTCGACCGTCGAGTTCCGGTAGCGGTTGATACCGGTACCCGCCGGGATGAGCTTACCGATGATGACGTTCTCCTTGAGGCCCACGAGCTTGTCCGACCGCTTGTTGATGGCGGCGTCGGTGAGCACGCGGGTGGTCTCCTGGAAGGAGGCAGCCGAGAGCCACGAGTCCGTGGCCAGCGAGGCCTTGGTGATGCCCATGAGGACCGGACGCGCCGAGGCCGGCGAGCCGCCCTCGGTGAGCACGCGGCGGTTCTCCGCCGTGAGCTCGGCACGCTCCACGAGCGCACCGGGCAGGAACTCGGTGCTGTTCGAGTCGTTGATCGCGACTCGACGCATCATCTGACGGACGATGACCTCGAGGTGCTTGTCGTGGATCGACACACCCTGCGCACGGTAGACCTTCTGCACCTCGTCGACGAGGAACTTCTGGACACCGTTGGGGCCGAGGATGGCCAGCACCTCGTGCGGATCGGCCGGGCCCTCGAGGAGGGCCTGCCCGCGCTCGAGGTGATCGCCGTCCGCGATCGGGCGGGAGGAGCCGTCCTCCAGCTCGATATGGGCCAGGCCCTGGCGCTTCGACAGCTTCTCGTAGACGATCTCGTCCGCACCGTTGTCCGGCACGATCGTGATCGTGTAGAAGCGCTCCTCCTCCTCGAGACGGATCCGGCCCGCCTCCTCGGCGATCGGCGCCTTGCCCTTGGGCACGCGGGCCTCGAAGAGCTCCTGCACGCGCGGGAGACCGCCGGTGATGTCGTCACCGACGCCACCCTGGTGGAAGGTACGCATCGTCAGCTGGGTGCCCGGCTCACCGATCGACTGGGCGGCGACGATGCCGACGGCCTCGCCGATATCCACCAGGAGACCGGTGGCCATCGAGCGGCCGTAACAGGTCGCACAGACGCCGGTACCGGTGGTGCAGGTGAGGACCGACCGGACCTTGACCTTCTCGATGCCGGCGACGATCAGCGCCTCGATGTTCGGGTCACCGAGGTCGGTGCCCGCGGCGACGATCACGTTGCCGTCGGCGTCGAGCGCATCCTCCGCGAGCGTCCGGGCGAACGTCGAGGTCTCGACGTGCTCGTCGCGCTCGAGGGACCCGGTCGGGCTGCCGTGGACGTCCATCACCGGGCGGGCGATGGTCGTCTCGACACCCTTCGACGTCCCACAGTCGGTCTCGCGCACGATGACGTCCTGCGAGACGTCGACGAGACGACGGGTGAGGTAACCCGAGTCGGCGGTACGCAGGGCGGTGTCGGCCAGACCCTTACGGGCGCCGTGCGTGTTCATGAAGTACTCGAGCACGGTCAGGCCCTCGCGGAACGAGGACTTGATCGGCTGCGGGATGAACTCGCCGTTCGGACGCGTCACCAGACCCTTCATGCCCGCGAGCGAGCGGATCTGGGTCATGTTGCCCGCCGCGCCCGACTTCACGATCGTCGGGATCGGGTTGGAGTCCGGATAGTTCTCCTCCATGGCCTGACCGATCTCGTCGGTGGCCTCCTGCCAGAGCTTCACCAGGTCCGACTTGCGCTCCTCGTCGGTGATCTTGCCGAGGTCGTACTGCGACTCCAGGCGCGCGGCCTTCGCGTCGTACGAGGCGAGAATCTCCTTCTTGGCCGGCGGGACCAGCACGTCAGACATGGCGATGGTGACACCCGAGCGGGTGGCCCAGTAGAAACCGGTGTCCTTGAGCTTGTCCACCGTCTGCGCCACGACGATCATCGGGTAGCGCTCGGCCAGGTCGTTGATGATGACGGCCTGACGCTTCTTGGGCATCTGCTCGTTGACGAACGGGTAGTCCGCCGGGAGCAGTTCGTTGAACATCACGCGACCGAGGGTGGTCACGGTCAGCCACTCCTGGCCCTGCGTCCAGCCCTCGGGGAACTGCTCGGCCTCGACGTCGGCCGGCGGACGCTGGTGCGTCAGTCGGACCTGGATCGGGGCGTGGATGTCCAGCACGCCGAGGTCGACGGCCATGATGGCCTCCGACGGCGTCGAGTACACGCCCACGGCGGGGGTGTCCTCGGAGGCCGGGATGTACGAGCCGGTCGCACCCTCGTCCAGACGGGTGAGGTAGTACAGGCCGGTCACCATGTCCAGACGCGGCATGGCGAGCGGACGACCCGACGCCGGCGACAGGATGTTGTTCGAGGCGAGCATGAGGATGCGCGCCTCGGCCTGCGCCTCCGCGGACAGCGGGAGGTGCACGGCCATCTGGTCACCGTCGAAGTCGGCGTTGAAGGCCTCACACACGAGCGGGTGCAGCTGGATGGCCTTGCCCTCGACGAGCTGCGGCTCGAACGCCTGGATGCCGAGGCGGTGCAGCGTGGGCGCACGGTTGAGCATCACCGGGTGTTCGGCGATGACCTCTTCGAGCACGTCCCACACCTGGTCGCGCTGACGCTCGACCATGCGCTTGGCGGACTTGATGTTCTGCGCGTGGTTGAGGTCCACCAGACGCTTCATGACGAAGGGCTTGAACAGCTCGAGCGCCATCAGCTTGGGCAGACCACACTGGTGCAGCTGCAGCTGCGGGCCCACGACGATCACGGAACGACCGGAGTAGTCGACGCGCTTGCCGAGCAGGTTCTGACGGAACCGGCCCTGCTTGCCCTTGAGCAGATCCGAGAGCGACTTGAGCGGGCGGTTGCCCGGGCCCGTGACGGGCCGGCCACGACGGCCGTTGTCGAACAGCGCGTCGACGGACTCCTGCAGCATCCGCTTCTCGTTGTTGACGATGATCTCGGGGGCACCTAGATCCATCAGACGCTTGAGGCGGTTGTTGCGGTTGATCACGCGACGGTAGAGGTCGTTGAGGTCCGAGGTGGCGAAGCGGCCACCGTCGAGCTGGACCATCGGACGCAGCTCCGGCGGGATCACCGGGACGGCCCCGAGGACCATCGCGGCCGGGTGGTTGCCCGACTGCAGGAACGCGGAGACGACCTTGAGCCGCTTCAGGGCGCGGATCTTCTTCTGACCCTTGCCGTTGCGGATGATCTCGCGCAGCGACTCGGCCTCGGCGGAGAGGTCGAAGTTCAGCAGCAGCGCCTGGATCGCCTCGGCGCCCATGCCGCCCTCGAAGTACTCGCCGAAGCGGTCCTCGAGCTCGCGGTAGATGCCCTCGTCCACGATGATCTGGTTGACGTCGAGCTTCGTGAAGGTGGTCCAGATCTCGTCGAGACGGTCCAGCTCGCGCTGGGCCGACTCGCGGATCTTCTTCATCTCCTTCTCGCCGCCGTCCTTGACCTTGCGGCGCTGGTCGGCCTTGGCCCCCTCGGCCTCGAGCTCGGCGAGATCGGCCTCGAGCTTCCGCGCGCGGGCCTCGATGTCGGAGTCGCGCTCGTCCTCGATGATCTTGCGCTCCTCGAGGACCTGGGCCTCGAGGGTGCTCAGCTCGTTGTGACGCAGCTCGGTGTCGACGCCGGTGATGACGTAGGCGGCGAAGTAGATGATCTTGTCGAGATCCTTGGGCGCCAGGTCCAGCAGGTAGCCCAGACGCGACGGGACGCCCTTGAAGTACCAGATGTGGGTGACGGGCGCGGCGAGCTCGATGTGGCCCATGCGCTCGCGACGGACCTTGGCGCGGGTCACCTCGACGCCACAGCGCTCACAGATGATGCCCTTGAAGCGCACGCGCTTGTACTTGCCGCAGTAGCACTCCCAGTCCCGGGTGGGGCCGAAGATCTTCTCGCAGAACAGGCCCTCCTTCTCCGGCTTGAGGGTGCGGTAATTGATGGTCTCCGGCTTCTTGACCTCGCCGTAGGACCAGTTACGGATGTCCTCGGCCGTCGCGAGGCTGATGACCAGCTCGTCGAAGTAGTTGACGTCCTGCACGTAGGCGTCCTTTCCCGGGTGGGATGATGGCGGGCCCCTCGCGGGGTGGGGCCGGTGTGGGGCCCGCCGAGGTGGAACTCGAATCTGTCGGGTGCGGGGTTCGGGCGGCGTGGGCCGCCCTCCCGCCTACTGGGCCAGCTCGTCGGCCGCCGATGACTCGTCGCGCGAGAGGTTGATCCCCAGGTTCGCGGCGGTGCGGTCGAGATCGTCGTCGTCGCCCTCACCCAGGGAGACGGCCTGGCCGTCGCTGGAGAGCACCTCCACGTTGAGGCAGAGCGACTGCAGCTCCTTGAGAAGCACCTTGAAGGACTCCGGGATACCCGGCTCCGGGATGTTCTCGCCCTTGACGATCGCCTCGTAGACCTTCACACGGCCCACGACGTCGTCGGACTTGATGGTCAGCAGCTCCTGCAGCGTGTACGCGGCGCCGTAGGCCTGCATCGCCCAGCACTCCATCTCACCGAAACGCTGGCCACCGAACTGGGCCTTACCGCCGAGCGGCTGCTGGGTGATCATCGAGTACGGACCGGTCGAACGCGCGTGGATCTTGTCATCCACGAGGTGGTGCAACTTGAGGATGTACATGTAGCCCACGGACACCGGGTACGGGAACGGCTCGCCGGAGCGACCGTCGAAGAGGGTCGCCTTGCCGTCGGCCTGCACCATGCGCTCGCCGTCACGGTTCGGCAGGGTGCAGCCGAGCAGACCGGTGATCTCCGTGTCCGCCGCGCCGTCGAAGACGGGCGTGGCCGTGTTGGTACCGGCCTCGACGCTGTGGATCTCCTCCGGCAGCTTGGTCGCCCAGTCGGGCAGGGAGCCGTCCGCCTCACGCGGGACCTCCCAGCCGGCCTTGGCCAGCCAGCCGAGGTGGGTCTCCATGATCTGACCGATGTTCATACGACGCGGGACACCGTGCGTGTTCAGGATGATGTCCACCGGCGTGCCGTCGGGCATGAACGGCATGTCCTCGGCGGGGAGGATCTTGCCGATGACGCCCTTGTTGCCGTGACGACCGGCGAGCTTGTCGCCGTCCTGGATCTTGCGCTTCTGCGCCACGTACACGCGCACCAACTCGTTGACGCCGGGGGGCAGGTCGTCGTCGTCGTCCCGCGAGAAGACGCGGACGCCGATGACCTTGCCGGACTCACCGTGGGGCACCTTGAGCGAGGTGTCGCGCACCTCGCGCGCCTTCTCACCGAAGATGGCGCGCAGCAGACGCTCCTCCGGGGTCAGCTCGGTCTCACCCTTCGGGGTGACCTTGCCGACGAGGACGTCGCCGTCACGGACCTCGGCGCCGATGCGCACGATGCCGCGGTCGTCGAGGTCCGCCAGGACCTCATCGGAGACGTTGGGGATGTCCCGCGTGATCTCCTCGGCGCCCAGCTTGGTGTCGCGGGCGTCGATCTCGTGCTCCTCGATGTGGATGGACGTGAGCACGTCCTCCTCCACCAGGCGCTGCGAGAGGATGATCGCGTCCTCGTAGTTGTGGCCCTCCCACGGCATGATCGCGACGAGCAGGTTCTTGCCCAGCGCCATCTCGCCGTTCTCGGTGCAGGGGCCGTCGGCCAGGACCTGCCCGACCTCGACGCGGTCACCCTCGTCGACGATCGGACGCTGGTTGGAGCAGGTGCCCTGGTTCGAGCGCGCGAACTTCGACAGGCGGTAGGTCTGACGCCCGCCGTCGTCGTCCATCACGGTGATGAAGTCGGCCGAGACCTCCTCCACCATGCCCGGGGCGGTGTTGACGACCACGTCGCCGGCGTCCACGGCCGCGCGCAGCTCCATACCGGTGCCGACGAGCGGCGCCTCGGAACGCACGAGCGGCACGGACTGCCGCTGCATGTTCGCCCCCATCAGGGCACGGTTGGCGTCATCATGCTCGAGGAACGGGATCATCGCGGTGGCCACGGAGACCATCTGTCGCGGCGAGACGTCCATGTAGTCGACATCGCCCGGCTCGACCATCTCGACGTCACCGTGCTTCTTGCGCACGAGGATGCGGTCCTCGACGAAGCGGCCGTCGGCGTCGATCTCCGAGTTGGCCTGCGCCACGACGTAGCGGTCCTCCTCGTCGGCCGTGAGGTAGTCCACCTGATCGGTGACGACGCCCTCGTAGACGCGGCGGTACGGCGTCTCGATGAAACCGAACGGGTTGACCCGCGCGTACACCGAGAGCGAACCGATCAGACCGATGTTCGGACCCTCGGGGGTCTCGATCGGGCACATGCGGCCGTAGTGCGAGGCGTGCACGTCGCGGACCTCGAGCCCGGCGCGCTCACGCGACAGACCACCGGGGCCCAGCGCGGACAGACGACGCTTGTGGGTCAGACCCGACAGCGGGTTGTTCTGGTCCATGAACTGCGACATCTGGGAAGTTCCGAAGAACTCCTTGAGCGCCGCCGTGATGGGCCGGATGTTGATCAGCGACTGCGGGGTGATCGCCTCGGAGTCCTGCGTGGTCATGCGCTCGCGGACGACACGCTCCATGCGGGACAGGCCGACGCGGACCTGGTTCTGGATGAGCTCGCCGACGGTACGCAGACGACGGTTGCCGAAGTGGTCGATGTCGTCGACCTCGACCGGCACCTCGCGGCCACCGGCCACCTGCATCGAGTCGTCGCCCGCGTGGAGGCGCACGAGGTACTCGATGGTGGCGGCGATGTCCTCGCGGGTGAGCGTCGTGGTGGCGTCACCCTCGGGGTCGGGCAGACCGAGCTTGCGGTTGACCTTGTAACGACCGACGCGGGCCAGGTCGTAGCGCTTCTCCTTGAAGAACAGGTTCTCCAGGAGCGCCTCCGCGGACTCGCGGGTCGGCGGCTCGCCCGGGCGCAGCTTGCGGTAGATCTCGAGCAGGGCCTGGTCGGTGTCCTCGACCGTATCCTTCTCGAGCGTGGACATCATGATCTCCGAGAAGCCGTAACGCTCCTTGATCTCGGTGGTCGTCCAACCGAGGGCCTTGAGCAGGACGGTGACCGACTGGCGACGCTTGCGGTCGATGCGGACGCCGACGGTGTCGCGCTTGTCGACGTCGAACTCGAGCCACGCGCCACGCGACGGGATGACCTTGACGGAGTGGACGTCCCTCTCCGTGGACTTGTCGCGCGAGCGATCGAAGTACACGCCCGGCGACCGGACGAGCTGGGAGACGACGACCCGCTCGGTGCCGTTGATGATGAACGTGCCCTTGTCGGTCATCATGGGGAAATCACCCATGAAGACCGTCTGGGACTTGATCTCACCGGTCTCGGTGTTCTCGAACTCGGCCGTGACGAACAGGGGCGCCTCGTAGGTGCGATCCTTTTCGCGGCAGTCCTCGAGGGACGCCTTGACCTCTTCGAAGTAGGGCTCCGAGAACGAGAGCGACATCGATCCGGAGAAGTCCTCGATCGGGGAGATCTCCTTGAGGATGGACTCCAGGCCTCCCTCGAGGTTCGTGGTACCGCGCGAGGCGGCCCTCTCTTGCCACTCCTCCGAGCCGATGAACCACTCGAACGACTCCGTCTGGAGGTCGAGCAGCCCCGGGACCGGCAACGGCTCGGAGAGTTTCGCGAACGAAACCCTCCGGGGCGCACCGGGAACGGTGGAGACTGACGTGGTCTGGCGGGAGACTGCCAAGATGGGTCCTTCCAGCACCTCACGTGATCACCACGGGCGGTGACCACAGATGTATCTGCGAGCGGTCCGCCGACGGGTATCCACCCAGGTCCGCCGCGATATCGAGGGCTCGGAAAGCACCCGGTGGAACCGGGAGTGAGCCGTCACGGACGGACGGGAGGGCAAATAGCAGCCAGCGCAACGACCTAATCTAGCGGAAGGCGGCGACAAAGTCCAGCCTTCAACGGAGTGTCCCCCGGAGGCTGGTCCCGTGCGTGGTGCGGCGTCCGTCTCTGCGCTGGTTGCCCTCGTGGCTCTCGCCTCATCGGCCCCGGTCGGGACGTCGCACCCGGGCCGCGTCGCACTCGACTTCTGCGGCACTCGCCCGATGCACCTAAAGGGTGACGGGTGAAAGCACTTTCGTCAAGGATCCGACCCGGTCGGTTGCCGGATCGGGTCCAGACCCGCCCTCGTCAGGAGGGCAGATCCGGGATCCTCGACAGTTTCCACACGCCGTCGATCTTGTCCAGACCGACGAGATAGGTGCCGCTGGTGCTTCCCGCAGCCGCGCCGTCCCTGGTCATCGACACATCCTGGACCAGCAACACCTCGGCCTTGTCACCCTGCAGGTAGGCCAGACCGGCCTCGCGGACCTCCGCGTCGACGCTCGTCGCGGACTGCTCGTAGCTGTCACGCAACGCGGGCCAGTTCTCGTCCAGCTCGTTCACGAGCTTCGGGGTGAGGAATTCCCCCAGGGAATCGTGGTACTCGTCGAGGGTCTCGTGATCGATGGCCACGAGCCGCTGGACGTTGGTCGTCGCCGCCGAGAGGACCTCCTCGGTGGCCTTCCGGTCAACGAACGCCCTGTTGTCCACGTCGACGCCGGGTTCTGTCGCCAGGAACGCCCCGACGGCCGCGGCGACCAGCCCCACCGCGATGGCGGAGTACGCGATCGTCCGCCCACCGGGACGTCGGCCGGCACGCCGCTCCCCGCGATCCGCCCGGGTTCCGGTGCCGCCCACCTCGTCGTCGTCGTCTCGTCCGTCCCACGTCGTGGGGCGCGCGGCGCTCCCGCCCTCGGGTCGGGTCTGTCCGGCGTGTCCGGCCAGTCGCCTACGCGGCGCCGGAGTGACCGACTTCTGTGTCCTCTTGATCGGTGGCATCAGCGACTGTCGTCCTTCGTCATCGTCCGGCGGAGGTGGTCGGCGCGGGGGTCGACTCCTCCTCGGTGGCCGGGGCGTCCTGTTCCTCCGGCGTGTTGAGCTCCTCCACGGACCGGCTGGACTCGCCCACCGGGACCGTCACGCCCACCTGGTTGACCGCGTCGGCCTTCCAGGTGCCGTCCTCTCGCGTCAGGTCCACGCGCATCGCCTGACGGCCGGTGATGTCATCCTGGCCCTCCCGCTCGGAGTGGGCGGTGAACACCACCAGGACGGCGGCGTCGCCGGCCTCGAGGTCCAGGGTCTCGACAGCGGTGTGCGAGACCGTGGCCGTGGTGACCGCCTTCTGCTCCACGACGCGCGTCCGCACATCGTCGGCCCACTGCTCCTGCTCGGTGAGGAACTCGCCGGTCGAGGCCTCTGCCAGCTGCTCCAGCGAATCGTCGACGTTCCGGTGGTCGAAGCTGAACGCGTTGATGATCACCTGGGCGGCGACGTCGGCGGCCGCCTCGCGCTCGGACGCCACCTCCTGTGCCGACCGCGCCTGGGCGTAACGCACCCCGAACACCCCCAACGTCGCCAGCCCCGCCACGAGGATGATCGCCGCGAGGACCACCAGCCATCTCGGCACGGTCCCCGTCCCCGCGGGGCGGCGCGCGCCCCCCTCCGTTCCCTGCGAACTCATGGCGGTGACGCTACCGGACCCGCCGTCCGCCGGGTCGCCGCCCGGCCGCGCGGTCACCGGGGAATCAGCCCCTGCAGGACCGCGAGCTGCGTGGCCGCCACGGACAGGTTGGCCTTGTCGGGGTCGATCTTGGGCTTGGTGTCCCACGGCTGCGGCACGTCCGGGTGCGCGTACTCCACCCGGTCGGCACCGCGGACCGCGGTGGGGCTGCCGAAGGGCACGGTGCACTGCGCGTCGTAGTTGGGCGGGAAGTTCTGTTCCTGCCAGTCGAAGGACGGGTCCTGCGCCTTCATCTGGTCGATGATCTCCCACGTACCTTCGTACCCCTGCGTACACGCTGGTGGGTTGTTCGTCTCGAGGGACAGACCGAAGTGGATTGTCCCGTCCCCCGGGGCGACGGACATCCCGCCGGCGGCCAGTGCCGGCAACAGCTGCAGGAGCACCTTGAACGACGGCGCCAGTGGATCTATCGTCTTCATCGTCGCCGACAGGTTCCGCACGGCTCCAGAGAGCGGGGCGCCGGAGTTCTCCACCAGATAGCGGGTCTCGTCGGCGAACTCCGGTCCCGTGGTGATCAGCCGTTCCAGGTCGGAGTCCGAGTCACGCAACGCCTCGGTGACCGTCCTGAGATCGCGGGAGAAACTGACGATCTCACCGGACTGGTCGGCCTGCGTCTCCAGGACGGTCGCCCCGTCGCGGATCAGCGTCTGCAACTGCGGCATGGTGCGGATACCGGACTCGGAAATCCGGATGAGGGAGTCCGAGAGTCGCTCCAGTTGGGGTCCCCGGCCCTGGAACGCCTTGCCGAGTTCATCGACGGTCACCTCGAGATCGTCCAAGGGGACCGATCGGGAAAGGTCGTCGACGGAGGCCAACAGGTTCTCGACGGGTACCGGCAACGCCTCACGTCCGGCGGAGACCACGTCCCCGTCCTCGAGATACGGCGCCGAGCTGCTGTTGGGTCGCAAGTCCAC
The DNA here is from genome assembly GCF_017168155.1 of Dietzia sp. KRD202. Taxonomy (NCBI): domain Bacteria; kingdom Bacillati; phylum Actinomycetota; class Actinomycetes; order Mycobacteriales; family Dietziaceae; genus Dietzia; species Dietzia sp. KRD202. The sequence goes on along the minus strand of NZ_JABFAN010000019.1, from coordinate 141,913 downwards.
GTACTGCTCTCCGATGGCGGAGCGGTTGGCGACCACGGCCTCGGTGTCCGCCGGGACGTCGGGGGCGCTCGAGTCGAGGTCGAGCTCGACTCGCACACCGTCGTCGGTGAGCGAGAGCTCGCCCACCCGTCCGATCGCCGTGCCGCGGTAGTTGACGGCCGCGTTGGTGAACACCCCGCCGGTCTCGGGTAGGTCCAGATAGACCTGGTACTGGCCGATCCCGAACAGCGAAGGTAAGCGAACGTAGTTGGCACCTACATAGGTGATCCCGACCGCGGCGATCACACAGAAGGCGATGAGCTGGGTGCGGAGTGTCTTGCTCATCGGTTTCCTGGCTCTCCTGGTTCGGGCAGGTAGTTCTCGGAGAACTCCGAGACTCCTGGTGCGGGCTTGGGCACCACCGCCCGGTCCATGACCGGCGGGACCGGCAGGAGCGGCAGCACGATGGTCGTCCGCCGGTCCGGGCCGTTGTCGCCGACCCACGGGTTCTGCGGGTCCACGACGTAGGGCCCGCTCGTGGTGTTCGGACGGCGAACCACCGGTTCGCCCTGATTCGCCCCCAGATTCCGGAGCGTCTCAGAGATCGTCGCGTCCACGGAGAGAAAGATGTTGGCCGCGCCGCCGACGGTCGCCGGGATAGACGAGTCCGGGAACGGGAAGGTGGGGACGAAACCGATCAGTTCGATGAGCTCCGGAGTCGACTCGCCGAGGGACTGCAGCACAGGGCGCAGCGCCCGCAGGTCGGCGATGAGGTCCTCCCTGCTGGTGAGCAGGACTTCCGAGCCGACCTGGCCCAGTGTGTCGACCCGGCGCAGCATCTCCACGAACTGCGAGCGCTGCTCCTCGAGCACCGCCACCCCGGCGGGCAGCTCGTCGAGCGCCGCCTCGATCTGCTGGCGCTGATCGTTGGCACGCGACGTCATGAGGTTCACGCCCTCGAGGGCTTCGGTGATGCTGTCGCGCTGCCGGTTCAGGCCCCCGATGAGCTCCTCCGCCGATCGCAGGGTCCGGGTGAGATCCTCCTCGCGGCCGTCGGTGGCCTTGCGCAGTTCGGCCACGATCGGTTGCAGTTGGTCCACGCCGCCGCCGTTGAGCAACAGCGACAGCGCGCCGAGAACCTGCTCGATGTCGGTAGCCGTGCGGGTGTCCGAACTGGCGATGACGTCACCGCCGGACAGCTCTCCGGTGGGCGGCTCGTCCTCCGGCGGGCTGAGCTGCACGAACTTCTCGCCAAGGAGATTGGTCTGCTGGATCGAGGCCTCGACGTTGGCGGGGAGCTCCATGTCGCCGCGGAGGACGATGTCCACCTCTGCGGTCCACCCGTCCTCCGCCAGCGAGATACCGGACACGCGACCGGCGTCAAGACCATTGACCTTGACCGACGACTGCAGGACCAGGTCCAACACATCGTCGAAGCGGACGGCCACGTGCATGGGGTCCTCACCCAGGTCCGCGCCACCCGGCAGAGTGTAGTCCTCCAGATTCAACGAGCACCCGGCCGCGACGGCGGCCACGAGCGCGCTGGCACCGACCGCGCGGACGGCGCGACCGAGGATGGGCGTGGTCGGCCGGATCATCCCCGTCCCCCTTCCGAGGCGGGCGTCATCGGCCACCCGCGATTGCCCTGGACCGTCCCGGGAACCGGGACAGACTGATTCATCTCGCCAGCGAGGATGCCCAACGGCAGATCCGGGTTCGACGCTTGTAGATCGGCGTTGCGCTGCGGCGCGAGAGCCTCGCAGGCCTCGATATCGGCGCGCCGGAGGTTGTCGAGTTCGGCCAGCATCTGGTCCCCGGGGTTCAGGCGGCCAAGTGTCATGAGCTGGCACAGGACGCCGGCCGGGTCCTGCAACTCCGGGATGCCGAGACGTAAGGACAACAGCCCGGCCTCGGGGTCGTAGGCGCCGATGAGGTTGGACAGAGCCAACGGAGCAGTCTTGAGGATCTCCTCGATGTCGCCCCTCTGGTCCGCGGTGATCTGACTGAGTCTCACCAAACGGTCCGCATTGCTGCGGATCACGTCCTGGTTGTCCCGCACGACACGCGCGACGTCCGCGAGGGCGTAGCTCAGTTCGGCGAGGGCGCCCTGGAGGTCCTCGCGCTGACCAGCGACAGTCTGGTTGAAGGTCGACATCTGGGAGTTGAACTGCCTCACCTGGGCATCGTTCTGCGCGAGCATCGTGACGAACGACTGCAGATTGACCACGGTCTCGCTGATGTCCTGACTCGAATCCGCCAGCGTCGTCGCGGCCTGCGACAACTCGTCGATCGACCGCCCGAGTGCGGCACCGTTGCCTCCGAGCGTGTCCGCGGACGCGGTGACGAACCGGTCGAGAGCGCCGTCCTTGTTGGCACCCTCCGGGCCGAGAGCATCGGTCAGTTCCTCCACCGAGGCGTAGAGCTTGTCCACCTCGACCGGTGTCGCGGTCCGCTCGAGGGGGATGTGCGCGCCCGATTCCATCTTGGGGCCGCCTGAGTAGGCGGGCAGTAGTTGGACGTTACGGTCAGGGACGACCGAGGGCGTCACCTGGACCGCCTTGGCGTCCGCCGGGACGTCCACGCCCCGGCGGACGTGGAACTCGACCTCGACGGTCTCCCCCATCGGGGTCACCTTGTCGACGGAACCCACCGTGACCCCCAGGATCCGGACATCGGAGCCCTCCGATATTCCGACGGCTGTCGGGAAGGTGGCGGTGATGCTGGTGCGTCCGAACCCCGTGACGGCGAGGAAAATCACAGTCACGGCGGCCACGACGACGACGAGCAGCAGCCCGACGAACGAGTACGGCATCTTCTTGTGCATCAGTTGATCCCACTCTGTCTGGCCGGCGCGCGGGCGCCGGGATAGAAGGGCGGCTCAGGAATACCCGGCGGGACGAGGTTGGTGACCACGGTGTCGAACCATCTGCCCGAGCCCAGAATGTTGGAGTACAGCCGATAGAAGGGCCCGAGGTTGTGGATGGATGCCCTCAGCTCTTCCTCGTGGTCGGTCAACACCGCCAGGGCGGAGTCGAGACTATCCAGGGTCGGCTTGAACTCGGCCTCGTTCTCCGCGACGAACCGGCGGAGTTCGATCGACAGTCCGCGCGTGGAGGCCAACACCAGCTTGAGACTCTCGGCGCGGTCGTTGAGTTCGCCCAACAACTGTCCGGTGCCGATGATCAGGCGCCGGAAGTCGTCATTACGGTCCGCCACGATCTGGGAGCTCGTACGCGTGGCCTCGAGTAGGTTCCGCAATTCGGCGTCCCGGCTGGACACGGTCTGCGACAGACGCGCCATGCCGTCGACCGCGCCCCGGAACTCCTCGGGCGACGCCTGCATCGTATCGGTGAGGGTGTCCAGGCTCGCTGCCAATTTGGCGTCATCGATCTCGTCGAGCGTCTCCGCTGCGGAGGAGAAAGCTGTGACCACGTCGTACGGGGCCACCGTCCGCTCAAGCGGGATCGGCTCCGACGTGTCGAGTTCCCCGGTTCCCGCCGGGCTCAGCGCGAGGTACTTCTGGCCGAGCACGGTCTTGAGTTGGATGCTCGCCCGGGTGTCGTCGCCGAGCCAGGCGTCCTTGGCCCGGAAGCCCACGGCCACCTTGTCGCCGTCGAGCGCCACGTCGGTCACGACGCCAACCTTGACGCCGGCCACGCGGACCTCGCTACCGTCCGCTAGCCCGGCGGCCTCGGAAAAGTAGGCTGTGTATTTGGGTCCCGCCCCGACGATCGGTAGCGCGTCGAGTCTGAACGACACGGCGGTCAGGGCGAGGATCACCAGGACCCCGATCGCTCCGATGGTGGCGTTGCTGAACCTCGGCTCGTTCGCACTGCGCTTGCTCATGGGATTCCCCCTGCGTGGCACCGGGGCGCGACGTTGGTGTACACCGGATGATTGATCGTGGGACCGCCGCTCGGAAGAAGGTTGGGCACGTTGGTGCCCGGGCCGTGCACCACGTCGAGTCCACAGAGATAGAACTGGAGCCAGGACCCGAACGAACCCATCCTGATGAGGTTGTCGGTCTTGCGCGGCAGGTTGATGAGAACCTCGCTGAGCGTGTCGCGGTTCGTCGTGATCTGGTCGCTGACCACCTTGAGGTGGTCGAGCGAATCCGTGACGGCGGGCCGCGTGGCGGTGACGATGTTCTCCGCCGACGAGGTCAGATCCGCCATCGAGTCGAGCGAACTGCCGATAGCGGCGCGCTCGTCGGCGAGTCCCTCGACGAGTTGCCTGGTGGTCACCACGAGCTGCTGGAACTGCACGTCCCGCTCGTTGATGGTCTCGAGGACCCGGGTGAGGTTGTCGATGACTTCGCCGATCACCTGATCCCGATCGGCCAGGTGGTTGGTCAGCTCACCAGTCTGGCGGACCAGGCTCGTCACGGTGCCGCCCTCCCCTTGCAGTACCCGCACCAGCGAGTCGGCGAGCGCGTTGACGTCCTCCGGCTGCAGGGTCGTGAAGAGCGGGCGGAAACCGTTGAACAGCGCCGTGAGATCGACCGCGGGCGAGGTCTTCTCGATTCCGATCGTGCTCCCTTCCTCCAGGGCCGATTGGACGGGTCCGGGCTCCCGGGAGATGTTCAGGTACCGCTGGCCGATCATGTTCCGGAACCGCAGTGCCAGGTGCACGTTGGCCGGCAGCGTGCGGTCGCCGACCAGGGTGAAGTCCACCTTAGCCAGGTCGCGTTCGTGGATCTCCATCCCGGTGATGTTGCCCACCACGACGCCGGCTATCCGGACGTCGTCGCCCTCCTCCAGCATGGTCACGTCGGAGAAGATCGCAGAGTACTCCGTACCTTCCGCCCGGGTGCCGCCCCTGATGGTCACGGCGAGGACCGAACTGAGCAGCACTGTGACCACGATGAAGACCACCAGTTTGACGAATGACCCCAGCAGGCCGCCACGGAATAGGGCCTTCAGTTTGGCGTTCATCGGAAACCGACCTCCGTTCCGCGAAGCGCCGGGGCGCCGATCTGGCCGATCCAGGCAGGGATCTCCTGCGCGCCGCGCGAGGACGCGACCCCCAGGACGGTTCGGACGGTGTCGGTCTCCAGCGGCGAGCCGGCGTAGGCCATAGCCACCACGTCGGTGTCCTGACCCGCGGTCACGGTTGACGGAAACGGCATATTGGGCTGCTCGGGCACCGCCCGCCCGGGAGCCGGGGGAACCGAGCCACGGTTACGGAGTGCCGGAACCGGCCCGTCCCGGAGAAGCGGATTGGGCAGAGTCGGGATGAACGCGGGCCCCGGATTGCGGGTGGGGATCTGGTAGCTCCCGTCGGCGATCGCCCCGCCGGGGGCCCCGCCGAAGATGAACGGCTCCTGCGCCGGGTCGTAACAGCGGGGACCGCGGGTGTCGAAGAACCGCGGCTCGTCCTGGTTGGGCACGTAACGCCCTCTGGGATTGACGAGCTCGAGCGTCACCCGGATGGCGGGGTGCTCGGTGCCCACGCCCAGGATGGCGTCGGACCGGTCCAGAAGAGTCATGAAATTCCCCACCGAGCACGGCAGTGCTGGCGAATACTCAGCCAGGTACTCCAGGGAGGTGCGCGAGTCCACCGCCAGGGAGATGAGGTCGTCGCGGTTCGCGGCGAGGAAACCGGTGAGGACCTCGGACGACTCGCTGATCCGCCGCAGTCCGTCGGCGATGTCGGGGCGGCGCTGGACCACCGTGTCGCCGGTGGTGCGCAGAGCGTCCAGAGCGTTGATGAGATCAGGCAGCGCCTCGGAATAGGTCTGGGAGAATGTCGCCAGATCCTCCAGCCCGGATTCCAGAGCGGGCAACTCCTGGTTGATGCCGTCGAAGACCTGTCCGATCTCGACCAGGCTGGCGCCGATCTCGTCCCCACGGCCTGACAACGCCTGGTTGATCGCGCCGAGCGTGCCCGCCAGTTTCTCCGGCGGGACCGCCTCGAGAACGGGGAGTAGCCCGTCCAGGACGCGCCCCAACTCGATCGCGTTGCCGCGGGTGTCCTGCTCGATGGTCGCTCCCGGTTCGAGCGTCCCCACGGGCTGATCGGGGAACCCCAGGTCGACGAACCGCTCACCGAACAACGTCTTGGGGAGCAGGCGGCCACTGACGTTGGCCGGCAGTTGTTCCATGAGCGCCGGGTCGAACTCCATGTTGATCTGCACGCGGTCCCCGTCGGGTTCGACACCGGAGACGCGGCCCACGAGGACACCGCGCGCCTTGACGTCGGCGTCGTTCGGCAGCGCGTAGGCCAGCTGGTCGGTGTTCAGGGTGACGGTGTCCGACGCGGTGAACGCGCGGTTGTAGATCGCGATGGTCGTGCCGACGAAGGCCAGCACGATGACGATGAACAGGGCGGCCAGCAGCCGCTTCGAGAGCGCCGAGAGTTCGTTCATCCCGCCACCCGCACAGTCGTGGTCGTGCCCCAGAGGGCGAGTCCGACGAAGAAGTTGAGGATCGCCACCACGACGATCGTGGTGCGGACGGCCCGCCCCACAGCCACGCCGACGCCGGCCGGACCGCCGGTGGCGGTGAAGCCGTAGAAGCAGTGGATCATCACCAGCACGAACGCGAAGATGATCACCTTGACGAACGAGTAGATCACGTCTTCCGGTGGCAGGAACAGGTAGAAGTAGTGGTCGAACGAGCCGGTGGACTGGCCCTGCACGATGGTGTTGACGCCCCTCGTGGCGAGGTAGGAGGACAGCAGGCCGACGACGTACAGCGGGATGACCGCGATGAATCCGGCGATCACCCGGGTGGTGACCAGATAGGGCACGCTCGGGATCGCCATGACCTCCAGGGCGTCGATCTCCTCGGATATCCGCATCGCGCCGAGTTGGGCCGTGAAGCCGCAGCCGACGGTGGCGGACAGGGCGAGTGACGCCACGATGGGGGCGACCTCGCGGGTGTTGACGTAGGCAGACAGGAACCCGGTGAGGACCGAGCTACCGATCTGGTCGAGGGCTGCGTACCCCTGCAGGCCGACGACGACCCCGGTGAACCCGCTCATCATGACGATGACGCCGATGGTCCCGCCGAGCACCGCCAGCGTGCCGACGCCGAAGGTCACCTCCGCGATCAGGCGCAGCACCTCGTGGCGGTAGTGGACGATCGTCTGAGGGATCCAGCGGATCGCCCGGAGATGGAAGGCGAGCTGGTCGCCCAGAGAGTCGAACGAACTGACCGGGCCACGGACAAGGGCCCTCAGCCGGGCCCTCGTGGGTCCGACATCGGTATGGATCGCCATTACGACCCCTTCGGGGGAACGATCTGCAGGTACATCGCCGTCAAGATGAGGTTGGCGAAGAACAGCAGGAGGAATGTGAGGACCACGCCGAGGTTGACGGCGTCGCCGACCCCCTTGGGGCCGCCCTTGGGGTTCATCCCGCAGTACGAGGCGACCACGCCGGCGATGAGTCCGAAGATCAGGGCCTTGATCGAGGACATGATGAAGTCGGGCAGTTGGGCGAGGGCACCGAAGGACATCAGGTAGGCGCCCGGTGTGCCGCCCTGCAGCATGATGTTGAACACGTAACCGCCGGAGATCCCGACGATGGAGACGAGTCCGTTCAGGAGCACCGCGACGAGCATCATGCCGAGCACCCGCGGGACGACGAGCCTCTGGATGGGGTCGATCCCCAGGACTCGCATCGCGTCGAGCTCCTCGCGGATGGTCCGGGCACCGAGGTCGGCGGCCACCGCCGAACCGGCGGCGCCCGCGATCAGCAGTGAGGTCACCAGCGGCGCACCCTGTTGGACGACGGCGAGGACGCCGGTGGCCCCCGTGTAGGCCTCGGCGCCGAGCTGCTGGACGAGCGACCCGGTCTGCATCGCCACGACGGCCCCGAACGGGATCGCCACCAGTGCCGACGGGAGGATCGTCACCGAGGCGATGAACCAGGACTGCTCTATGAACTCACGGAACTGGAACGGTCGCCTGAAGACCCCTCGTAGCACGTCGAGGAACAGTCGGAATACCTCGCCGGCCCCGCCCACCGCGGCCCGGAAGCCTCCTCCGACATCGGCCGGTGACATACCGGCCCGTCCTTCTGGATGCTGGGTCGTACTCTCCGCCATCAAATCCCCCCGGTTCGGTCGACGCGTCAGTTCTCGTCGGACCCGTAGTGCTCGTCCACTCCGGACGAGTTGGAGCCCGCGTCCGACTGCGACGAGGTGGCCCCTGCAGGCGCCGACGCGGCGACCTTACCGTTGCCGTGACCGCGAGAGGCCCATTCCTCGCGGATGGCCTGCTGCGCACCCTCCGGCAGCGTGTCGAGCATCTCGGCCACCCTCTCCTCACGCCGGACCTCACCCTTGCGCTCCGGGCTGCCCGGAGTCGGCTGCATCTGCGGCGGCACTCCCTTGAGCTCGTCCTCGCCCGGGGATCCGTCGTTGTGCCCGGCCTCCGCATGCTTCATCTCCTCGCGCATCTGCGCGTCGTCCTTCTCCTCGGACATACCGATGGGACCGAGCTTGGAGCCGCGCAGGAACTGGCGGACGGACGGTTCCTCGCTGGTGAGCAGCACCTCGCGGGGTCCGAACATCACGAGCTTCTTGCGGTAGAGCATTCCGAGGTTGTCCGGCACGGTGCGGGCGAGGTTGATGTTGTGCGTGACGATGAGGATCGTCGCGTCGATCTGGGCGTTGATGTCGATGAGCAGCTGAGCCAGGTAGGTGGTGCGGACCGGGTCGAGACCCGAGTCGGGCTCGTCGACGAGGATGATCTCCGGGTCCAGCACCAGGGCGCGGGCCAGGCCTGCGCGCTTACGCATACCGCCGGATATCTCGCCGGGCAGTTTGCCCTCCGCCCCGGTGAGACCGGTGAGCTCGAGCTTCTCCATGACGATGTCACGGATCTCACTCTCCGACTTCTTCGTGTGCTCGCGCAGCGGGAACGCGACGTTGTCGTAGAGGTCCATGGACCCGAACAGTGCGCCGTCCTGGAACAGGACGCCGAACAGCTTGCGGATCTCGTAGAGCTCCTTGGCGGTGCACTGCAGGATGTCGGTGCCGTCGATGATGATCTTGCCGCGCTCCGGGCGCAGCAGCCCGATAAGGGACTTGAGGAACACCGACTTGCCGGTACCCGACGGACCGAGCAGCGCACTGACCTCGCCCTCGGGAAGGGTGAACGTGACGTCCTCCCAGATCTTCTGCGAACCGAAGGACTTGGTCAGACCCTCGACGGAAACCTCGACACCCACGTCAACCACTCCTCACTGCGGCCCTGATCTGTGGCCACGGTCACTGTAAACTACCGCTCCGGAGGCGTGCTTTGTTACATCCCGACCAAAAGTGTTCCGCTACCGCAGCCGGAGAGCAGGCGGGCGTGGGGAAATGGCGCGAGTGGAACGCAAATGGGACAGGGACGGCCCGGCGATATCGCCGGGCCGTCCCTGGTGAAGCGGTGGTGCGTCAGATCACTTGAGGGTGACCGTCGCGCCGGCCTCCTCGAGCTTGGTCTTGGCGGCCTCGGCGGCCTCCTTGTCGACCTTCTCGACGATCGCCTTGGGGGCGGACTCGACGAGATCCTTGGCCTCCTTGAGGCCCAGGCCCGACACGAGCTCGCGCACGACCTTGATGACGCCGATCTTCTTGTCGCCGGCCGACTCGAGGACGACATCGAACTCGTCCTGCTCGGCGGCGGCCTCGCCACCGGCAGCCGGGGCGCCGGCAGCGGCGACGGCGACCGGAGCGGCCGCGGTGACCTCGAAGGTGTCCTCGAAGAGCTTCACGAACTCGGAGAGCTCCAGAAGAGTCATCTCCTTGAAGGCCTCGAGCAGCTCGTCGTTGCTGAGCTTCGCCATGGTGGCGTCCTTTCTGTTGGTCCCGGTGCCGTCAGACGGCCCGGAAGCATGTGGGGTTATCAGTTCTTCTTGTCCTCGAGCGCCGCGAACAGACGTGCCAGCTGCGAAGCGGGCGCGTTGAACAGGCCGGCGGCCTTGGTCTGGTTACCCTTGAGGGCACCGGCCATCTTCGCGAGCAGGACCTCGCGGGACTCGAGATCGGCGATCTTGTCGAGTTCGGTGGCGGACAGCGGTGAGCCGTCCATGACACCGCCCTTGATGACGAGCGCCTTGTTGTCCTTGGCGAAGTTCTTGAGCGCCTTGGCGGCGTCCACGACCTCACCGGTGACGAACGCGATGGCGGTGGGACCGGACAGGAGGTCATCGAGACCCTCGACTCCGGCTTCCTCAGCCGCACGCTTGACCAGGGTGTTCTTGGCCACGGTGTACGTGGCCGCGTCACCCAGCGTCTTGCGCAGTTCGGTGACCTGCGGGACGGAGAGTCCGCGGTACTCGGTGACCACGGCGGTCGTGGAGTTCTGGAAGTGCTGCTTGATCTCCTCGACGGCCTGGACCTTTGCGGGCTTTGCCATGTTTCGCCTCCTTTCTGCATCATCTCGCCCGAGAAAACACGAACGCCCCGTGCGCAGGTGGCACGGGGCGTGGAGGAGCTGGCACGGGCCCCTGGGGACCCACGGCACATCCGACGCTGACCGGTGTTCTCCTGCGCGGGCCGTCCGGGCGCTCCCGGACCCTTCGACCACCCCCGGCGGGAGCGGCGACCTGCGGTCTTCGGTGAAACTTGATCAGGTGCCCGAGAGCAGAGCTCCCAGGCGTTCAAACTTCGGACCCAAGGATATAGGCGGCCGCCGTCGCATACCAAATCCGCCCGGGGGCGACGAATGGCGGGCCGGTCGGCTTTCTGACACATTGGTGCGGTGTCCCCAGCCCCGTCTCGCCTCGCCGTCGTCTACAACCCCACCAAGGTCGGAATCGACGAGGTCCGCCGCCTCGCCGAGGAGCGGGCGTCCAGGCACGGGTGGACGGATCCCGTCTTCTACGAGACCACCGAGGAGGACCCGGGCACCGGTCAGGCGGCACGGGCGGCCGCCGACGGTGTCGGACTGGTGATCGCGTGCGGCGGCGACGGCACCGTACGGTCGGTGGCGCAGGGCCTGCTCGGCACCTCGGTGCCGATGGGAGTCGTCCCCCTGGGAACCGGGAACCTGCTCGCCCGCAACCTCGACGTCCCGTTGGACGATGTCGACCGTGCGTTGCGTGTCGCCATGAGCGGTCGGAGCCGCGCGATCGACCTCGGCGAGGTCCACTACACCGACGGCGACGGCGTGTCCCACGATGACGTGTTCCTCGTGATGCTCGGCGCCGGGATGGACGCCGACATGATCGCGGGCACCGACGACAAACTGAAGGCACGGGTGGGCTGGCTCGCGTACGTCGGCGCGTTCGCCAACACGCTGTTGCGCGGCCACCGGATCCGGGTCGAGTACGCCCTCGACGACGGATCGCCGATCCAGACCCGCGCGCGCACCCTCCTGGTGGCCAACTGCGGGATGCTGCAGGCGGGGATGGTGCTGTTGCCCGACGCCGTCATCGACGACGGACTCCTGGACGTTCTCGCTCTGCGCGCCAAGGGCCCTCTCGGGTGGGCGCAGGCGGGTGCGGTGCTGGCCCATCACACGTTCCAGCACCGGCTCAAGCCGATACTGCGGAGGAACTCCACCCCGGAGAGCGGGAAAGAAGAGCATCGGACCCGGCCACTGGATTTCCGCCAGGGCGTGAGGATCACCGCCCGCGTGTTGGAGAAACCGGCCGCGTTCCAGATCGACGGCGAGGACTGCGGCACCGTGACCGAGTTCTCGGCGCGGATCAAGCGGAGGGGGCTCACGGTCCGGGTGGCGGTCTGACCCGCGCTCCCCGACCTGGCCCCGGAGGTCAGGTCTCGGGCTTCACCAGCAGCGCCAGCACGTCGTGGATCTCCTCCACGGTGGGCACGGGCAGCGCTGAGCGCCCGTAGACGAACCCGATGCCGGCGTACACCAAGACGCCGGCGCGGATCCTCGCCCCCCGTTCGGAGAACCCGAGTTCGACGAACGCGTCGTGGACCACCCGCAGGATGCGTTGGTCCAGTTCGGCAACCGCCTCGGCGACGGTCTCGTCCGCCCTGGCCCATTCGCGGATCGCGGCCTCCCCCTCCCAGGCGCGGGATTCCACGAGCATCGCGCTCATGGTCTCCAGCCGTGCGTCGGGTGGCATCTCCTCCATGGTGACCAGACCACGGGCGGCGTCCATCTCCTGCGAGAAGTAGAGCCTGGCGATGGCGGCCATGAGCGCGTCGAAGTCGGCGAAATGCCAGTAGAAGCTACCCTTCGTGACGCCGAAGTCGGCGCACAGTCTGCTGATCTTGACCGCGGACCTGCCCTCGGTCATGAGCAGGTCCAACCCGGCGCGGGCCCAGTCCTCCGCCGAGAGGCGCCCCGTGCGCGGACCGGTCGGCCGGGCGGACCACGTCGACCCCTGGGTCATCGGCCCGCCGCACCGTGTCGTGTCGTCATCGTCGTCAGCCTACGTCGGACCCAGAGCCTCCACGACCAGACCGCGTGAGTCCGGGTCCCGCCCGAGCTCGCCGTGCCACACGGGCCGGCCGCCCGCGAACGGCCGGACGACCCGCACCTCCGTGCCGGGCGGGGACTGTTCCAGCGGTGGGTGCACGAGCAGGTCGACCGTCGAGACGATGTCGGTATAGACCACCCCGCGCGTCCGGAGGCCGTCCGCGTGGAGCCGGACCAGCAGGTCCGAGCCACGTACGGCCTCCCGACACCCCTCGCAGATCGGGTCCATCCAGGTGCGTTCCCAGGCGAGGACCGCGTCGTAGGTCCCCAGTGCGCGGCTGAGGTTCTCGACGTCGGCGATCCCCAGCACGTTGGTTCCGTTCCACACCGGCCCCACCGTGACCAGGGCACTGATCGGCGGCTCGGCCCGGCCGGTGCGTCCGACGGCGAGTTGGACGGCGCGCTGGGCCACGAGTCCGCCGACCCCCTTGGCCACCACCGCCACAGGCTCCTGCGACGGCGCGGTGGCGATCCCGGGAACGGGCACGGCCGCGCCAGCATCCGCATCGGCGCTCGCGGATATCCAACCCCTGTCGCGGGCGAGGTCGACCGCTGCCGCGTCCACGCCGGTCAGACCTCCGACGGGGAGCGGGACGTCACCCGGCCGGGGGCGTCCCCAGTCGACGGCGACGGGGCACCACCCGGCCGACCGGAGGTCATCGGCGAGCAGGTCCCAGTCCCCTGCTGTCCCCGCCAGGTCGTGGACCAGTAGCACCTCGGGGCCCGTGCACGCCCGGCGCCCCATTGTCGCCGTGTCCGCCGTCGCCGGTGGTGACCCCGCGTGAAGCAGTGCCACGCACACGGTTATCACCCTCAGGAGTCGGCTCATGTCCCGTCGGGCCATCTCTCCCCCGGTCGCTCGGTGAACCCCACCTCCAAACCATACCGTAGGGTACTGTGACTCGCGTCATAGCAACGGGAGGTCTCATGGTCGGGTTCGGTGGCGGCGCTCGGGGGCCCGTGGTGACGCGGCGGCGATTACTCGGCACCGCAGCCGGGGTGGCGGGCACGGGACTGGTCGGCGCATCCGCCACCCGCGCGCAGGTCGGCCCGGGTTCGCTCGGCGCGGGTTCGCGCGGCCCGAGCCCGCTGTTGTTCCACTCGCCCGCCCTCGAGGCCTACGTGGACGAGCTCCCACGCCCGGATGTCCTGCGGGGTGAGTCGTTGGAGCTCGCCGCACGGACGGGCACCCACCGGTTCCACCGGGATCTCCCGCCGACGATGACCCTGGGTTACGGCGCGGCCGGTTACCTGGGTCCGGTGATCGAGGCACACGCCGGAGTGCGGACGACGCTGACCTACCGCAATGAGATCTCAGCCCACCCACACGCCGCGGACATCGACGCGAGCCTGCACGGACTGTCGGAGTCGGTGCGTACCCGGGTACCCACGTCGCTACACCTGCACGGCGGGGTCACCGAGCCCGCCAGCGATGGCCACCCGGAGCAGTCGTCCCTCCCCGGGCAGGGCCACGTCCACCACTTCGACAACCGGCAGGAGGCGGCCGGGCTCTGGTACCACGACCACGCCATGGCCATCACCCGCCTCAACGTCTACGGCGGTCTCGCGGGCGGCTACCTCCTACGCGACCGGTTCGACACCGGACGTCCCGACAATCCGCTGGGACTGCCCGCCGGCGAGTTCGAGATCCCGCTCGTCCTGCAGGAGAAGATCGTCCGCCCGGACGGCGCGGCGTCCATGCGCTCCACCCCGATCGTCCCGGAAGGGCACTGGGAAGGCGGGGCGGTGGGCGACGTCGGACTGGTCAACGGGGTGATCTGGCCGAGTGCGGAGGTCGCCCGCGGGCTCTACCGGCTGCGCATGGTCAACGCCGCATCGTTCAGCAACTGGATGCTGCACCTGTCCCGGCCGCTGGCCATGTGGGTGATCGGGATGGAGGGCGGCCTGCTCGCCGCGCCCGCCAGGGTGGACGGATTCCGGCTGGGCCCGGGTGAACGGGCGGACGTGCTCGTCGATTTCTCGGGTCTCGCGCCAGGCGAGACCGTGGAGCTGCTCAATTCGGAGGAGGCCGCTCCCCAGGCCGCCCAGATCGGAGCGGTGAAGCTCGGGAGTCTCATGCGGTTCCGGGCCACGAACGCCAGGGGCCACACGGGACCCGTCCCGTCGACCCTGCGCGGCGGCACCGGCCAGCCCCCGGCACTCGCGCCGGTCACCCGCGCACCGGCGGTGCGCAACGTCTCTCTGAGCCAGCCCAGCGACATTCGGATTCCACCGTCGATGATGAGTCTGAACAACCTGCGGTGGTCCAGTGAGCAGATCGAGATGCCACGCCAGGGGTCGGTGGAGATGTGGAACATCGTCAACGCCACCCCGGATCCGCACCCGATCCATATCCACCTGGTGCACTTCCGGGTGCTGTCCCGCCAGGCGGTCGACACCATCGCGATGTGTCTGCGGCAGCCCCAACCTCCCACCGGGATCAAGTGGACACCGGACCCCGATCCCTTCGTGGTGGGACCCGTCCGTGCGCCCGAGCCGTGGGAGACGGGGATGAAGGACACCGTCATCGCCGACCCCAACTCCGTGACCAGGGTCCTGGTCCACTTCCCGACCGCCGACGACCTCGGATTCGACCCCGACGCGACCTTCCCGGCAGCGGTGTCCCTCGGCGGACACGAGGCCGGGGGACACGGAAACGTGCACGCCCACGGAGCGGAACCGCGGGTTGACCGCCTCGGAGGCGATTACATCGGGTCCGTCGCTCCCCCGGCAGCCCACCACCGCAAGGACACGCTGCAGGGATACGTCTGGCACTGCCACATCCTCGACCACGAGGACCACGACATGATGCTCCGCTACAGGACGGTGACCTGATGCCAGCCGAGACCACTCCCACCGAGAGCCAGAGCCGGCCCGTCGACCACTTCCAACGGATCCCCTATCAACCGGCCACCGACGGCCGGATCGAGATGCACTCCGGACTGTCGCGCCACTACCCGACACTGCACGCCAACCTCGTGGAGCTCCCGGGATCCTCCCGTCGCCGCGGAGTCATCATGTGCCACCCGGCGTCGAACTTCCTCAGCCATTTCCTGCTCGCCGCCCTCGCACGGGCGGGCCAGCCCGCGATGGGCCTCAACACCCGGTACGCCAACAACGAACCCGCACTGCTCATGGAGCGGGCGGCGGCGGACCTGGGCACCGGCATCCGGTGGATGCGTGAGGAGCTGGGTTTCGAGGAGATCGTCCTCTTGGGCTTCTCCGGCGGGGGCTCACTGGCGACGTTCCACCAGTCGCGCGCCGACGGCGTCGAGGCCGCCGACGCGCTGATGCTGGTCGGTGCGCACCCCGGCCGGGCACGGGTCCTGAGTCACTGGATCGACCCGGCGGTGACCGATGAGGACGACCCCTGGTCGGTGGACCCGGAGCTGGACCTGTTCGCCCCCGGCCGCACCGCGCCGTTCGACCCGGAGTGGGTGGCGCGCTACCGCGCGGCGCAGGCGGAGCGGATGCGCCGGATCGACCGACGGGCCGTCGAGGCCCTCGCGCGTCTCGAGAAGGACGGCGGATCCGACCGCGGGTTCGTGGTCCACCGGACCACTGCCGACCCCCGCTTCCTCGACCTCACCCTGGATCCCAGCGATCGCGAGGCGGGATCGATGTACGGCGATCCGAAGGCGGCCAACACCGCGGCCGGCGGGCTCGCCCGCTTCGTCACCGCCCGCAGCTGGCTGAGTACCTGGAGCCCGGAACACACCGCCGCCGACGCCCTCTCCGACCTGCCCCGCATCACGGAACCGACCCTCGTCGTGAGTCTGCTCGGCGACCAGGCCGCGTTCGCCGAGGACTCCCGGCTCATGGCCGCCTGTTCGGCGGACCCCGAGGTCGAGTTGGTGGAGATGCGCCACCTCAACCACTACCTGGTCGACCAGCCGGACGGCCTCGACCGTGTCATCGCCGGGCTCCTCGGGTGGATGGACGGAAGGCTCGGTCGCTCACCCGCACCCCACACCGCGCAGGACGAGGAAGGACTGTCATGACCAGAACCAGCCACGACTCCGTGACCATCGACGTGGGCGACGAGGTCGGCATCCACTCCGACCGGGCCGCCGTGCCCGACGGCGTCCGCTGCCCCACCCGGTTCGCCTACTGGGAGGGCCGCGAGAACCCCGCGTTCCGTCGCCTGCGCTCCGCGATACTCAGGGTGACCGGGTTCGACCTCCTGCCCACCGACGAGCAGGCGGCCGCCGTCTGCGAGGACCTGTTCTCCGGCGATCCCGTCGCAGAGCGGTTCGTCGACGAGGTGTACCACGGCGAGACGGGGCCCGAGGAGACCAGGCGGATGCTCGACCGGGCCCTCGCGGACGGCATCGACTCGCTCGACGACGTGCCGGACTCCATGCGGGAGCTGTTCGCGGAGTTCGAGACCGTCCCGGACTGGGTCGACCCGGCCCTGATCGAGGAGGGCGCCAGGATCTGGCGGCGCTGGGGGACCATGCTGTTCAGCTTCGCCGGCGCCGAGACCCTGGAGATCTACACGGAGTCGGCGGTGGCCACCCCCTTGTCGTTGGCGGGCGGGTACGCCGGGGACAACGCCCTACGGCGCTTCCTCGAGACCTGCCGGTTCTGGATCGACGTGTCCGAACCGGGGGCGCTGCTCCGACCCGGCTCGCAGGGTCGGGCCACGGCGATGAAGGTCCGGGTCATGCACGTCTCGGTCCGCTCACGGGTCGCCTCGCACGGGGAGTGGGACATCGAGAAGTGGGGGCTGCCGATCAGCCAGTCCTACATGGTGCTCACGCTCATCGCCGGCTCCGTCACCCCGGGGTTCGGTCTCTGGACGCTCGGCTACCAGACCAGCCTGCGCGAGATCCGGGCCCTGATCCACTTCCAGAAGTACATGGGCCACCTGCTCGGGGTGCGTATGCGGTGGTACCCGGAGACCATCGCCGACAGCGTCCGCATGCTGCTGATGGCGATGCTCTCCCGTTCCCACGACTCGGGGGGACACGGGCGCGAACTCATCGAGTCCTACCCGCAGGCGTTCGCACCCCGCGAGGGCCACACCGGCCTGCAACGCCTCCGTGAGCACTACAACTTCCGGATCAATTCGGTCTACTCGGCGATGTTCATGGCCCCGGGCACACGCCGGAAGTACCGGATGCCCGCCGCGCTGCCGTGGGCGCTCATCCCGGTGGCCCGGTTCCCGCTCATCACCGCCGTCGAGATCGCCCGGCGGGTGCCTCCCGTCGGCCGGGTGCACGAGCGCGTCATGTGCTGGCACCGCGAGAACTGGTACCGCGCACAGATGGCCGGCCGCGAGGCCGCATTCGATGCCTCCGGCGCCCTGCGGCGCTGATCCCGTGGCCCGGTGCCGACCGGACCCGAACCGGCCCCGGTGCCGGCCCCGGCCCACCGATTCCCCTGCTCCCCTGCTCCCCGACCGAGAGAGATCCCCATGACCCTCCTGCAAGGCCCGTCCCTGAACATCGTCGAGGCGTGGAACGGTCCCGGTCGCCGGGACGGTCACCTCACGGACGTGGTGCCCGCGGACAATGCCGCCCACCTCGACTCCGACAAGCAGGCGTTCGAGCACTGGTACTTCGACGCCCACCTCGACGACGGCCGGATCGTGGTGGTCATGCTGCAGAGCCGCGAGCTCGTCCGGCGCCGACCCGGTGTGGAGATCCACCTCTACTCCCCGGACGGTCAGCGGAGGGAGTCCAACCGACACCACTCCGACGCCGAGCTCAGCGTCTCCACCGAGAAGGTCGACGTCGCGATCGCCCACCACAGTGCGGTCCTGGTCGACGAGGTGGACGGTCTGCCCGTCTACCGGGTGAAGGCCGAGCAGGACGGCATCGGCGTGGACCTGACCTTCCATGCGGAGGTGCCGCCGTGGATGCCCGGTCGCGGCCGCACCAGTTACACGGACCGGGAGTACTTCGCCTGGTGCGTGGGCGCGCCCCGGGCCCGGGTCGAGGGCACCGTCAGCGTCGACGGCCGTGCCGAGCAGGTGAGCGGCCGCGGGTACCACGACCACAACTGGGGCGTCGGGGACATGAAGCGCATCATCTCCAAGTGGTACTGGGGGCGCCTCTACACCGACGAGATCTCTCTGGTCTACGCCATGGTGCAGACCACCGGGCGCTACGGCTCCCACTGGTCCCAGCCGATCATGGTGGCCCGGGGGCGCGAGGTCGTGCTGTCCGAGGGCGAGGTGGACATCACCGAGGGGCCGGCGGTGTTCGACGCCGTCGCCGACCGCTCGTACCCGTCGTTCCTGCGCCTCGAGGTCCCGGGGAAGATCGACCTCACCCTCACCGTGCGGGAGATCGTCCACGCACACGATCTGCTCTCCGATGTTCCGGTGGTGGGTCGCCCGCCACTGAACAAGCTGGTCAAGAAGGCCGTCGGGCACCCGGGATACTTCCGGTTCCGCTCCGACTTCGACCTCACCGTGACCATCGACGGTAGGCAGGAGACCCACACCGGACAGACCCTCCACGAGATGGTCGCGCTGTCGTGAGCCCCGACAGCACCTCAGCCTCGGGCGTCCCGCGACTCGACTACCTGCACGGTTTCGCCGGCCACCACCAGACGGAGGCCGAACCGGGCGCGCTGCCACGTCGCCAGAACTCGCCGCAGCGCGCCCCCCTCGGCCTCTACGCGGAGCAGCACTCCGGCACCGCCTTCACAGAGCCGCGGGCGGTCACGCGCCGCACCTGGAGCTACCGCATCCGGCCGTCGGTCGCCCACACCGCCTTCCGCCGGCGCGCCGGGCTCGACGGCTGGCAGGCCGCACCCTCGGCCGCGGGGATCGCCTCCCCCAACCGGCTGCGCTGGAACCCGCCGCCGGTGCCCGCCCCGGGGGTCGACTTCCTCGACGGGATCCAGACCTACGGGACCTGCGGCGACGTCGGACAGCGCACCGGCGTGGGCATCCACTGGTACGCGGCCTCGGCGTCGATGACCGACCGCTACATGGTCGATGCCGACGGCGAGCTGCTCATCGTGCCGCAGGCCGGGCCGATCATGCTGCTCACCGAGTTCGGACGGCTCGTGGTCTCCCCCGGCGAGTTCGCCGTGATCTGCCGGGGCGTGCGGTTCCGCGTCGACCTGCTCGGTGAGACCGCCTCGGGTTACGTGCTGGAGAACTACGGTGCCGCACTGACCCTGCCCGAACTCGGCCCGATCGGCGCGAACGGCCTGGCCGACGCCCGCCACTTCCGCTACCCCACCGCCTGGTACGAGGACCGTGAGGACCCCGTCGAGCTGTGGCAGCGGTTCGGGGGTCGCTGGTGGTCGGTCGAGCTGGACCACTCCCCGCTCGACGTGGTGGCCTGGCACGGCAACCACGCCGCGTACGTGTTCGACCTCGACGACTTCTGCCCCCTCAACACCGCGCTGTGGGATCACCCGGACCCGTCCGTGTTCACGGTCCTGACCTCACCGGGTCCGTTCGAGGGGCAGGCGAATGCCGACTTCGCGGTGTTCGGCGACCGCTGGGTCGTGGCCGAGGACACCTACCGGCCTCCGCACTTCCACCGCAACCAGATGTCCGAGTTCATGGGGCTGGTCCGCGGCTCCCACGACTCCAAGGCCGAGGGATTCGTCCCGGGCGGGGCGTCACTGCACAACCAGTGGTCCGCGCACGGTGCCGACCGCGAGATCTTCGAGATGGCCGGCGAGGCGGACCTGGTGCCGCAGAAGCTCACCGGCTCGCTGCCCTTCATGTTCGAGACCAGGTTGGCCCTGGCGGTGACCGACTCCGCCATGGTCGCCGGCCACCGTCAACCCGACTACGACTCGTCGTGGACCGGGATAGAGCGTCGCTTCCGCCGCGGATGACCTCGCCGTCGTCGTCGAAGTCGTCACCACCCCGACCCACC